>CAZPZJ010000073.1:0-10891 GCA_964591055.1 uncultured Leptospiraceae bacterium
CGATCAGCATATCTGTTCATTGCGAAAATGCCTCGCGGGATCACGCTTTTACTCCTCAAAAACTTTTCTCGCGGTTTCAACAAGTTTATCCCGGTTCAGGGGCTTTTGAATAAAACCGGTGAACCCCAGCGTGCCGATGTTGAGATAGCGGGCGGATGCGTCGCCGATGTTGCTCATCAGGAATATAGGAACATCGTTGTGCTTTTTCCTTATTTTCTTGACCACGTTCACCCCGGAATCGATCTCCTCCATCATCATATCGCAGAAGACCAGGTCGGGCGCTGCGCCGCCCAGCAGGGCGACGGCGTCTTCCGTGCTCTGCGCGGTCCTGGTGTCAAAGCCCGCGTCCTCGAGGACCTGCCGGGCGAAGTGAACGATCTCGGTGTCGTCGTCAATAATGAACACGAGCTTCTTGCGCGCCATATTCCCCGGATGATTAAAAATTATGAATGTACATTAAAGGGGAAAGGGCGATAATTATCAATTATTATTTACACGGCAAGGGGATGCAAAATGTTCTTTCCAATCACCCCGCGGGCCTGTATGCTGTCGTGTCGGGAAACGGGCCGGGAAGGCCCTTCATGCCGGGAGGTTCCATGAAAAAATCAGTCAGTGCCGAGTTGATGAAAATCGACAGGGACGAGATACTGGCGTATCTCTTTTATCCCCGAAGGGAGGAATCCCGGGGCCGCGGCGGCGCGCATTTCGATGAGCTCGCGATCCCCACGGGAGACGGGGCGGTGATCGGAGGCCGCTTTTACGCCGCGAACCTGTCGGATCCCACAATTCTCTTCTTCCATGGAAATGGAGAAATCGTCGCAGACTACGAGGACCTCGCGTCCGTGTACACACGGCTGGGGGCGGGCTTCATGCCCGTGGATTACCGGGGTTACGGGATATCCACCGGTTCGCCCTCTGTCGCGGCAATGATGAGCGACTGCCACAGCGTGTTCGAGTTCGCGAAAGAGTACCTGAACGCGAAAGGCCATTCCGGGCCCCTGGTGGTAATGGGCCGATCGCTCGGCAGCGCATCGGCGCTTGAGCTGGCGTCGTCGTATCCCGGCGATGTCGCGGCGCTTGTGATCGAAAGCGGCTTCGCGTACATCCTGCCGCTCATGCGGCTTCTTGGAATCCGGGTCGAAGGGCTTGGCGTCACGGAGGAGGGGACCTTCAATCACCTGGAAAAAATAAAAGGCTATGCGGGGCCCACTCTCATCATACATGCCGAACACGACCACATCATTCCGCTTTCAGACGGGCGGGCGCTTTTTGCCGCGGCGGGATCAAAGAACAAGAGGTTTTTAAAGATTCCGGGCGCCAACCACAATAACATTTTTATGTTCGGCGCCGAGGAATACATCGAAGCAGTGGCTGAGATACTAAAAAGGCTTGATGCCGGTGAAAAGAAAGGGTAGGGGCCCGGGCGGGGAAGGATGGCGGCCGTTCTCCTTCCCCTTGTGCGTCGCCCATCCACACCCCGGAAAGATCAGTTCCCTCCGGCCGCGGTCGCCATGTCGCGCATCTGCTGCTCCAGGTCGCTTTTAAATCCGCTGTACACCGGAGCGAGCTCGCGTCCCTTCTGTGACGAGCGCTCGGTGAGATCGCTCTGGAACTTGTCCATCAGATCCCCCGCCCTGGGATTCCGGTTGATGCGGGCGGCAAGCGAGGCAAGTTCGGCTTTCTTGCTGTTGACGTACTCCTGGGACGCTTTGATGCCCGCCTCAGGATTGGCCTTGTTCTGGTCAAGAACGCTGAAATAACCTTCGTAAATGGACATAACGCTGTTCAAATCCTTCTGCGCGTCTTCGACGGATCCCCTTTTGCAGGAACACACCGTCAGAATCACTGCTCCGACAAGCACGATCATGGTGCATCTTTTCAGCATATGCGTCCTCCTGTGTGTATGTGTTGACCGGAAAGCGGCTGGCTTCCGGATTCGGCGCTCGCCGAAACAACCTGCTATCTCCTGTGTTTTGTTGAGGTGTATTTCTGCTCCCACTGGTGACCGCAGAATTTGCACTGGCACTGGCTTACCGTGGTTTTATGCGTGTGCTCGCCCATGTGATGAGAGGTATGGGATGACGCGCTTGACAGTATCTCCCGCGCGAAAAACCTCCCGCAGGAGGGGCACCTTCTGCGAAAGATTTCCCAGATGACGCCGAAAGCGATGGAGCCGGCGACAAGAAGCACAACAAGGAAAATGTTCACGGTGTTACCTCCATGGTTCTGGAATAGAGTCTGTGCCGCAGGTTGCGGTTTTAATGCGCTCCAGGCATGGGACTTTTTCTGCCGGGGAGGCTGTCACGGGTTGCGAAAGTGCTAAGATCGTTGCCGGGTTCAGAGTATGGCGTGGCTGGCCCGGGACTGGACAGGAGTACAAACATAATGATCTTTGTCATTGGAATTATCCTCCAGAGCCAGTCAGAGCGCCTTCCCGGGATCGGCCCTCTACCCGGCGATTACATGCCGAAACTCCGGAAGGTGGTTCCGGGATAGATGAGCGATATTAAGAATTAACCGACATTTACAGGATAAAGTATAATAACAGGCAGGCGAAGTCAATTCAATTTAAGTGCATTTCCGGGTGAGATCAGTTCTCCAGCGCCATAAGCGCTTCTTTCGCCTTGTCGATGTCCGGTGCGCGGTACGCATGAAGCGCCTCAATGAGCGGGAGCGGGTTTTCGCCGATGGTGATCATCTTCATGATCCGCGGGTTCATGAATCCTTCGCTGACTGCGTGCTCCAGAAACGCGACAAGGCCGTTGAAAAAGCCGGCGGTGTTTAAAAGTCCCAGCGGTTTGCCGTGAAATCCGAGCTGTGACCATGTGAGCGCCTCAAGGAACTCCTCGAACGTCCCGATGCCCCCCGGCATGGCGATGAACGCGTCGCAGAGGTCCGCCATCAGCGCCTTGCGCTCGTGCATGGAGTCGACGATGCGCAGGTCGCTCACGCCGTGGTGGGCGAGCTCCCGGTCAACGAGCGAGCGGGGGATCACGCCGGTGACGTGCCCGCCGAGCTTGAGCACGGCGTTCGCTATCTCGTTCATCAGCCCGATGCGTCCGCCCCCGTACACCAGCGCGATACCGCTTCGGGCGAGGAGGCGGCCGAGCTCGCGCGCGCTTTCGGCGTAAAGGGGATTTGCGCCCGTGCTTGATCCGCAGTAGACGCATACGCGTGTGATGTTGTTGTATGAGTGCTGGCTGTTCATTCCGTTCCACCGGCCCGCATGGCGGGCGGGTTGCCTGGGGGAGCTTCTCACACATGCGGGAAGAATGTCAAACCGATTATTGTATTACGACGGGTGTGCGCTATATCGCTCGATGGCGGCAAAGACCGGGTGGCGCTCAGCCCTGAACGGGGTATTCCATGCAATCGGCGGTGTTCAGGGCGTCTTCGCCGGCGGCCACCGGGTGTGCGCTCAGAGTGCGGGTGTGCTCGCGGTCCATGTGGCCAATCTCGTAGAGCACAAACGCGCCGGTGATGCAGACCGAGATGAGGTCGGCGATGGGCATGGACATCCACACGCCGGTAAGGCCGAAGAACCGGGGCAGGATGAGAAGCGCCGGTATCAGCACGATCAGCTGGCGGAGCAGGTTGAGCACCAGTGACGTGGGCCCTTTGCCGATCGCAAGGTAGAAGTTGGCGCCAATGATCTGGATGCCCACCAGCGGAAGCGCCAGGAGGAAGATGCGGATGCCGTCCGTGCCTATCTCGATGAGGTGCGCATCGCCGCTGAACAGCTGAATGAAGAAATGGGGGAACGCCTGGACCAGGATGAACATCGTTGTAAGATGGATGGTGGCGCCAATAATCGCCAGCTTCAGGGTTTTTTTCACCCGGTCGTACTTTTCCGCGCCGAAGTTGAATCCGGCGATCGGCTGCATCCCGTGATTGATGCCCACCACCGGCATCACCATCAGCATCGCAAGCGCGAAGATGGCGCTCATCGCGCCCACGGCCATGTCGCCGCCGTGCGCCTTGAGCGCCCTGTTCAGGATGGCGTTGACAAAGCTTCCCGCCATCTGCATCGCGAAGGGAGCCATGCCGATTGAAACGATGCCGGCGACGATGCGCCTGTCCAGCCGCATGTGCCTGAGTTTGATTTTCAGCATGCTCTTTTTGCTTCTCAAAAAGCCGAACACCCAGGCGGCGGAAGCGGCCTGCGCAATGAGCGTCGCCAGCGCCGAGCCGCGCACTCCCCATCCCAGCACGTAGATGAACAGCGCCAGAAAGACCACATTGAGCGAGGCGTTCAGCAGCATCGTCATCATCGATATCCTCGGATGGCCCTCGGCGCCGATGACGCCGTTCAGCCCGAAGCCGATAAACTGAAACACGGTCCCGAGGAGTATGATCCCGATGAACTGCCGCGCGTAGGGAAGCGTGTCGGGGCTGCTTCCGAACAGGGAGAGGATGGGATCGAGCAGGGCGATCCCTGTCGCGGTGAGCGCAACGGAGGCTATCAGCACGAGGGAGAACGCGTTGCCCAGAATGCGGTTGGCGCCCTCGATGTCCTTCCGCCCGAGGCTGATGGATATCCGCGCGGAGGTGCCGATTCCGATCAGCATGCCGAACGCCATCAGCACCAGCGAGATCGGGAACGTGAGCCCCATGCCCGCGATCGCGAAGGGGCCCACCACGTGCCCCACGAAGATGCGGTCGATCACGCTGTACATCGAGGTGACGATGGTTCCTACGATCGCCGGTGCGGAAAAACCGACAAGCAGCTTCGCAATCGGCTCTTCTCCAAGCCGTTTCGCGTTCTGATCCATGGGTGGTTCAAACTCCCGGGTATTAGGGTGTCACGGTGCGCCACAGTACATGATAGCGCGCCTGTGCTGCAAGACGAAAGATTTCAGCGCGCGATTTTTTCACTGCCCGGATTTTCTCCGTAACCTCGCAATCCTGTGGCGCATGCGCTCCCGCAAAAACTCGCGGTGCTCTTTGCCAAGCCGCTCACCCCGACCGGAGAAGATTCCCCGGTTGAGCATCTCCATCGCGCTGGCGCAGAGAGTGAGGGCGGCGCCGTGATCGCGCTCACGGTGTTCGGCGTGCTTGGCGAGCTCCTCGAGCGAAAAGACGGATCCGTCCTTTCGCCAGAACTCGATCGCCTCGTCGAGCCTTCCTGCGCGCTTGAGCGCGCTCGAGTATTTCTTGAACAGCGCCCGGTCTGAGAAGATGTCGCCGCCTATGTAGCGGACCATGTCGATGAACGCTTCCGGGTCGCGCCGGTACAGCGCCGAGGCGATGGGGGCGATGGACGAGCGATGCACCATGTCGTAGCGTCGGTTCTCCACGTGGGAGTACACCCGGTTGAGCACGAGCAGCAGCGCAAGCATCGATTGCACGTCATCGCGGTTGTGCCTGATCACCAGCGGCAATCGCACCGTCTCGCCGTGCTTCTGGTAGCTGAAATACACTTCCGGGATCAGCCAGCCGGGAATGTCATCTTCGCGGTAGATGCCGAGGACGCGCTCCTCGATGTTTTTCAGCGCGCAGCTTTCTATCACCCGTTTGAAGACGCGCCTTGCGGGCTGCAGGAGATCGAAGTGGGGCGCATCGACGGGAAATCCCGGCACGCGGTTGATGCGGTAGCGGCTTTTAAGCAGCGGGATGTCGAATGTCCTGCCGTTGAAGGTCACCAGCGTGGCGCCAGCGAACCGGGGAAGTATCGTTTCGAGCATGGCGGGCTCGGCGGAGTAGTCCAGCATGAAATACTGCTCGGTGGTGAACACGCCGTCGCGGATGAACGCCAGACCCGCCAGGAAGGGGTAATTGCCGGCGCCGGTGGAAAGCGACGTGGTTTCCAGGTCCACGAAGAGAAGCTTGTCCGCCTCAAGGCCCGCGGAAAACCGGTGGTGCCTGGCGATGGGCGCAAAATCGTAATCCGCCTCCGAGCCCGCCGCCTTTTCAATGTTTGAGAGGGGTGCTTCGGTTGAAAACTTCAGGACGCCGGGCGCGATCTCCATGCCTCCCGGAATGGAGCCGCGTTCCTGCGCGGGCGGGGGTATGGCCCCTTTTTTGTAGAGGTTCAGCCTGTCCCGCACCGACATGCTCAGCGCATCCCTTCGAGCACGCCGATAACCGCTTTTTTCACCGCGCCTTCCTGCGACGGCAGGGGGCCGATGCAGCCGGGGCAGCCGTGCTCGCAGGAGCAGCCCCTGATGGCCTTCGCCGACTCGGCGATGACAAGCTCCATGATGTCGTACACGCGGTGCGAAATGCCCACCCCTCCCGGCGCGGCGTCGTAGATGAACACCGCCGGCTTCCCGCTGAAGAGGGAGCGCGTCTGGTGCAGCACCCTGATGTCGGTGACGTCCGAGAGGGTGAAGACGGGCGCGATGTTGCGGAGGATGTAGGCCAGCGAGTAGAGGATGTGGCCGGTCATCGCCTTGCCGTATTCGCGCTCCAGCGCATCCCCGTCGAAGTCGAGCCACGCCGCGGTGGTGTGCATCTCGATCTCCGGCAGGTGGATTTTTGCCCAGCCCAGGTTCTCATGCGTGTTGAAGCGTATCTTCTTGAACATCACCGCCATCGTGCGCACGTTGATCTCGCCCCTGGAAAGCGATACGTCCCCCATCGCGCGGCCCTCGAATCGCTCAAGCACGTGCAGGTCGGTCTTTTCCTCGGCGTCGGTGTAGTATTCCGACTCAACCTCGTGGCAGAAGGCCATGCGTCGCTCCCAGTCGAGGTTGTCGATGTAGTACTGCCGTCCCTGGTGCAGGTAGATGGCGTCGTTGTGGATGAGCGTGGGCGCGGAGAAGAAGTCCACCTCGCCGATCACCGTCGCCCTCTCGTCGTTGTCGACGATCACAAAGTTCTCCTGCGCCGCGGTGCGCAGCGACACGTCGTTGGCCGGATAGATGTCGCTCATCCAGTGGTACTTTTCGCCGCTCTTCTTGACGACGCCCTCGCCGGCAAGGTACTCCATCACCTCGGTGGTGGTGGACAGGCTTTCGGCGAAGCGCTCGTCGGCGCTGAAGGGGAGCTCGAACGCCGCGCATTTCAGGTGGTCCATCAGGATGAGCAGGTTGTCCGGGTTGACGGTGGCCGATTCCGGGTTGGAGTGCAGCACGAAGTGCGGATTGTTGCAGATGTACTGGTCCAGCGGGGAGCTCGTCGCGATCATGACCGAGAGCGAGGACGAGCCGCGACGGCCGCTTCGCCCGAACTGCTGGTGCAGCGACGAGATGGAGCCCGGATATCCCACGGTGACGGAGGCGTCCAGCATGCCGATGTCGATGCCGAGCTCAAGCGCGTTGGTGGAGACCACGCCGGTGATGCGCCGCTCGCGGAGCCCGCGCTCGATGGCGCGCCGCTCGTTGGGAAGGTAGCCGCCGCGGTAGGCCGACACCGGCACGCCCGCGCAGCGCTCTCGCAGGTATGTGTAGATGATCTCCACGCGCAGGCGGCTGCGTGCGAAGACGATGGTGGGGATTTTGTTCTTCAGCAGGATGGCGCCCACCTTCGCAGCCTCCTTCACGGCGGAAGCGCGGATGCCAAGATCGTAATTGACCACGGGCGGGTTGTAGATCACGTAATGGCGCTCGCCGCGAGGCGCCCCGCTTTTGTCCACCAGCGAGAACTGCCGGCCGGTGAGGCCTTCCGCGTGCTCTTTGGGATTTTTGATCGTTGCCGAGCAGCAGATGAAAACCGGGTTTGAGCCGTAGAAGCGGCACACCCGGCGCAGCCGCCGCATCACGTTGGCGAAGTGGCTTCCGAAAACCCCGCGGTAGGAGTGTATCTCGTCGATCACCACGAACTTCAGGTTCTCGAAAAGCTTGATCCAGACCGGGTGGTGCGGGAGGATGCCCGAGTGCAGCATGTCGGGATTGGTGATCACGATGTTTCCCGCCGCCTTGATGGCGCGCCGGGCGGAGGCAGGCGTGTCGCCGTCGAAGGTGAAGGTTTTGACCGAAACGCCCGTCTCGCTGATCAGGTCGTGCAGCTCGCTCATCTGGTCCTGCGAGAGCGCCTTGGTGGGAAAGAGGTACAGCGCGCGCGATTCGATGTCCCTCATCATCGCGTCGAGCACGGGGAGGTTGTAGCACAGCGTCTTGCCCGACGCGGTCGGGGTGACCACGACCGTGTCATTCCCGCGCGCGATGGAATCGATAGCGTCGCGCTGATGGCTGAAAAGCCGCTCGATGCCGCGCTTTCTGCACGCCTCCACCAGCCGGCTGTCCAGCGACTCCGGGTAGTCGGCGTAGCTTCCGGGCACGGAATCCACCTTCATCCAGAGCCGCACGTTCTCCATGAAGGAGTCCCGGCTCTGCAGGTAATCGATAAGCTGGGTGATGTTCATCTCGCCATGCTGTCCCGTGTGAATGTGCGCAGCGACATAATACTACTCAAATGTATATCATGCCGTCCGCAGGTCAATGATTTTATGGCCTGTCAGGAAGGCAGCGTATACATGAAGGGACGGCGCATGCGCGCTAGCGGCCTTTTTTCGCGGTTGCCCTGCCTGCGGGCTTTTTGGTTTTGCGTCCGCGGGAAGCGCCTTCGGAGAGAGCTTTTTTCCCCGCAAGAAATCTCCCCAGCCGTCTTCCCAGGCACAGAAGCGTGAGCGTGGGAGGCAGGCCCCAGGGCTCGGGGATCGCCGAGCAGTCGCAGACAAAAAGATTGCTGTAGTCCTTTACCGCAAGGTTGGAGTCGAGTAACTCTCCCAGCTTGACGGTGCCGCCGGGATGCGCGGCAAGGTACCAGGTGCGGTACACACCGCGCGCGCCGGCCCTGTGCAGAATCTCCCGTGCGATCCCGTATCCCCTGTTCAGCTTCGCCCTGTCGGCGGGCGTGAGATTTTTCCGCACGCCGCCGCGGTCCGTCAGGCGGCCGGCAAGGTCGTCGCGCACCTTGATCATGATGCGCAGCGTTTTTCGCGTTTCAAAGAGGCGCCAGAAGCGCAGCACCTGCAGGGTGAATATTCCGTCCAGAAACGTCGGCAGCGCCATGTCGGTCATCACAATCCCCTCGTCCGGCAGGTGACAGCCGGCGGACATGGGGATTTCGTCGGCGCGTTTGATGGCGCTGTCGACTTTCCCGCACACGGAGATCAGCGGATCGTAGAAGAAATTTTTTCCCGCCTCCCGAATCCCCATCTTTCGGAGAATCACCGGCGTGCCGATGCCTCCGGCGGAGAGGACGATGTTGTCCGCGAAAACCCTGTGCGTTTCCCCCCCGGCTATGAACTCGACGCCTTTCGCCCTGGAGCCTTCAAGGATGACGCCGGTGACTTTCGCGTTGTTCAGCATCTCCGCGCCGTTCGCGACGGCCTCCCCGGCGTACATCCTTGCGCTCCACTTGATGTTTTTCGGATCGCCGTAATAGCCGAACGCGTCGCCGGGCCGCCACCTGTCCTGGTACATGAATTTGTCCAGGAGCTTCCAGTCGTACCCGAGCGAGCGCGCGCTCTCCATGATGCGGTTTGCCATAGGCGTGACCATCGCGTCCTTCAGCGGGGCGATGGGGAGCTCCCTGCGTATCTCCTTCTCCTCGCGCCGCACGTCGATGCCGTAGCGGCCCAGCATAAGGTGGGGCACGGGAAAGCAGGTGGCGTAATAGAAGAGGGAGCTTCCGCCGGTGGTGATGCCGCGCACCATGCCCAGCATGTTCCTGTATACAAAAAGCAGCCCCTTCCCCGGCCAGCACTGCTCGGTGAGGTACTGCCAGATGGTGCCCCGTACCGGCTTGCCGGGCCCCCATTCCAGGATGAGCACTTTTTTCCCCTTCAGCGCGAGCTCCCTCGCGGTGGAGGCGCCTCCGGGGCCGGAGCCGACAATAATTACGTCATAGTCCTGATTGATCGTCACGGGAGTTTCTCCTGTTGTATGATTTTGTATCGGATCACATGCGAGCATAATCCGGAAAAGCGCACTGTCAATTGAATAAATGTCCTGCAAATCCCGAAATCCCGCGTTCAATTTCGGGCAGGCATTGCAGGGCGATGGCAATACACGGGGGGAAAGTGAGTATTTTTTTCCTGTACCTGTCACACCCGCCTGATGTAACTGTATCAGTACATAAGGGAAAGAAAACAGACCGTACGAGGGAGAAGCATGTATAATCCGTTCCGGGAAGACCCCGGCCAGGAGTCAGACGAGCGCGTGCTGGTTGAAACGGCGCTCGGCGGCGATTCCGGTGCGCTCGAATCGCTGGTGTTGCGCCACCAGGCGTGGATATACAATATCGCGTATGGCATGGTCGGCGACCGCTCCGACGCCGAGGACATCACGCAGGAAGTGCTCATAAAAGTAATCACCAGGCTGTCCCTCTACGATCCCGGAAGGGCGTCGCTGCGGACCTGGATGTACCGCATTGTCGTCAACCACATCATCAACGCCGGGAAGAGCGCAAAGGAGATCCTGGTGCAGAGGACCATGAAGGAAAAGGATTTCGGACACTACGCGGCGATGATTGCCGATAAAAGGCCCCTCTCCCGCCCTGAGGCCAGCGTCCTGAATGAGGAGGTCAGGATTTCCTGCCTTCAGTGCATTGTGCTTTGCCTCGGCAGGAGGGAGCGCATGGTGTTCATCCTGGGCGTGGTGTTCGGCGTCACCGATGCGGTGGGCGGGGAGCTGTGCGGCGTTTCAAAGGCGAACTTCCGGGCGATTCTTTCGCGGTCCAGAAGGAAGGTCTTCGAATTTTTTAACCGGCGCTGCGGCCTTCTGCGCGAGGAAAACCCCTGCCGTTGCGGCAGCAAGGGCGATCTTTTGCTCTCGATGGGGCTGGTGGACCCCGATGATCCCATGACGGGCAGGGCGGCGTACGGGCGGGTCGGGGACATCATCGGGCCCGCCATGCGCGCCATCGAGGATTCATACTACGAGTTCACGGCGCTGTTCCGCGACCAGCCGTTTTTGAAGTCGCCGGACATGACGGCGTGGCTGCA
>CAZPZJ010000073.1:10991-15412 GCA_964591055.1 uncultured Leptospiraceae bacterium
AAGGCGAACATCCTGAGGGCCGTGCCGCGGTGGAGAGAGCTTGGCACTGATCGATGGGTGGCGGAAGAGGAGCGGCTGGTCTCCTGCCCGTCATGTTCGACGGTGCTTTTCCGGGGCGTAAAGAAATGCAGGAAGTGCGGGACCGTCATGGCGTGAAATGCCGGGCAAGGATTTTGTCCGCCGGGAAGCGGTGTGGAGGGGCGCGGGGGAATGCGCCCCTCCAAAAATAATATTACATCGACATCGCTTTGAGGCGGATGTCCTTTTCAATCCAGAGCTGGTTGAGCCATTCCTGGAAGTTGTTCCTGTAGTCCTCGTCGGACTCGTAATCGCCGAACATCCATTGCTCGATGGGATGCTCCTGGATGTGCACCTTCACCGCGGGGACCCTGCCGGCGATGAATCCCCAGAAGGTCTCAAGCCCTTTCGGGTACGATATGGTGACATCGAGGATGCGGTGCATCTGCGAGCCGATCGACGAGAGCACGAACGAGATGCCGCCGGCCTTGGGCCGGAGGAGGTTGGTGAAGGGCGATTTCTGCCTGTCGTGCTTTCCCTCGGTGAAGCGCGTACCCTCGACGAAATTCATGATGGAGACGGGGATGTGCCTGAACTTGGCGCACGCCTTTTTCGTGATCTCTATGTCCTTGCCCTTCTTGTCGGGATGCTTTTTCAGGTACTCCTTGGAATATCGCTTCATGAAGGGAAAATCGAGCGCCCACCACGCGATCCCCATCAGCGGCACCCAGATCAGCTCCTTCTTCAGGAAGAATTTCAGAAACGGGATTTCCCTGTTGAACACCTTCTGCAGCACAAGAATGTCCGACCACGACTGGTGGTTGGAGATGACCAGATACCATTCGTCCATCCTGAGGCCTTCGAGGCCTGTCACTTCCCAGTGAATGTTCTTGGTGATTCTCAGGTTGAAGTTGTTGACCGAAATCCACGCCGTGCCGAGGGTGTCGATGACATACTTGCACGCTTCGCGCCAGAACTTGAGCGGGATCATGAACTTCAGAATGCCGAGCACGAAGAAGAAGGGAAACATGATTATGACATTGATGAAGTACAGCAGCATGGAAATCGATCCCACAACGCTGTATGGCAGGAAGGTGTATCTTTTTCTTTTTTTGCTTAGAAATGGATTAGTAATATCAAGAATGTCCTCTTTCAGTTCCATCAATCCGTCCTTTGCTGTGTGATTGCCCTGTATTGTGCGCGGATGCGCGCCAGGCTTACCGGCAATGACAGCGGATGATGCTTCAGGGTTGCAAAAAAAATGTAATTGCCGCGGCCGCGGAGGCGGGTAGGATGCGCACAGCGCAGGTCCGCATCCCCCGAAAGCCGTGTTCCGGGATAAGGTGCGCCGCAGGAGGATGGATGGTCTACATCGTAACGGGAGGCAGAGATTCCGGCAAGACGGCCCGGATCGCCGGTGAGTTCTCCCGCCTCGGCGGTGACGGGTACGTGTCCAGGAAGGTGCTGGACGGCGGCAGACACGTCGGCTACGACACCGTCCGGCTTTCGACCGGCGAGGCCGTTCCGCTCGCTCGCAGGAAGGGGGAGTGTGTCCCGGACTGGGACGAGCGGGTGGTGCGGGGAGATTTCAGCTTTTCGGGCAGGGGAATGCGCTTCGCGGAATCGATCCTGGAGGAGTGCGCGGCGTCCGGGATCGCGCGCGCGTTCGTCGATGAAGTGGGCGGGCTCGATCTCGCAAACGATCGCTTCAGGCGGCTTTTTTCGGCGCTTCTCGGCTCGTGCCGGGACGTGTACGCGGGCGTGAGGCGCAACAAGGTCAGCGAGTTTATCGGGGTTTTTTCCATAGAAGAGGTTCAACTGATCGACATGGACAAGGAGGGAGCGTGAACATGAAGGCGGACAACTCATCGGCAATGATACTCGGTGACACCATCGGGGAATTCATGAAAAAAGCGGAAAAATTCCACGGCAGCGTCGCCCCCGGCCTTCTCATCGGCGCGTTCATGGTCGACCTCGCGGTGCAGCGCCTCCCCGCGGGCGGGCTTTACGACGTGCTCTGCGAGACTTCGCACTGCCTGCCCGACGCGGTGCAGATGCTCACGCCGTGCACCATCGGCAACGGCTGGCTGAAGATCATCGACACGGGGCGCTTTGCAATGACCTTCTATGATAAAACGTCGGGGGAGGGGCTGCGCGTCTTTCTCGATCCCTCGCGGCTCGAGGAGTACGATGAAATCAAAGCATGGTTTTTCAGGCTCAAGCCCAAGCACGAGCAGTCGGGCGAGCGGCTGATCGCCGAAATAACCGGCGCTGCGCATTCGCTCTTCTCGCTTCGCCCGCTGTCCGTCAGGAAAAGCTTCCTTGAGCGGCCACACAAGGGGCGCATCGCCCTCTGCCCGGAGTGCGGGGAAGCGTACCCTTCCGATCACGGCCCGGTGTGCCGCGGCTGCCGGGGAGCGCTACCCTTCGATTGATCATGGGCGCGGGTGTCCGCCGTCAGTCTTCGCACTCCAGAACGACATGCTCCACCTTGCCCAGATCTCTCTTGTACGTGAAGGATCCGGCCAAGAACATCAGTCCCGATACAAGCAGGAACGCGGGCAGTATGGCCATGCCCGTCTGAATGCCGTACAGGTCGGAAATCTTTCCGATCACGATCGGGGCAAGCGAGGCCCCCAGCAGGTTCTGGAAGACCACGCAGACGGAATATGAAATCGCCCTGAGCCCGGGGTGGATGACTTCCTGCGTGACCGTGATGGCGGCCGGGGCGAACGCGCTTGCCAGAATCCCCATGAAGATGAGAACCATGTACTGGGTCTTCCCGCCGAGAAGGGAAAACGCCGTGAAGATGACGATCGCATTGAGCCCGGTCGTGATTGCCGGGAACAGCATCCGCGATGACACTCGTTTTTTAAACCACGCGTCGGCCAGCCATCCGCCCAGGGGAAGTCCCACGATCGCCAGTATCATGAGAAGGCTCGTTTTCATGCCCGCCTCGCTGATGGAGCAGCCGGTGGTGCGGTGAAAGTACGTGGGGAGCCAGAAGATGATGGCGTTGTTGACGAAAATGCAGCCTATGAACCCTATGTTGGTGAAAATGAGCGAGGGGGTGGAGATGAATTCCCTGAAAATATCCACCTTGCTCATTTTGACCTTCTGCTGGTCGGCTTCCTTGGTCTTGACCAGCTCCACGGTTTTGTAATCCTTCACGAAGAAGAAGAGGATCGCCACGATGGCGCCCGGAAGGGCCACCAGGCCGAAGGCGTGCCGCCAACCCCAGTGCTGGGCGATGAAGCCGCCGAGGCCTATGCCGACCGCCACCCCGACGGGAATGGAGATGTTCCACAGCCCCATCATGCGGGAGCGCTTTTCCGGGGGAAACAGGCCCGAAAGCATGGCCGTGCCCGCCGGCGCGTAACCCGCCTCGCCGATGCCGATCAGGGAGCGCGCCGCCAGCAGCTGCGGGAAGGTCTTCGTAAACGCGCAGAGCACTGTGGCGACGGTCCACAGGAGGGCCATGACGCCGATGGTTTTTTTCCTGCTCCAGCGGTCCACGATGATTGAAACAGGAAAAACAAAGGCGACAACCGACCAGTAGAGCACCGACATCAGCAGGCCGGACTGGGTGTCCGTGAGTCCCCACTCCTGCTGGATGAAGGGGGCGAGGGATGTGACGATGGTCCTGTCGATATAGTCGAAAAAGTACAGCAAAAACAGCAGCGTGAAGATGTAGTAGGCGCTTTTTTTGGAAAGCCTGTATTCCCGTGGCGCGGTTGTGTTGTTCATACACTCTCCTTGTGTGATCAGATTCAGACAGCATGGGCCGAAGTCACCACTGCGCGGGTGCGCTTCTGCCTGTGCAAAACAGTTTTCTATATTTTATCAGGGTGAAATGGTCTTCATTATGGAGATGCGTTATTATAAGTCAAGATTTATTGGGCGGGTCGGGTCATTTCCCTTTCCGGATGTCTCCCGCCCGGTTTTCGGATATCACAAGGCCGCTGAACGTCACCGTGCATCCGCGGCCCAATGGCGACTGCGCCACGATGCCGACCCTGACCTGCTCCTTCATCTTCAGCCGGAAATAGCGCACCATGTTCCACCTCTTCCCGTCGGGCGAGTAATGAAGCGCCCATTGATCGCCTCTGCGCAGTATCTGCAGGTTCACCTCCTCGCCGCCGGGCCGTTCGCCGTTGCAGCAGTCGGAGGAGCCGCTGGTGACGACGGACACCACCGACGGGCAGCCGCGTTCGGTCTTTTCAAACTCGAGCTTGATCCATTTGCGGGCGGTGTCGTACACGAAAAGGCCGCCGGCGTCATAGGTTTTCCGAAAGTCCGGTTTCACGCGCGCCCGTATCGCGAAGTCGCCCTTTCTCTTCTCATAGCAGAAGGGGGCGTCGTGCTTTTCCACGCCAGTCATGGGGTCGATAAAAAAATCGGAC
>CAZPZJ010000074.1:0-15329 GCA_964591055.1 uncultured Leptospiraceae bacterium
TTTTATGCAAGAGATTTTCCCTCTTCCCCTGGTACTCCTTTCGGGGGCAGATCAGTTTCAATTCATCATGTATCGCCATTCTATATCGCGCATACATATCTTCCATGTTGGTAAACTGGACAATCCCAAACGAATTCAAATAGTAATTAAGGTAACAGTATGTACAATTGTATAAACAGTTAAATCCCGTATTGATTATGTAGTAATTGCAGCATATCACGTTTTTGGAGCCGGGACACTTATGGAAAAAGCTTCCCCTGTGCTTTTTAAGTATTACAATCTCCCTTGAGGAACAATGGGCTTGATAGTGTTTCTTCAACTCTTCAAGATGCAATTCATCATCGTATGCCCTCAGCTCAACGTTGGTAAGATTCATGAATCTTTTCACCATGTCGCAGCTTACATCCTCACAATCGTATAAGATGATTTTTATGGATTTAATGTCTTTCCTTGTGCTCATTGGTTCCATGATAAAATGCGTGTTGTAATCAAAATATTATTGCATTTCATAATAAACGTCAGTAATATTGTGTCGAGCCTGCGTTGCTCGTGATGAATATTGGAAATTTTTGTACCAACACCACAAAAAAAGGGATCTCAAATCTGAGGCTGAAGATCACGCTTTCCCCGGGAAAGAAGGTTTTTTGCCTCATGCGGGAACCCACCTGTTAATCAGGTTCAAAAATAAATGTTCACACGGCAAATGCGGGTTTCTTTTTAAAATCAAATGTCATGTATATCATATTCGGCATTGAAGTTTTAACCGGTTATCAATCATACTGGCCTTCAGTTTCAGCCGGTGATTTTATTCTTGTGTTCCTTTTTATCGCACTCGTCATTGCTTTCATCTTTCTCATTCGTTACAACCTGTCTCTAAAAGAAAAAAAACTCAATGCACAGCAGCTTTTTCTGTTTAAAGCCAAGCAACTTGGCCTTTCAAATTTCCAGTATAAAATACTTAACGGGATAATAAACCTTCTCTCTCTGCGTGATCCGAACCGCATCCTGAACAACACCGCTCTTTACGAATCATCATTCAGCAAATTCTTCGATTACCTGAAGACGATTAATGAAACAAGGGAATCGATCATCAACATCGGAAAAGACCTTATTATCACCTATGAAAAAATATACCACCCTTCAAAATATAAAAAACAGATAGAAACCATAAGCGGCATTGAAATAAACACTCTTGTCGGCGTAATCGTGCCGGAAAATGAAATCCTCATTACCAAACTGCTGAACAACAGCCAGGATAAATTCAAACTTGAGATTCTTCATCACCATACCATCGACGAAAGCTACACCGGCAGACAGGTTCGCCTTTTTATCTGGAGAGCCGGTGACGCCGAATACACAATCGTTGCCCGCATCTCCTCCATCGAAGGAAACTTCATCAGCATCTCTTCCGCTGAATCCATTGAAAGGGGCCGCGAAGCACGGCATCCCTACATTGAAGTTATGATTCCCTGCGTTCTGAAAAACGAATCGGACAGCAGCGACCCGGCTTCCGGTGAAGATGAACCGCAGTACGCGTGCAGCATTTTCAAAATGAATGAAAATGAGGCCGTCCTGCGCTCCAGCCAGATATTGGATTACAAAACCCAGTACTATCTCGAATACACCATCTCAGATTTCAAGATAAGGATTAAAACAAAAATACTGTCTGACCGCACCATTCACGAACAGAATATACACTACTACACGTTAAAATTTCTTGAAATCAGCAAGGCCGCGCATAACATCCTCAAACAGTATATAATCGAGCACCTCGAATAAATGACGGGCGGCACCGCGCCGCCCGTTCATGTTTACCGCCGGATGTAAATTCAAAACTGCTGCGCGGCAAGCCTTTTATATGTATTATACCGCCATTTCGCGTTTTCCTCCGCCGATGTGTACAGTCCATCCGCAACATCGGGGAATTCCTTTTTCAGCGAGGTGTACCTGACTTCACCGGCAAGGAATCCCTGAAATTTGTCCCACTGGGGCTCTTTGGAATCCAGAACAAACGGATTTTTCCCTTCCTTCTCGAGAAGGGGATTGTGCCTGTACAGGTGCCAGTACCCGCATTCAACCGCAAGCCTGGCCTCCTCCTGCGATTTACCCATCCCGGACCTCAGCCCGTGGTTGATGCACGGAGAGTATGCGATTATCAGAGAGGGCCCCGGATAGGCTTCAGCCTCAAGAAAGGCGCGTATGCACTGCGCCTGGCTGGCACCCATCGCCACCTGGGCAACGTACACATACCCGTATGACATCGCCATCATCCCCAAATCTTTTTTGCGAATGCGCTTGCCTGCTGCGGCGAACTTTGCGACCGCCGCCACAGGCGTGGACTTCGACGACTGCCCTCCGGTGTTCGAGTACACTTCCGTGTCGAGCACAAGTATGTTGATATCATCACCGGACGCAAGGACATGGTCGAGGCCCCCGAAGCCGATGTCATACGCCCAACCATCCCCTCCGAACGACCAAACCGACCGCTTGACAAGATAGTGCTTCAGCTTGTATATGTCGGCCGCCGGACCCGATGTTTCCTTTTCAATGAGCGGAATCAGCTCATTGTAAATCTCTAATGTTTTCTGTGAATTGCTCCTGTTAGCGAGCCACTTTTCCAGCAAAGCGCCGATTTCAGACGAAACCCCGCCTTTCAGGCATAGTGCCGCAAGGTCAGCGATCCTGTCACGCATTTGTTCCGTTCCCAGCAGCATGCCATATCCGTATTCAGCCGCGTCCTCGAACAGCGAGCTTGCCCATGCGGGCCCCCTGTTATTCGAGTTCACGCAATACGGAGTCGAAGGCGCGGTTCCCCCGTAAATCGAGGAACAGCCTGTCGCGTTGGCTATCATCATTCTGTCACCGAAGAGCTGTGTCGTCAGCTTGACATACGGGGTTTCTCCGCAGCCCGCGCATGCGCCTGAAAACTCGAAAAGCGGCTGGCTGAACTGGCTGCCCTTCACGGTCGTTTTGGGCAGGATGGTGTCTTTGTAGGTTACATTCTTACGGAAATACTCCCAGCGCTCAGCCTCGGCCATCTGGCTTTCAAGCGGTTTCATGACAAGCGCTTTCTCCTTCGCGGGACACACATCCGCGCAATTCCCGCATCCGGTGCAGTCGAGCACGCTTATCTGAATCTTGAACTTCAATCCCTCAAGGCCCTTGCCTTTTGCAACCAGCGTTCTCGTTGCCGAAGGCGCTCCCGCCGCTTCCTTTTCATTGAGCAGAAACGGCCTTATCACCGCGTGAGGGCATACGAACGCGCACTGGTTGCACTGAATGCACTTATCCGGTTGCCATTCCGGCACGTTCACCGCGATTCCCCGTTTCTCGTACGCCGTGGTGCCTGGAGGAAACGTGCCGTCAGCGTTGTCAACAAATGCGCTTACGGGCAGAAGGTCGCCCTGCTGGCGGTTGATGGGATTCGCGATCTTTTCAACGAACTTCATCACGCCAGATGAGTGTTCGTCCTCTTCAACCTCAATTGTTTTCCATTCGCCCGGGATCTCGACTTTTTTGATCCCCTTTCCCCCCATTTCGACAGCCGCGTTGTTCAGCTTCACGATGTCATCGCCCTTGCGTCCGTAGGTCTTCTTGATTGCGGACTTCATGTGCTCTTCAGAAACCTCATAGGGAATGACACCCGCAAGCTTGAAAAAAGCCGCCTGCATTATAGTGTTTGTTCTCGTGCCAAGACCGAGGTCCTCTGCAATTTGAGTGGCGTTTATGATGTAAAAGTTGATCCCGTTTTCAGCCATGTACTTCTTCATGCGGTTCGGAAGCTTGGTTAAAATCTCGTTTTCATCCCAGATGCTGTTTAACAGGAAGGTGCCGCCTTTCTGCAGCCCATCAAGAAGATCGTACGTGAAAATGTACGCCGGCACGTGGCAGGCGACGAAGTTGGGATGGTTGATGAGATAGGTGGACTTGATGGGCCTGTTGCCGAACCTCAGGTGCGAGACGGTCACCCCTCCCGACTTTTTAGCGTCGTACGCAAAATACGCCTGCGCAAAGAGATCGGTGTTTTCCCCGATGATCTTCATGGAATTCTTGTTGGCGCCGACTGTTCCATCCGCCCCCACCCCGAAGAATTTTGCCGAGAACATGCCGCCTGGAATAAGCGATTGATCTTTCACGGAGGGAAGCGATGTAAACGTCACATCGTCGACAATCCCGATGGTAAAAGCGTTCTTGGGCTCCGGAAGCTTGAGGTTGTCAAAGACCGACAGGATATGCGCCGGTGTGGTGTCCTTGGAGCTGAGTCCGTAGCGTCCCCCGACTATCAGCGGAGCACCGGGCCTTCCGTAATAGAGATCGCGCACGTCCAGATACAGCGGCTCGCCATTTGCTCCAGGCTCCTTTGTGCGGTCAAGGACCGCGATGCGCTTCACCGTCTTGGGCATGGTCTCGAAGAAGTATTTTGCCGAGAAAGGCCTGTAAAGGTGAACGATCAGCATCCCGACCTTTTCCCCGCGGGAAATGAGGTGGTCGATTGCTTCCGTAATCGTTTCAGTGATGCTTCCCATTGCGATCACAACGTGCTCGGCGTCTGGCGATCCATAATAATTGAAAACACAGTATTCCCTGCCCGTGATAGCGCTGATTTCCTTCATGTAGCCGGCGACAATGTCCGGTATCGCAGCATAATACCTGTTGGATGCCTCCCTCATCTGAAAAAAAATATCAGGATTCATAGAAGTTCCGCGCGTCACCGGCGATTCCGGACAGAGGGCCTTTTTCCTGAACTCATCAATTGCCGCATGGTCGACAAGTTTCGCCATGTCTTCATACTCGACCACATCAATTTTCTGTATTTCGTGCGACGTCCTGAATCCGTCGAAAAAATGCATGAAAGGTATTCTGGACTTGATCGCGGCAAGATGCGCCACGTTCGCGATGTCCATGACTTCCTGGACGCCCCCGCTTGCAAGCATCGCAAAACCCGTCTGCCTTGCGGCATAGACATCGGAATGGTCACCAAAAATCGAAAGCGCATGGGCCGAAACCGTTCTTGCGGTCACATGAAACACGCCGGGTAAAAGCTCAGCGGAGATTTTATACATATTGGGAATCATCAGAAGCAATCCCTGGGACGCGGTGAATGTCGAGCCAAGCGCCCCCGCCTGAAGCGCACCGTGAAGCGCGCCGGCAGCTCCCGCTTCAGACTGGAGCTCAATGACTTTCACCGTATTTCCGAATATATTTTTACGGCCGTGCGCCGCCCATTCATCCATATGCTCCGCCATCGGTGACGAGGGTGTGATCGGGTAAATCGCCGCAACCTCGGTAAACGCGTAAGCCACATGAGCGGCCGCCATATTCCCATCCATTGCTTTCTTGGTTTTCACAGTTGGCATCGAAAATCTCCTTTAAGAGTAAATTTCCCTATGACAGGTATTATTCCCGCCCTCAATGATCAAACATTATTTTAAAAAAAATATCATCAATACATGAACCGTTCGCCTTATTTTCAATAAATAATTTAAAATAACAGGAATCCAATGCGCTCAACCCATTATGAAATCCATACATCAATGAAGATATCGCGCACATCCTCACATCATAATAACCATATTGAATATAATGTCAACTAATTGATCACCCTGATCCGATTGAAATTTTTATTGCCTTTCGGAATTATATGCGTTACAGATATCACTGTACACAGAAACAGCATAATCAGGCGGACAAGGTATTACCTCCATGAGCATCGGTTCATTAACACGAAAAGAGCAGACGGTATCCGGGGAAGCAATGGAATACAAAGCGTTCTGGCAGGCGAACGTAGAAAAGGTTGAGGAGATCAACCATCGGCTCGAAAACGCACTGTATTCGCTTGAAAAGAAATACCTTGATTTTGAAGGTTCCTACAGCGAGCTAACGGACCTGATCAATCTTCTTGTTTCACTGTATTCAAGCTTCAACAACATCCCGGGTGTTGACTATCTACTCAAGCTCAGGGCTCTCATCCAGGAATACAAGACAAGATACACGCATGCCGGCATAGAATTCAATGTCGTGTACTATCTTCATTCAAAGCTGAAAGAGCTGATTACCTCCGGGATGGATGATTTCCCCGCGATGAGCCATCACCAGCAGGAACAAAAAGCGCCTGACCCCGATCCCGGATCATTCAGGTACAAGTGGCTGTGCCTCAAGCGCAACAGGACGTGGTTTCTCCTTCAGTATGACGAAATCGGTATTATCGAAGGACGTGATGCGGTGTTTGTATCCATGCCGAATGATCCTTCGCCCCACATTCGCCACAGTTCCGCAGTTTTACCCATCATCGATTACGCTCTCACATCGGGCAAAGCTGGAAAAGCGAATTTTTATGTTATCGCGACATTGCATGGAACCGGCCGGTGTTTCGCATGCTCGTGTCTCGGAAAGAAAATTTACGCAGGCAGGGACATCTTTAAAGACAGCGTCAAGGAAACCGGCGGCTGGAGGCATATCAGGCTTTTCGGGGAACGCCATTTTATAATATAATCATAACCATGGCAGTTCATTTACGGCTCATCGGCCCTGCCGAGGAAATATAGCGATTTTATCTCCTCTGACGCCACCTTTCCCTCCTCCGCGATGCGCAGCACCCCATCGCAGATGTCAACCACCGTCGGAAGCGGGTGCCGTTTGCAGAGCTCGTCAATGACGACAAACAAATCGGCGGTGTCCCTGTAGTGAGCGATGAGGTCCTTTTTCCTGAAAAGGACTTTTCCCTTTACAATCGGTATCATACTCTCGACAGGAGATTCAACCGCTTCAATAATGTCGTGGATAAAGCGGCTTTTGGGAAAACGCATGAATGTGCTATTACCTCCGTTATCCCTGCTTTTCAGCAGAACGGACACCTCGCCGGGCCATATGCGGTTCATAAAATCATAGTCGGCTTTCCCATAGCAGACGAGACCATTAATCATTTTATAGGATGAAAGAAGGCGGGTTATCCTCTTTTCATAAGCGTCAACGCTTTCCTGGAGCTTTACCATGCTCTTCCGGGAAATTGAAATGAACGTATAAATATTATCGACGGGAAGAAACACGGTTTTATTGTCCTGCAGGTAGCGCACAATCCGCTCAAAAACGTCAGCGCTTACCGAGCCGTCCTTCTTCAATCTCTTTACATGCACCATTTCAGACTGCTTCGTCGGCATTCAGGCAGAACCCATCCTCACAATTTATCACGTCATCCAATAAAAGACTCGTCAGACGACCGGCCACATTTTCGGGGAATATCTGGTAATGGCTGAAATGAACATGCAGGCATTTTATCGAAGAGGGATCGCGCACTCCCCCGATCCCGGTATTGAAAACCTTTATTTCCGATTCAGGGAAGAGATCGTTGAAGAAATCCCGGTATATCCTTTTTCTTATGTAAAAATAATGGGCGTGCGCATTGCTCATCTTCTCGGTGAGCAGCCTGTCTTCCTTCAGGAAAAATCCGATTTTTTCAATATATCCCCTGTTTTCAATTTCGTGTATTTTCCTGTTCAAATACGGACATGTCAGCCACATCACGTTCGAGATCGATTCATAATTCAGTGCGTTTTTCCCATCCACCCCGCATTTCACGGGATTCAGAAGAATGATTCGCGGGCAACCGTAAAAACACCTCTGAATGATGCCGCCGCAGTTGACCTCCCTGTTCCCGATCTGCCGCCCGATGGTTTTGTAATCACCCGGGGTGCATTCGGAATAGGAGATATTCATTGTGTTCAGAGACGGTCCGACAGGCTCCTTGACCTTTTTATTGTAAAAACCAGCACTGTTACAATCGAGGCGATTATCCATAATATCCTTACATAGGTCAGTTCAGTAAAATTCATACCTGCATCTCGCGTCTCGGAAATTCCGGTCCGGATTTCTGCATCGATCCCGCTGAAGACAAGAACCTTTTCATTGCCGGACAGGTAGCCGGACCGCAGAAAATCTTCCTTCCGATAGTTTCCGCCCTGATAGCTCCTCAACACTCCCATCAGTTCACTGTTTTCCGCCTGCAGGGCGTTTATCCTCACAACTGCCCTCTCCTGATACCGGTGAAGCAGGATTCTCTCAATCAACCCGCTGTCGCCGAACACGAAGCAGTACACGATGAAGAGAACACCCGCCACAACAAGCAGCGTCATGTTCCTGTTATCCAATGCTGTAAAAGACCCCTTTGCCGTTATATCTCGCTGCGGCTCCAAGCTCTTCCTCAATGCGCAGCAGCTGGTTGTATTTCGCGACACGGTCAGTCCGTGACACCGAGCCGGTCTTGATCTGTCCCGTATTCATCGCGACAACGAGATCCGCTATTGTAGTATCCTCAGTTTCTCCCGAACGATGCGAAACCACGGCGGTATACCCGGCCCGCTTCGCCATTTCAATCGCCTGGATCGTTTCGGTCAACGTCCCTATCTGGTTGAGTTTGATGAGGATGGAATTCGCGACCCCCATGTCAATGCCTTTCTTCAGCCGTTCCGTATTTGTTACGAACAGATCATCACCCACAACCTGTATTTTCTCGCCGCAGCGTTCCATCATGAGCTTCCAGCCGTCCCAGTCGTCTTCCGCCATGCCGTCCTCAATCGATAGTATCGGGTACTTTTTTATGAGGTTGAAATAGAAGTCCACCATTTCAGACGATGAAAGCTCGCGCTTGTCCGATTTCTTGAAGACGTATTTCTTCTTCTCTGCGTTGTAGAATTCGCTTGCAGCCGGATCGAGCGCGATCACGATGTCTTCCCCCGGCCTGAAACCCGCCTTTTCGATTGCCTGAACAATCACCTTGAGGGGCGCTTCATTGTCCTCAAGATCCGGAGCGAAGCCGCCTTCATCTCCCACAGCCGTACTCAGCTTGCGATCCTTGAGGATTTTCTTCAGCGCGGCGAACACTTCGGCGACGTACCGGATGCCCTCCCTGAATGACTGCGCTCCCACCGGCATCACCATGTACTCCTGAAGGTCAATTGGCGCGTCGGAATGAGCGCCGCCATTGAGGATGTTCGACATGGGCACCGGCAGTTCACATGCGCCCACGCCGCCAATGTAGCGGTAGAGCGGTATACAGAGCGTTTCAGCGACCGCTTTTGACAACGCGAGGGAAACACCGAGAATCGCGTTCGCCCCGAATTTGCTTTTATTTTTTGTGCCGTCAAGGTCAATCAGTATTCTATCGATGCCAACCTGGTCAAGCGCATCGAGCTCGATAATGGAGCCAGAAATCACTTCATTGACAAAGTTGACTGCTTTCAACACCCCCTTCCCGCCATATCTGCCCGCATCACCGTCCCTGAGCTCAACAGCTTCGTGCTCGCCGGTCGACGCCCCGGAGGGCACCGCAGCCCTTCCGATGGATCCTGATGACAATTGTATTTCCACCTCGATGGTCGGATTTCCGCGTGAATCCAGTATTTCCCGCGCGTGCACATCGGTGATGATCGTCATGGCGTTCTCCCTCTCTGTTATGATCTGGAAAGCCGGTTTCCCGGTCAAACATCAGTAAAGTGCAATAATTGCATGAAAATTTTTTATTATCAAGCAAATTTTTACTTCAAAAGGCCAATTATGATCGAAAAAGACATTGTATCGCGTCAACGCACTGCGCTTTTTTATTGTGTAAAAGCCATCCGCAAAGAAGTTGACGGAACCGGAGGCAGGCATGTATTATTTCAGCCGTTACAGCGACAATCGCCATTCCCTGCATATCTGGAGCGTATGATGAAAGGACAGAGAAAAAAGGTGTTGATCGACAGGCAGTTTCAGTACAGCATCGCCATCAAATCAGCGCTGTTCCCGCTGCTCTCCATGCTCATTATTTCAGCAGTCCTGTTTTTCCTGGCGTTTTCCAACAACAGGAACATTGACACCATCAACAGAAACCAGGCGGAAATAATCGACACCTTCCTGTCGGTCCCGCAGCTCCTCAGCCCCCAGAATCCCGTCACCGAGAACGCCAATCTCCGCTTCAGGGAAAACCTTGGCAAGTCGTACCGGATAATGCAGAACAACCGTATAATGATTGCGTTCATCATCACGATGACAGTCGTGCAAACCGTCATTCTCTTTATTTTCGCGGTCCGCCTTACTCACAAAATCTCGGGGCCGATCTATGTGATGACTCAGCACCTCAGGATGATCAAGAACGGCGAAACTCCCTACTGGAGGCCGCTTCGAAACAACGATCAATTCAAGGATTTCTACAGAGAGATGCGGGAAGCATTCGAATACATCAACGGCGCTGAACGCGACAATCCTAATGGAGATCAACCTTGATCAGCACATCGCTTTCAGATTCGTCATTTGTCCCGAAGCCGGCTTCATACACTCCGTAGCCCGGCGTCACGGCAGTCGAATGGGCCCGCATGAACGGCTTTCTCCCGGTCGTGATCACGTTCACCCGGTGGGGAGTGAGCTGGCGTGTCAGGTCGGTCAGCGCTTGAGGGCTCACCTCTCCGATCACATACGAATCCGATGATTCCAGCACTTTCACTTTGTTCCTTCGCAACACAGTGAAAGCGTTATGGCGCTTCTGAGGGGATGGGGGCGCTATTATTTCTGATGCCGCCTGCATGGCGCCGTTTCCACCGCCTGAACTGTTGTTATAGTATAGCGACAATCCCACAACACAGACAATACAGGCCGCAATTGACGCGGCATACTTCGGCCGTAGAAGCGCTCTCCACGCGACCGCGCCATGCTTCCCCCTTATGGCGATTTTTCCATTCTGTATGTGCAGCATTGTGCTTTTAATAAAATCAGCATGATTGGGCATGCGGGATTTCCCGAAAGCCGTCATCAGATTCATCATCCTGCGCAGCGCACGCAACTCCCCGCTGCAGGTGGAACATGAATCTATATGCTCCTGGATCCTTCGGCTCTCGGAAAGGGAAATGACGGAGTTTTCATTATACTTGGAGAGTATTTCAAAAGAAATATGCTTAATTTTCATAAAACCCCCTTGGCCTGAAGCCTGTTCTTAAGCAATTCCCTTCCCCTGTGTATGCGCACTTTCACGTTTGCCAGACTGATTCCCAGTACTTCTGCTA
The DNA here is from genome assembly GCA_964591055.1 of uncultured Leptospiraceae bacterium. Taxonomy (GTDB): domain Bacteria; phylum Spirochaetota; class UBA4802; order UBA4802; family JAGODF01; genus CAZPZJ01. The sequence continues at coordinate 11,031 of CAZPZJ010000074.1, forward strand.
TCTCATTGTAGGAAAGCCCCTCGATGTCCCTGAGCATCAGAATATCCCTGTGGTCTTCGGGCAGTTCAAGGAGCTCCTCCTTCAGGATTCTCAGCATGTCCTTCGTAATAATGTCATCTTCGGTATTCTGCCTTTCATCGGCGATCTGTATTTCAAAATCATCCTCGCCGTTACGGTCAATCGAGACGCTGGTGAAGCGCATTTTCTTCTTCTGGTGATTTTTACAGTAATTCACCATGATGCTGTACAGCCAGGTTGAGAACTTGGATTCCCGCCTGAATGAAGCCAGCGATTCGTAGGTCATGACGAAAATGTCCTGGGTGATGTCGACCGCTTCATCGTAATTACCGCAGCGCGAATAGACATATCTGAACACCCTGTTCTGGTATTTCTCAATGATGGCCGCGTAGGCGTTCACCTCCCCGCCCAGCACGCGGTCGACAACACTTATATCAATAGAATCAGACATTTCGCCGTTTATTTGGTTACATTCCCGTTTGTTTTTACTGTTATTCCCAAAAGCCTTTCAGCGCGCGGATCACCCCTTGATCCTTAAAAACCTTTTCTTTCCGACTTTCAGGATTGAATCCACCGGCAACCGCACCTCAAATTTTTCATCACTGATTCTGGTATTGTCAAGGGAAACACCGCCGCCCGCGAGTATCCTCCGGGCCTCGGCGTTGCTCGGGGCCATTTTCGCAAGGACCATGAGTTTGATGATCCAGATTGTATCGCCGGTTTTATCGCTTTCCGGGATAACGAATTCCTGGATATCATCCGGAACGTCCTTCTGTACGAATATTCTGTTGAATTCCTGCTCAGCTTTGTCTGCGGTTTCCGCTCCATGGAACTGGGCGCATATCTCCCTTGCGAGTCGCGCTTTCACGTCACGGGGATGAACCGTGCCGTCGAGGATACCGGCCCGGAATCCCTGAATGGTTTCAGGCGCGACATCGGTCACAAGCTCATAGTACAGGAACATCAGCTCGTCGGAGACCGACATCACCTTGCCGAAAATCTGCCGCGGCGCCTCGTCGATGCCTATGTAGTTGTTGAGCGATTTGCTCATTTTCTGGACGCCGTCCAGGCCAACAAGGAGCGGAAGGGTCATAATGACCTGCGGCTCGAAACCGTATTCCCTCTGAAGATCGCGCCCCACAAGCAGGTTGAACTTCTGGTCGGTGCCCCCAAGCTCTATGTCCGCCTTTAATTTCACTGAATCGTATCCCTGGATAAGCGGGTACATGAACTCCAGAATCGAAATCGGCCTTCCGTCCCTGTACCTTTTGCTGAAATCGTCCCTTTCCAGCATCCGCGCCACATTGTACCTGGACGCGAGGTCGAGCACGTCTGCAAATACCATGCCCGAACACCATGATGAGTTGAATTGAATCAGGGTTTTTTCCGGATCAAGAATCTTAAACACCTGCTTCTTGTAGGTCTCCGCGTTCTGCAGCACCTCTTCCCTCGTCAGGCGCTTTCTTGTATCCGATTTCCCGGATGGATCGCCAATCATGCCCGTGAAGTCCCCGATCAGGAAGACGACCGTATGCCCCATGTCCTGGAAATGCTTCATTTTCCTGAGAAGAACGGTGTGGCCCAGGTGTATGTCCGGCGCCGTCGGGTCGAACCCGGCCTTTATGACAAGCGGGGTGCCGTCCTTCACGGATTTTTCAAGCTTCTTGAGAAACTCGTCCTCCGGAATGATCTCCTCGGTTCCCCTTTTCAGAAGCCCGATATCATTTTTTATCATGTCAGCCACCATCGTGAAATATTTACCAGGAAAAACAACAGGCATAAGATGTCAGGCCATCGACCCCGCCTGTCAACCTATTTTAAGGAAACAATACCGCCTACCTGTATCTATATGTTCAGGCTCAAGAGTGCGACCGCCTGGGCGGCGATGCCCTCCGAACGACCGGTGAAGCCAAGTTTTTCAGTCGTTGTGCCCTTTATGCCTATCCTTGAAACATCAAGTCCCGCCAGCGCGCCTGATATGTTGCGTTTCATCTCACCCGCGAATGGTGAGATCTTAGGGCTCTCACATATAATGACGGCATCAATATTGATGATGCTGTACTGACGGCTCGCGAGCATGCCATACACTTCCTCCAGGAGTTTCAGGCTTCGTATGTTCCTGAAACGCTCGTCCCTGTCAGGGAAATGGCAGCCGATGTCCCCGAGCCCGGCCGCCCCGAGCAGCGCATCCATGATGGCGTGGACAAGCACGTCCGCGTCAGAATGGCCGGAAAGCCCCATGGGATGATCGATCTCGACTCCGCCGAGGATTAGCTTGCGTCCCGGCGCAAACGCATGCACGTCATATCCGATACCCACACGCATGGTCATACCCCCTCCGGAAACAAACAGGCCGGTTGATCGAGGGCGCCGCATTAAGCGCCTTCAATCAACCGGCCCGCTCAAAATGCCGTTGTGCACGGTGATTTACAGGTTAAAAACATCCGACAGCGAACTCAACTGCAGCACATTCATAACCTGAGAGCTCACCTTTGATATTTTAAGGTTTTTGCCCTTCTTTTTCTGAAGCTTCATGAGGCTGATCAGAACTCCCACACCCGAGGAATCAATATAATCGACATTGGAGAGGTCAAGCTCGACATCCTTGTCAACATTCTGTCCCAGATCAAAGAGCTTTTCCTTAAACTCCTTGATCGTCATCATCTCGATATCGCCGTTGACGATTACGTTGACCTGAGCGTTTGATTCCTTTATTTCAATATTCATAATTCAGCCTCATGTTTCCCGTATAACCGGCGTTGATAACAATAACATATCCCAGCACTATTTGCGCGTTTATCAACAGTATTACTTAATAATATATCATTTCAACAAGTTTTTAAGTCAAATATTTTATTTGGCGATCCTTTTAAAATTTATTATAAAAATGTTGACTGAACGAATATTTTTTCAGATGTTTTCAAATGATCCCCGAAGGGAATGAATGGACATGAAAATCGGAAAAGTATTGAAAAAAGCGTTTGCGGCAGCTGCTGTTCTCTCAGCCTGCATAGCGCCCGGTCCGCACCTGCTCGCAGAATACCACTCCTCAGAGGAGATTAAAGGGATCATCGAGGAAGTCAACAAGAAACACTCATTGTACGCTTCTATCGGAACGATCAATTTTGCCGAGCGGGAAATGAGAAAAATCGAGACATACGCCAGGAACGCCGAGAAAAGCCTGTCCGGAGGAAACAACGGGAAGGCCTACTATGAAATAATGAAGGCCAAAAACTACTACAAGCTCATCGACGCGAAGAAGCTTCTCATCGAAACGGAAACAAGGGCGCGCGTCTATGAGGTTTCCCGATGAAACGATCAGGAACAGGATTCGCTCTTTTTTGTGCGTTTTGTGCGGTCATTGTCGCACTTCCGTCGGTTGAAAAACGCACGCATCTTCTTTACGCGGGGATTCGCGAACAGGCAAAATCGGAAATCGAGGAAGCCAGACTCCTGATGAAGCAGATGGAAGACAACGCCGACATTAAACAGCACATCCCCCACCAGCAGTACTACAATTCCAAGGTGTTTCTTGATACGTCGCTGTTCCAGTTCGAGGAGGAGCGCGAGTACGAAACCGCCTCCTTTTATGCCGTTCTCGCGATGATCGAGATTGAGACAACCCAGACCATGGCGAAGACGAGGATGTGGGAGCACAAGCGGCTTGTCATGGAAAAAGACTATTTCATGAATTATGCGACCAGGACATCACGCTCCATTAAAAACACGTTTGATCTCATGAGCAACGGTTTCAGGCAGGACGGCGGCAGGTTCACCGTTACGCTTTTCGGCTTCTCTCTGTTTCAGGGGGACAATAACGATTTGAGCCCTTCGGGCCAGTTGAAGCTCAACTCGATCTGCAACATCATCCAGCAGTACCCCCGATCCATGGTCACCATCACGGGGCACACCAGGGAACAGGATGAAAACAAGGAGCTTTCACTGGCGCGCGCGAAGACCGTTTCAAACTACTTCGAGACGAAAGGAATAAGCTCCAGGAGACTTTCCGTCAGGGGGGCGGGCAATCAGCACCTTGTGGAGATTGACGGGCGCATAATGTCGATAGACAGGGTGGAGATCAATCTCACCGGAGTTCGCTAGCATCCGACCTGTCGAAATCAACGAGCACGATCCGCGGCTTCCTGCTTCCATTGTAATCGTTGATCTCAACCCTGAACACCAGGTCAAGCCGCGGGTACAAGAATCCTTCCACCTGCGCTCCTTCAAGCCCGAGCACACTGCGTATCCGCCCGTACATGTTCCAGGCAATTGCTTCTATGG
>CAZPZJ010000075.1:0-15110 GCA_964591055.1 uncultured Leptospiraceae bacterium
GTGCTTCTTCAGGTACGCAGCGTATTTTAAAAGGGCTCCGTCATCACCGGCGGCCCGGGCGTACTCGACGGCCTCCCGGAAGAGCACCTCAGCGTACTGCGATGAGGCGACCCCTTCGATGGAGCTTTCCATCGCGCCGACGGCGGCCCTGCCGTCGCCCAGCCTGAAATGCGAGATCGCAAGCAGCGAGGATTTCAGCCCAGCGGCGTCCGCTGACTTCACCTTCTTCAGCTCCCCGACTGCGTCGGCGTAGCGCCTTTCCGCGATCGCGATCCGTGCGCCCTCGATCCTGGCCGAATCCGCGAACCCGGTATCGGGACATTCCGCAAGTATCCTTTCAAAAAACCCGGAGGCGCGCGTGTGATCGCCGGCATCGGAATAAAAACGCCCCAGATCATAAAGCCCTTCGGCGTACATGGAGTTATTGCGCCTTAAAAGCTCGGTGGCCCTCCCGGCCAGCGCGGCGTCTTTGGCTGCAAGCGCGCTTCGCGCCGTGATGCGCAGGTCCTGCTCCGAAAACGACACGATATCGTAATCCTTGAGTATCGCGTACGCCTTCGCGGGCTGTCCGGCATGGTAGTGGCTCTTGGCCTTCCACTGGCCGATGAGCTTCATCGTGAAATCGTCGGAAGGCGGCACGGGCCCTTCGTCGACGGCCCTGATCACGTCGGCGTACCTTGCCAGCCTGTAAAGGGAGATGATCCGGTACAGAAACACCGACGACGCGAACTCGCGACGCTCCACAGAGAGGTACTGTCGGTAATTGCGCTCGGCGGTCCTGTAATCGCCGCCGCGAAACGCCTCGTCGCCGAAGCGCATCATGATCTTGCCGGCGTTCTCAGACTGCGGATAGCGTTTTACGACAAAGTCGAGGTGCGTCCTGACGGAGGGATTTTTGTCGTAGAGCGCGCTGCCGAAGCGGTACAGGATCGCCGCGGCCTCCTCGTCCGAGCCGTGATAGCGCATCACCTCGTCAAGCGCCTTCCTGGCGCCGGCCAGGTCCCCGGCCGAGAGGTTCCACTCGCACAGCTTCTCCCGGGCCTGGAGCTTTTTGGCCGAGCCCGGCTGCGACAGGTACTTCCGCATCGTCGCGAACGCGCTGCCCGCCCTGCCCTCGTCGAACTCGGCGACGGCGATGTAATAGTAGGACTCGGGGATGTAACGGGAAAACGGGTTCATTTCCCGCAGCGCCTCGAATCCCTCGCGCGCCTTTCCGTATTCCGCGCGGGCGAGGTACACGCGCGACAGCAGAAACTGCACCTCCTCGATGTTGCTGTCGTAAGGGTACTTGCTCTTCAAAAGCTCAAGCAGCCGCTCGGCGTCGTCGTACCTGCCCGTGTCGCTGTACACGCGGCTCAGCAGCATCAGCGCGTTTTTCTGCTCCTCGGGGTCGCTCAGCGAAACGGCGTCTTCGAGGTAGGGGATGGCGCCGCGGGAGTTTTCACGCAGGTACACCCTGGCGAGCTCCATGGCCGCCTTGCTCCGAAGCTCCATCCGGGTGGTGCTCTTCCGGACAGACTCGAGGAGGCTCATGCCCTCGCTTTCACGCTTTTCCGCCAGCAAAAGCTTCCCCAGCTCGTACTGCCCGTGGTGGTACCACTCGGAGCGCCTGCCGATCAGGAGAAAGAACTCCAGGAACGATTTTGCCGAATTCGGATTTTTCATCGCGGCCGCCGAGAGCGCCTTGTAGTACATCACGTCGTAAAACGGTCGCCGCCTGACGAGCGTATCGGGAATGGCGTTGAAAAGCGCCATCGCCTTCTGGTGCCTGTTTTCCATCTGGTACACACGCCCGATGATGAGCCTTGCGCCTGACACGGTTTTCGCGTCGGCCTTTGAGCGCAGGATGGGCTTGAGGAGCTCGGAGGCCTCCTCGTAGTTCTCGTTGAGGAAGAGCGCCTCGCCTATTTTTATGGTGAGGCTGTTTTTCTCGCTCTCCGCGCTGAGCGATTCAAGCACCTTCTTCCACACGAGCACCGCCTCGTCGTAGCGCCCCTGTATGAAATAGATGTCGCCGATGCGCCTGCCCGATTTCGCGGCGAGATCGTCCCCGGTTTTCATGGAGAGGAAGCGGTTGTGCTCCTCGATGGCCTTGATGTAGTCCTTCCGCCGGTAATGCGATTCCGCGATCCAGAACCTCGCTTCGGCGCACAGGTTGGCCGTGGTGCAGGCCAGGAGGAAGCGGTTGAGCTCGAAGATGGACGAGTCGTATTTCTTCTGGTGGTAGATCGACAGCGCCAGGGAAAACCACGCCCTGTCCCTGAAATCGTCATCGTTGTCGATGACCTTCCTGAATATCAGCTGCGCGCTGCCGTAGTTGCCGGCCCGAAACGCCTTGAGGCCCTGCTCGTAGAGGTCCTGCGACTGCGCAGGAATCGCAGCCGCGCGCCCGGAGAAAATCGCCGCGGCCACAAGCGCCGTGACAATGAAGGCGAGGCGCCTCACGCAAGCCCCCGCAAGTATACGCGCAGGCGGTCGAGGATGATCTGTGACGAGTAGAACCTCACGCGCTCCCGGTCGCCGGGAATTCGCCGCGTGAACGCCTCTACTGTCCCCTCCGCGCTGAGGCCGAAGCAGACGGTTCCCACCGGCTTCGCCTCGGACCCTCCGCCGGGGCCGGCGATACCCGTCGTGGAGATACCGATATCTGCGCCGAAGGCTTCGCGCGCCCCGCGGGCCATCGCGGATGCGACCTCCTCGCTCACTGCGCCGTGCGTTTCGATCACGCCGGGGTCCACGGCCAGCAGCCGCGTTTTCGATTCATTGCTGTACGTGACCGCGCATCCCAGAAACGAGCTCGACGAGCCGGCGATGTCGGTGAGCCGCTTCGAGACGATGCCGCCCGTGCACGACTCGGCGGCGGCGAGGGTGAGGTTTCGCGCGCGGAGCAGATCGAGCACCTCCTCCTCGGGGGAATTTCCCTCCAGGAGGCGGTTCCCGAACACCCGCCGCGCTTCGTTCATGACGGCGTCATCCGGGAAATCGCCCCCCTCCCGGGCGACGAAAGTGACGGTGTTCATCCCCACCGTGGTGCTGATCCCCCATTCAAGCCGATCGAGGGGAACGCCCATCCCCAGGATTTTCGTGTTCACCTCGGACTCGCGCATCAGCATCGTCCTGAACACGGCGTGCTCCCGCACCGCGACGCCGTACGCGCGGCCGAGCCAGGGCATGACATGACGCTCGAACATCGCCGTCATCTCGCGCGGCACTCCCGGCATCGCGACCAGCACGCCGTCCCCCGCACTGACCGCGTATCCCGCGGCAAGCCCCACGTCGTTGGCGAACACCTCCGCGCGGGAGGGCACGGTGACCATTTTGACATCGCCCGGATTGGGCGTGGCGTTCAGGGAGGCGAAAAACGCCCTGACGCGCTCCATCGAAGGTTCGTGGATGAGAGGGCTGTCGCCCGTCAGTGCGCACACCACCTCCGTCGTGTAATCATCGTCGGTGGGGCCGAGCCCGCCCGTCATGAACACCACGTCGGCGCCGCCGTCAAGCGAGGATCGTATGGCGCGAAGAATGTCCTTCGGCTCGTCGCCCACGGTGAGAATGGACGTCACGGCGATCCGGGTTGCGAACAGGCCGGCGCAGATAAACGCCGCGTTGGTGTCGACGACGCTGCCGTGCAGCAGCTCGCTCCCGGTCGAGATGATCGCGGCCTTCCTCATCCTACATCCTTTCCGGCGCAGATATGCCGAGCAGCGCAAGCCCGTTCTTGAGCACGGTCCTGACCCCGTCGCAGAGCTTGAGGTACGTCGCCGTCGTCCACGGATTGTCCGAGAGGACGCGGTGCTCGGTGTAGAATTTATGGTAGCCCTGCGCCAGCCTGAGCAGGTAATTGGCGATGCGGTGGGGCTCGAAGGCCGTCGCGGCGTCCAGCAGCTCCTCGGGAAACTTGGCCATCAGCTTGAGCAGGTTGACCGCTTCCGGGTTTGCGAGGTGCTCCGCCGATGCCTTTCCCGGATCGTACCCGACGCCGCGCGCGTCCGCCTCGCGGAAGATGGAGCAGATGCGGGCGTGGGCGTACTGGAGGTAAAACACCGGGTTTTCCGAGCTCTGCCGCCGCGCCAGTCCAAGGTCAAAATCCAGGTGGCTTTCAAGCGATCGCATGATGAAGAAATACCGGGCCACGTCGGCGCCGATATCGTCCAGAAGCTCGCTCATGGTGGAGAATTTCCCCAGCCGCTTGGACATCTTGACGAGCTCCCCTTCCATGATCAGGTTGACCTGCTGGGCGATGAGCACCCTGAACTCGCCCCCGTATCCCGCTGCGCGTACGGCGCCCGAAAGCCGGGCGATGTAGCCGTGGTGATCGGGCCCCCAGATGTCGATGATGGTGTCAAAGCCGCGGTCCATCTTGTTCTTGTGATAGGCGATGTCCGCCAGGAAATACGTGGGGCGGCCGTCGTCGCGCACCAGAACGCGGTCCTTGTCGTCGCCGAAACCGGTGGAGGAAAACACCTTTTTGCCCTCCTCGTCGAACACCACGCCCCTGGACTCAAGAAACGCGAGCGCGGTCTCCACCTCGCCCCGCCGGTGAAGCTCCCGCTCGCTGAACCACACGTCGAAATGCACATTGAAGCGCTCAAGGTCTTTGCGCTGCCCGCTGAGGTTGCGCTCCACCGCCTTCGCGGCCATGAAATCGATGAGCTCATCCTCATCGTCGATTGCGCCCGCCTCCCCGGCGGAATTCTCCCTGATCTCCCGCGCGATGTCTTTGATGTATTCGCCGTGATACCCGTCCTCTGGAAAGCCGGCCTCCGCGCCATCGAGCTCGCGGTAGCGCGCAAGTACGGACTTTCCCAGCAGGTACACCTGGTTGCCGTAGTCGTTGACGTAAAACTCCCTGGTCACGCTGTGCCCGCACGCATCAAGGAGCCTTGCGATGCTGTCGCCCACCGCCGCCGCCCTGGCCGACACGATGTTGAGCGGCCCGGTGGGATTTGCCGACACGAACTCCAGGTTGAAGCGTTTCGGTGAGCCGGCGGTCTGCCTTCCGTACGTGTCCCGCTCGACGCAGATGCGGTCGAGCACCGAGTAGAGGTAATCGGGCGAGAGAAAGATGTTGATGAATCCGGGCTTCGCCACCTCGACCCTCCCCACCATTGGCGAGCGGCCGATGTACTCGCCGAGAACCGCGGCGATCTCCATGGGCGATCTTCTCAGAAGGCGGGCGGCCTCGAGGGCGTACGGCGTCGCATAATCGCCGAAACGCTCCTCCCTGGGATACTCCATCTTCACGGCGGTAAGACCGCTTTCCGGGAGCTTCCCGTCGGCGATTGCGGACTGCACCGCATTCCTGACGGTCTCAATTAGCGCGTCCTTGATGATCACTGAGCCACCTCTTTCAGAAGGGAAATTGACGTCTGTACTACGGGGCGTGTGCGCCGGAAGGTGAATTCTATAAAGGGAGCCCCCCTTTGCAAGCAAGAAATGTCGGTGAAAGCCCTAAAAAAACACTTGAAAATAATAACACGCGGGGCCAATAATCTTCCCCGGATTCGCGGGTCTTTGCGGAACAACATGCTCGCGGGGCGGCGCGCGGTCTATGGCGTTTCCTCATGCCCCGGAACGCTCGATGAGGTATCATAATGAAATTGCAATTCGATAAAAACCACTTTTTCGCGCTGGTGATCTCGCTGGTGCTGTTCGGCATCTTCGTCATCATGCACTTTTTCACCACGATTCTCGACAGCATGGAGATGAGCGCGATCGACTTCAGGTTCTACATGCGCTCCCCGTTCCAGGAGGTGCGCAGCCTCAGCGACAAGGTGACCATCAGCCGCAAGAACCCCAACGCCCGCGACGATGTCGTCATCGTGGCCATCGACGAGGACACCATCAAGACCTTCCTGGAAGAGGAGGACATGCGCTGGCCGTTCCCCTGGGACATGCACAAGACGATCACCCGCTACATCGCCGCCGACAATCCCAGCGCCATCTTCTTCGACGTGATGTTCATCGACAACCTCCAGGAAAAAACGGAAACCGTGTCGAGGGCGCTGCCGTCGGTCAACGTCTCCACCTTCAACCAGCTCCCCTACGACAGGATGAAATCGGTGTTCAACCCGGTCAACTTCCACTGGTTCCGCGCGCAGGAAAAGGAGTTCGCCCGCACCATCCAGCAGGCCGGCTGCGTGTTTCTCGACTACCCGTTCTTCACGGAGGAGACCTTCAAGACCTATACTGACATCGGAGAGCGGATGCAGATACTGAGCACGTACGCCTTCCCCGTCGCGAAGCAGGACATCCCCGTAGAGCCGTGCGGCCGGACGATGGATCCCCGCTGCCCGTGGGTCAAGGACGCCGTGCCGCCCACGCCGCTCCTTTCCAGGGCTGCGAAGGGGATCGGATTTGCAAACGTGCGCGCCGACAACGACAAGGTCAACAGGCGCGTCCCGCTGGTCATAAAGTTCAAACAGAACGGCCAGTGGGGCTACTACCCCGGCATAGACCTCCTGCTTGCGATGAACTACTACGGCATCGGCAAGAAGGACGTCGATATCCGCATGGGCGAGTACGTCACGCTCAAGAACCTGCCCACCGCGAAGATGAAGAAGCCCAACGCCGCCCGGGAGATACGCATCCCCGTCGACCACGAGGGCTTCATGGACATCAACTACATAGGTGGGCCCGGCAGCTTCGACACCAAGAGCTACTACTACTTCAACAGGCCGCCCGAGGGAAGGGGCAACTTCAGGAACAAGATCGTGTTCATCGCCGCCTACTCCGTGACCGGCATCTCCTCCGACGTGCACAAGTCCCCCTTCGGCGACACGTTCGGGGTGGAGCACCACGCCAACGCGATCAACACCATCCTCAACCAGGACTTCATGCTCCGCCTGACAGAGACGCAGAACATGGTGATCCTGCTGGTCATCGCGCTGATATTCGGCCTGGTGCTTTCGCGCATCTCAATCATCAAATCGACGGTGTTCACGGTCATCATCGGCATCGGCTACATGGTGGCGGCCGTCATCCTGTTCGACACGGTCAACCTGATATGCGTGTTCGCGACGCCGGTCATGCAGATAGGCGCCACCTTCACCTTCATCACGGTGTTCAGGGTGTTCACCGAGCAGAGGGAGAAGCGCTTCATCCGGCAGACCTTCTCCAAGTTCGTCTCCAAGGAGGTCGTCGACGTGCTGCTCCAGAACCCGGAGGGCATCAAGCTGGGCGGCGACAAGATGATCCTCACGGTGCTCTTCTCCGACATCCGCGGCTTCACCACGATATCGGAAGCGCTCACGCCGGAAGCGCTCGTCGACCACCTGAACGAGTACCTTCAGGCGATGACCGACATCGTCTTCAAGTACAACGGCACGCTGGACAAGTACGTGGGCGACGAAATCATGGCATTCTGGGGCGCCCCCATCCCGCAGGAGGACCACGCGCTTCTGGCCTGCAAAGCGTCGGTCGAGATGATGGAAGTGCTGGGACAGCTCAACGAGAAGTGGGTGAGCCAGGGCAAGCCCCGTCTTGACATCGGCATAGGCCTCAACAGCGGAGAGATGGTGGTGGGCAACATGGGATCGCACTCGCGCATGGACTACACGCTGATGGGCGACAACGTAAACCTGGGCGCGCGCCTCGAGGGCACCAACAAGGTGTACGGCACCCACATCATTATAAGCGAGTTCACCTACGAGCACGTCAAGGACCGCATCACCGCGCGCGAGCTCGACCTCATACGCGTGAAGGGCAAGGAGCTTCCGGTGAAGATTTACGAGCTAATCGAGGTGAAAGAGTAGAAATTTCGATTCCGCGCCGTTCTTGCCGGCCGGGTTTTTCTCAAACACGAGATACGGTTTTTTCAGGGCCCCTCTGACGGCAAGAGGGGCCTTTTCCGTCTTGGCCGCGCCCTCTTCCGTGCTGACCTTCACCGTGACGGGGACCGCCACATCGAGCCCCTCTTCGAGCATGTACTTGCCGCGGCCCGAAAACGCGAGCGCGTCACCTCCGAGGTTCAGGCGGCTTACCACGAAGCTCTCGGCCCGCTGGTAAAACGAAACTGAAAAATCCGAAAAGGCTATTGACGCGATGTCCGCCCCGCTCAGGCCGTTCCTGACAAAATACTCCGCGAGCTCCCCCTGGAAGCGCGTGTTTTTCACGGTTCCGTTTTTCACGGACGCGCTCACGTCCAGCATCGACGTCATCAGGATGTGCGAGAGGCGGGCGCCGCTGAACTGGTAATTGAAGTCGGCGCTGAAAACGCCCCCGACCTCCCCGCCCGAACCCGCGTCCGAATGAAAGGCCTTCAGGTCAAAATCCTTCACTCCCCCCTTGAGCCGTATCTGCGGCTGGTAATATTCGAAATGGCCGTCGTATTCAAGCTCGTACGCGCCCCCATACCCTTCGAGGGCGAAGTCTTTCAGGAACATGTGCCCCCTGTCGAGCCCCGCGGAAAAGGCGAGGTTTTTCAGGCGGGCGGCCTTTCCGTGCTCCACCTCCACGATCTTCACGGTGCAGGCGACATTGTTGTTGTTCAGAAGCAGCCCCAGCGGCTCACTCCTGAAATCGATCTGCTCGTAGCCGATGCTGCGGTCGCTTTCGGCCCCGCTGTAGAGCGCCTCCACGATGGCGGCTGCGGACCCGAGAAGGTAGGCGAAGTCCATCCTGCCCGACGTGACGCTGACGCTGGTGTCCGACCGGAAGGGAAACCACCCGTGAATGACACTTTCCGCGGCCACATCGATATCGCTGTTCTTCTTTTTCCCGGACAGCCGCACTTTCAGCGTGTCGCTGCGAAGGTGCGCCGACATATTGACTTCACGGAAAAGCGGAGACGGCCCGGTTTTCTCCTGCCTGTCCATGGAAAAATCGGAAAGCGCAACCGTGCAGCGGACATCCTCCGCGTTGCCGTGTTTGAAATCATACCATACGCGCCCATCCAGGGCAAAGAAACCCTTCATGATCGCATCCCTGACCGGCGTGACCGTTTCCGAAAGGTCGGCGAGGTTGACGCGGTTGGTCTTAAACGAAACGTCAAGCACGTCCTCAAACCGGTTTGCGATCCGCGCGCCCTTCAATTCCAGCCGCATGCTGTCATCAAACACCACGAGGCGCTTGACGAGAATCCTCCCGCCGCCGTCAAGGGAATCGACGAGCGCTTCCACGCGCAGGTTCTCATTAGTGGCGACATTGAAGCTTTTAGCGCCGGAGTTGTACTTCAATGTCAGATTGTCGAGCTCGATGCCCCCGCTCACGCTCAGGTTGTTTTCGCGGGTATTGATGCGGACCGAGGCCGTCAGCCCGCCGCCCAGCAGGAACGGCTGCTGGAAACCCTGCTCAAGCATGTCATTAACGCACGAAAGATCCACGTTTTTCAGCGTCAGGAAATTCGAGGAGCACTGTACGCTGTTGGCGGCCGAAAGCAGCACCTCCCCGCTGAACGAAATCCTCCCCCTTCCCATGATGCCGCTCTTGCATTTTTTCACCGCACCGGCGGCGGAATAGCGCATAACACTCCCGGAGAAGGACAGCGCCCCGTCCATGTCTTCAATTTCGATTTCCATGGCGCTGTCAACGAAGGACTCGTTATAGGAAACCGAGGAGTCATCGAGCAGCACGTAAAAATGCTCGGAATCAATTTCGGAAATCTCGCTCACGGGGCGGTTGAGGGTGAAGATTTCCCGGAAAACATCGAGGTACGATTTCCCGTACTTTTTCACGATCGTGATTTCCGGGTCTTCAATGACTATTCCCCTGATCACGAGCCTGCCGGCAAGGGCGGACAGCCAGCCCGCCCGCACCTCCACGCGCCTGCTCCTGATGAGATTGATGTTGTCATTGAAATCGCTGCTGTTGGAGAGGTAAAAATTGGAGAGGATTACATTGCCGGTGAAGGTGATGGACGCGTCGTCGAACTTAACCGCCTTGCTGAAATTTTTCAGCATGAACTCGGAAATGTATTCACGCACCTTCGACTCGGGAAAGCGGATGGACAGATGGATTTTCAACCCTCCGACGGTAACGGCGAACGCCGCGAGGGCGATAAGCGCGATTTTCACCGCCCTGTAACGCAAGACCCCGACGACGGCATTTTTCACGTCCAGACTTTTTAAATCGAAATTCACTGTGATCCAGGGGCTCCGCTGCGATTAAAGTGGCACTCAGGATAATACAAACCCACGCCGCCCCATACCGTCAAGCATATAATACCGTCCGCGCGCCCTTCACCCGGCGTAATATTTTCATGAAACCGCCGGTTTTTTTGCTTGATGGGGGCGTGCAAACATCTACTCTTGCCGCGCCGATCACTCCAGACCCCGGATACGCCCATGGAATTCATATCTGAATCGCTCACCGGGCTTGCGCCATACATGCCGTTCATTTCCTTTTCGCTGCTCATGCTGTCCGGGCTCAACTTCCCGATATCCGAAGACCTGGTGTTCATCCTCTCGGCGGCGATCGGTGCGACCTTTGTGCCCCACCTTTTGCCGTACATCTACATCGGCTGCCTGAGCGGCGCCTACCTGAGCGATCTTGTCGCCTACTCCATCGGACGCTTCGCGGGGAGAAGGCTCTTTTCCTCGGCATTGCTGCGGAAATTCATCCCGGAAGAAAGGGTGCTCCGCATGGAGGAGTACTTCGCCCGGTACGGAGCCAAGACGGTCCTTTTCGGACGCTTTGTCCCGTTCGGGGCGCGAAACGTCATTTTCATCACCGCCGGCTTCAGCAGAATGTACCTGTCACGGTTTATGATCGCGGACATCATCCCGCTCTCAATCACCTCGACGCTCCTGTTTTACCTGGGATTCCGTTTCGGCGAGAACTACCGCCTGATCCTGCCCTACCTCGACCGCTACAAGCTCGTCATTTTCGCCCTGTTCGCCGTGTTCCTGCTCGCCCTCCTGATAAAACGCCGCTTCGGCAAAAAAAAGGGTTTACCGGCTGATTAAACACTGACTACAATGCTCGCATCCCGGCAGGCGTCCGCCCCGAACGGCGGCGCGCCAGCCGGTTCTGACGGCGTTTCGGCGCCAATCATGGAGGGCAGGAGCCATCTTCGTCAGAGGAGTGGAGAGCCATGGCCAAAGAGCCGGTCGGCACAATCCGTGAGAAAAACCGGATCGTTGAAAACATCGTCCGGGCGATGACGGAGCGGGAGGAGTTTCTGCTCTGCGGGCACCAGAATCCCGACGAGGACTGCATCTCAAGCATGGTGGCGCTGGCAATCCTCCTGTCGCGGTTCGACAGGCCCGCCTCAATCTTTCTCAATTCCCAGATCCCGGCTAATGTCAGCTACCTGCTGAGCATCTGCAAGTACAACGGGATCAGGGTGCTGGGCGCGAAAAGCCGCGTGCCCGCCGCCGTCGACACCATCATCGTCTGCGACACTCCCAAGCGCGACATGCTCGATGTCAGCAGGGCCGTGGAGACGGCGATGAAGCGGAAGGGCGTCCTGGTAATAGAGTTCGACCACCACATCGGCGCGGACAGCAACTACATGGGCGACGAGGGCTACCGCCTGGTGACGGACGCGTCGTCCACCTGCGAGCTGATCGGGTATCTCGCGCTCAAGCTGCGCAACATGAAAGGGGTCTTAAGCCGCTTCATGATCGCCGACCCGTTCTCCCGCAACTTCGTGCTCGCGATCCTCACCGGCATCATCAGCGACACCAACATGGGGCGCTTCCTCAAAACGAAGCGGGAGAAGAAGTACTACGCCATCTTCTCGTCCATCTACAACGAAATACTGGCCGCATCCACCGTACGCGAGAACAACATCACCAGCGGGGACGAGATATACCGCGAGCTGCAGCGCCTTTCCCGCAGGGAGGAGGACTGCTACCAGTACATCATCGGCAAACGGCAGCTTGCAGGCCACATCGCCTACGTGGTGCTGACCGAAGACGAGATGGACGCGCTCTACCGCGATTACGACCAGGAGACAATCAACTCCGTCACCAAGACCGCCGCCAACGACCTCGCCGAGTCCACCGGGAAAATAGGGCTTGTCGTCTTCTTTGACGACAAAAGCGTCTCCGATCTCGTCCAGTTCAGGATGCGCCGCAGCCAGCACTTCAAGACGTTCGACCTGCGCTCGGTGCTCGATAGCTTCCACATAGAAAACGGCGGCGGGCACGAGGGCGCCGTCGGGTTCCGCTTCCCGCGCGGGCGGATCAATGACGCCAGAGCGTACACCGACGAGCTCGTGCAGGGCGTGAACTCGATCCTCGCTGATGCGGGGGAGTGAGCGCATGCGCGGCCTCGCCATCCCTCTCATCGCCTGCACACTGGCCCTCTCCCTGGGCCTTCCGCTTGAGGCGCGCATCCAGCGCCAGGTCCATCCCGACGGCACGGTGGAGTACTCAAACCCCGCGCTTTCCGAACGCGCCGGCGCCGCGACCGACGTCTCTTCGCGCTTCGACGGGCTCATCGAGCGCATCGCCGCGCGGGAGAACGCCGACCCCCTGCTGGTGAAATGCATCGTGAAAACGGAGTCCGACTTCAATCCCAACGCCGTCTCCCCCGCCGGCGCGATGGGGCTCATGCAGCTCATGCCCGAGGTGTCCGGCGCCTACCGGCTCGGCAATCCCTTCGATCCCGAACAGAACGTCACCGCCGGAATCCGCCACTTCAACGCGCTGATGCGCTCGCTGGGCGACGACATCCCGCTTGCGCTTGCGGCCTACCACGCCGGGCTCGGCAGGGTGCGCAGGACCATGTCGGTGCCCCCCATCAGGGCGACCGTCAGCTACGTGAACAGGATCATGAACATGTACAACAGGCTTTCGGGCAGGGACGCGGAAGATTACGAAGGCAGGGTGCGCCGGCTGTACATGCGGCTGGAGCAGGACGGCACGATCGTCGTTTCCAACTGAGCTGCTACTCGACGTACTCCTCTTTTTCCTTCTTGACGGTGATCACTCCCATGTCGTTGAGCTCCTTCATCACCGACACGATGACATCGCGCGACGACTGTATTTCCGACAGGCGCACCGGCCCCATCGCGTCGATGTCGCTCAGGATGTCGGTGGCGCGGTTGCGGCTCATGTTCCTGAAGAACTTGATCCTCACGTCGTCGCCGGCGCCCTTCAGCGAGCGCGCAATGACGGAGTCGTCGTTGATCTCGTCGATGAGGACGCGCATTTCCCTGTTGTCCAGGTTGACCACGTGGTCGAACGTGAAAATGCGGTCGCGGATTTCCTGCGAGATGTCCGGCATTGACGAGTCGAAGTAGTCCATCAGCGTGCGCTCCTGGTCGCCGCTCATGAAGTTGAGAATGGACACCAGCGTGTCCACGCCTCCCGTCGACTCGAGGTCCTGGCCCGAAGCCATGATCCTGTCGTACTTCCTGCGCAGCACCCTGGAAATCTCTATCACCGCCTCGGGCGACGTGCGCTCCATGGTGGCAAGCCTCCTCGCCGCCTCGCGGGCCATGTCGGAGGGAAGCGCTTTCAGCACCTCGGCCGCCTTCTTGGCGGGGATGTGCGCCATGGTCACCGCGATCGTCTGCGGGTGCTCGTCCTGCAGGAAGGAAACCAGCAGCGCCGAGTCGATCTCGGCCAGGAAGGTGAAGCCCTTTTCAAGGTCCTTCCTGGAGAGGCGCCCGAGGATTTCCTTGGATTTCTCCTCGCCGAACGCCGATTCCAGCAGGTCGCGCGCCACGTTCTCGCCGCCGTAGGAGGCGCCCCTGGTTTTCCGCAGGTCGAGGAGGAACTCGCCCACCAGCTCCTCCCGGTCCTCGGGCGAAAGCCGGTCGATTTTCGCGATCTCGGACGCGATTTTCTGCACGCTCGCGTCGTCCAGATGGCGCATGATTTCGGACGCGACGTCCGGGCCCAGCGCCACCATGAGCGCGGCGGCCTTTTCGGTTCCCGTCATTTCACCGACCGGTTTCATAGTCAGCCTTCTCTTCCCGTAAATTCGATGACGTTCTGCGGGCAGACCTCGGCGCACCTGCCGCAGTTGACGCACTTCCTGTAATCGATCACCGCCACGAAGTCGATCACCTGGATCGCGGTGTCGACGTCCGGATCGTCACTGAAGACCTCTTTGCACGCCTTGACGCAGCGGTTGCAGGCGATGCAGCCCGCGGAGCACCCCTTCTTCATGACGGGGGCCTTTTCGCGGTTGAGGCACATCACGTGGACGTCAAAGGACTCGTCCACCAGGGTGATGATGGAGCGCGGGCACTCGTCCACGCACTTGCCGCAGCCGGTGCAGCGCTCGCGGTTGACGACCGGAAGGCCCGCATCGCCCATCGCGATCGCGCCGAACTGGCACACGCGGACGCAGTCCCCCAGGCCCAGGCATCCCCACTGGCACACCTTGAAGCCGCCCATCACCTGCTGGGCCGCAGCGCACGAGCGCGGGCCGTCGTAGACGAATTTACTCCGGGCCGACGCCGATCCCCCCTGGCAGTGGACGCGCGCCCTGGTCGCGACCATGGGCATCACCTCGCGCCCCATGACGACCGCGAGCCGCTCCACCACCTCGTGCCCGCCGACGGGGCACTGGTTGATGTCAGACTCGCCCTGCAGGATTTTGAACGCGTACCCCGCGCACCCCGGCTCTCCGCATCCGCCGCAGTTTGCGCCGGGCAGCGCGTCCAGAAGCCTCTTGTAACGGGGGTCCCTCTCCACGTTGAGGCGGATTTTCGCCACCGAAAGCAGCAGGCCGAACACGGCCCCCAGGACCGTAAGGCTCACCACCGAGGAAAGTGACGGTATCAGCAGCTCCATGCGCGGCTCCTGTTGAATAATGTGCGGGGGGTTCCCTCCCGGAAAAAACCGTTGTCATACTACAATCACCGATGCCGGAGTACACTATTTTTTTTCTTGAAAAATATCAACAATATTATTGGCTCGAAGTGCGCAGACCGGCCTGCGCCACCGCGCGCGGGAGGCGCCTGCGGCGGTAAAATGTAATACTTTTTCGCGGCGACGCGGCCGATTATACAGGTAAGGCAGGAAACGCATGAAACGGCGGTTTCGTGACGCTGCACTACATACGGATTGAGCGGCATTGACCCTGGCGATGGAAAACACGACTATCGAGAGCAAGATTAACGACGCCGTCCGCAACGGCGACGAGGTCGTCTTTGTCTGCTACGCCCTCCTCGACAAAACGGAAGACCAGATCAAGTTCGCCCTTGCGAA
>CAZPZJ010000076.1:0-2092 GCA_964591055.1 uncultured Leptospiraceae bacterium
TCCGGGCGCGTCCCCGGCCTCTCCGAAACGGTCGCGCTGATACGGCGGCACCTTGACTACATGACGGAATGGTACGGTGACTACGGGCTGGTGCTGGCGCGAAAGCACGTGGCGAAGTACCTTCATGGTTTTCACGGCGCGTCCATGGCGCGCTCCCATCTGATGCGCGCCGAAAGCCGCGCGGAAGTCGATGAGATCCTCGATGCGCTCCACGGCGAATAATCGTTGACAGGCGGGGGAGGGCGGCGTACAAGCAGGAGCGGGATGGCGTGATGTCCCTGCCGACAACGAAAGGCGGTGCAGCCATGAGCGCAACACTGAACATACTGGTGATCCACGGCCCCAATCTGAACCTTCTGGGCGAGCGGGAGCCCGGCATTTACGGGCGCGTGACCCTTGACGAGATCAACGGCATGCTGGCGGAGGAGGCGAAGGCGCTGGGAGTGTCCATTGAAGCGTTCCAGTCCAACGCCGAGGGCGATATCATCGATTTCATACACAGCCGCAGGGGCGCGGCGGGAATCCTCATCAACCCGGCCGCCTACACGCACACATCGGTGGCCATCTACGACGCGCTGAAAGCGGTCAACGTCCCCGCGGTGGAGGTGCACCTGTCCAACATCCACGCCCGTGAAAGCTTCCGCCGTGAATCGCTGATCGCGCCGGCGTGCGTGGGGCAGATTTCGGGCTTTGGGGGAGATTCCTATGCGCTGGGACTCCGCGCGCTGGTGAACTATCTGATCAACTCGCCCCGCGGCGGATGAGGAGTGAGCCTCTTCCCTACGGGCCGGTGCTGCGTTTCATGTGCGCGATGAACCTGCGACGCTCCGCTTCGTCGTCGCGCACCCGGATTTTGAATTCCTTCCACGCGTCCGGGCAATGCTTGTATTCCACTCCCAGGTATTAGTGAACCAGCCGGTCCACTTCCTTTTTGTTGTCCGTAGTGACGGTGATTCCCGCCTCGTCAAGAATCCCTGCGATATGCCTGAAATAACAGCTCATCGCCGAATGCTGAACCACTGTCCGCCGTCAGTCAAGTATTTTCAGAAGGGATCCGGGACCGAAAATAAAGGTTGTGCCATTTCAGCGCAACGGTTAATAATGGCAGCGTGAAAAGCAATGGATAACAAGAGGGGTACCTATTGAAGAACAAAGACAGGATGTTTAAAAGCGCCAAGAGAAAAAAGGAGATTGAAAAGCAGAAAAAACAGGAAATGAAGCGCGAGCGCCGCTTTCACAAGGACGCTGACGGCGAAACCCCTGAGGAAAACGCGGAGGAGAGCTCCGTGGAAACGGGTGACGATGCCGGCGATTCAGCGCTCAGCTGACTTTTTCAGTTTCTAGCGCCGAATTGATCACCTGGTAGGTCCTGTCCATCAGGTCCTGGATCGTCTCCTCCGTGACGCCGTCGGTGGGAATGTGCGGGTGGATGACCATGCGCACTCGCCCGGGAAACAGCCTGGTTGTCTTTGACGGCAGGATGTTTTTCGATCCGTTGATGGTGACGGGGAGCAGCGGAAGGCCCAGGTCAAGCGCCATCTTGAACGCGCCCTTCTTGAAGGGGCGCATCCGTCCGTCCCTGCTCCGGGTGCCTTCCGGGAAAAAAATAACCGAAGTTCCGTTGATAATCTTCGCCTTGGCCGCCTCCAGCGATGCGAGCGCCTTTTCGTGGTTGGAGCGGTCGATGAAGATGTGCCCCACCTTTTCGCAGCCGATGCCGATGCCGGGGACTTTTCTGAGTTCCTGTTTCATCACCCATTTGAAGTCCACGGGAAGCCACCCGTACAGCACAAAGATGTCGTAATGGCTCTGGTGGTTGGATACGATCACGTATGACTGCCGGGGATCCACGTGCTCCTTTCCGGAGACCGAGACCCACATGGGCGTCAGGTAGCCGTTGAGGCGCGACCATATCTTTCCGCAGACGAAGCTTGTAATACGGGGATTGGTGACCACCACGAGCACGACTGTCAGCGAGCCGAAAAAGATTGTGGACGCCGCGAGGTACGGAGCGAAGATAAGCCACTTGTAAGGCTGGTACATGACATACAGTACTTTTTTCATCGACTTTCCCTCCGCCGGGAGAAGGTTT
>CAZPZJ010000076.1:2192-11751 GCA_964591055.1 uncultured Leptospiraceae bacterium
CTGTCCAGCGCGGCGATGCCCGGCAGCGTTTTTCCTTCCAGCAGCTCGAGGAAGGCGCCGCCCCCGGTGGACACGTAAGTCATCCTGTCGGCGATCCCGGACTTGTTGATGGCGGTCACGCTGTCGCCGCCGCCGATGATGCTGATGCAGCCGCTTTCGGCTATGATTTTCGCGACGCCGAAGGTGCCGTCGGAAAACGAGGGCATTTCGAAGGCCCCCATCGGGCCGTTCCAGATGACCGTCTTTGCGCCGCTGATCGCCTCGCCGAAGAGCTTCAGGCTCTCGGGACCAATGTCAAGGCCCATCATGTTGTCCGGGATGGCGCCGGCCGGAACCACCCTGCTCGCGGCGTTGTTGTCGAAAGCCTCGGCCGCCACCACGTCAACGGGCAGCATCACCCGTATGTTGTGACGTTCGGCCTCGCGCAGCGTTTCTTTTGCAGAGTCCACCAGGTCCTCCTCCAGAAGCGACTTGCCGACGCCGTGGCCCTGCGCCTTCAGGAAGGTGAACGCCATGCCGCCCCCGATGATGAGCGTGTCGACCTTGGCGATGATGTTGCGCAGCACGTCGATCTTGGTGGACACCTTGGCGCCGCCGATCACCGCCACCAGGGGTTTTTCGGGCTTTTCCAGCGCCTTTTTGAAATATTCAATCTCGTCCTTGAGCAGAAAGCCCGCCGCGCACTCCCCGGCGTAGCGGGTGATCGCCTCGTTGGAGGCGTGACCGCGGTGTGCGGTCGCGAACGCGTCGTTGACGTACACGTCGCACATTGAGGCGAGATTTTTGCCGAACGCATCGTCGTTCTTTTCCTCTTCCGGGTAAAAGCGGATGTTTTCGAGCAGGGCCACGTCGCCGGACTCCAGGGCGGCCACGTCGCTTTCGGCGCCGCCTCCGATGAGCGCCGCGATGAACTTCACCTTCCTGCCGATCAGCTGCTCCAGCCTCTTCGCGACCGGGGCAAGCGTCATCCTGTCGTTGGGCTTTCCCTTGGGCCTCCCGAGGTGCGAGACCAGCAGCACGGTCGCGCCCCCGTCCAGGCAGTAGCGGATGGTGGGAAGCGTTGCGGCGATGCGCGTGTCGTCGGTGATGTTGAGGTCCCTGTCGTAGGGCACGTTGTAGTCGACGCGGATGAGCGCTTTTTTCCCTTTGAGGTCAAGCTGATCAATGTACCTGATTGCCATGGCGAGCCTCTTCATATTTTTTATTGAAACCGAAACGTGCGGAAATGGGCCCCTCGGGGGGGCCTTTCTGTATTTTTATGGTTAAAACCGGGAATATAGTAGTCGAAACTTCCGCGCCCCGTCAAGCGTTTTCCGAGCTTTCGCGCAATTCCTGTTTCTTCCTGCGGATGATCACAAACCGCGAGATGAAGATTGAAAGCTCATAGAGGAGCATGAGCGGGATCGCAACGAGGCTCAGCGTGAAGGGGTCAGGCGTGGGGGTGAGTATGGCGGCTCCAACCCAGATGATGACGATGGCGTACTTGCGCTTGGCCACCAGAAATGAAGGGGAGACGATGCCGATCCTGGTGAGGATGAGGATTATGATTGGAAGCTCGAACACCAGCCCCATGACGGCGCTGAACAGCAGAAAGAAGTGGAGGTATTCCGACGCGTTGTTCATCACCACCATGTCGGTGGGTGCGAACGATATCAGCGTGGTGATGATCATCGGGAGAAACACATAGGTGATTGCGACCCCGCCGTAAAAAAGGGCGACCGCGGCGAAGGTGACAAGCCTGAGATACATCCTGTCCCTTTTTTCTATCGCGGGATACAGGAAACGCCATACTTCGAACACCAGCAGCGGCACGCACAGCAGCACGCTCGCGAAAAAACCGGCCTTGAGCCGGAGCATGACCCCTTCCATGAGCGTGAAGAGGTTGAGCTTCTGCCCGGTTTGAAGGAATGGCGCCTGAATGAATTTGATCACATAGTCGGAAAGATAAAATCCCGCGAAGGTCAGCACGACAAGCGCGATGGCGATTCGAAGCAGGCGGGAGCGCATCTCGTCAAGGTGTCCCACGACGGTCATCGGCGTGTCTCCGCGCTCGATGGCCCTGGGATCGGGCGTTTCCACAGGGACGGGAGGCGGCGCTTCCTGCTTGACGGGCCTTGTTTCCTTTCTCTTCGCAGGAAGGCGGGAGGCTTCGCCCGACGGACCCTTTTTAACGGGCGCTTTCCTTGATTTGGGCGCTTTCGCTGATTTGACCGGCTTTCCGGGTTCCTTTTTTTTCTTCTCGGCCACGTCCGGCCCCCTCGGGTGATCTTGTGGTGATGTGATTGAATCCTGCCGGTGTTGTCAAGAATAATTGCGCACCGCGGGCCTTCCGGGGAGCGGCGCAATTAATGCTTGACGTTCCCGTCTCCGGGCATTACTTTCATGGCTGTTTCCACGTCGCACCGCGTTGATATCCCGATGTGAACGGAGGCCGCCATGCAGCCCGATCTTGACAATCTGAAAAAGAGAATCGCGGAGTCCAGGGACCTTGTCGACAGGCTTATCGGCAAGCTGCCGGGTTACACCGGCTATGTAGAACACGGGGAGATGTACGAGGCGGACCGCGTGGTGCGCTTTTTCCTTGCCGAGCGCCTCGCGGGGTACAAGAACGCCGTTATGGCGGCGATGAATGAAATCTCCAAACGCGGGGACCTTTCACTGCTGGGCGACGTGGACTCGCTGAACACGGTGCTCGAGCGGGCGCACAAGAAGGTGAAGTACGCCGACTACATCACTTCAGGCTCGTTTTCCAAAATGAAGATCACCGGGCAGGATGCCGACCGCATACTCGAGTACGACTGGCGGATGATCGCCGCGGGCGAGGAGATCGGCCCGGCCGTTGAAAGGCTCTCCGCCGCCGCGCCGGCCGACGTGGCCGCCGTCGCAAAGGAGATTAAAAAGCAGATAGAGGCGTTCGAGAAGTCGTTTGATGACAGGCGAAATACGATTCTGGAGGTCATATAAATGGCGCTACTTGATGTCGTTCAATGGGACAATACGCAGGGGGACATCATCCACAAGTTTCCGGAAGGCGCGATCTCGATGGGCGCGCAGCTCATCGTCAGGGAAAACCAGGAGGCGGTGCTCTTCCGCGAGGGCAGGGCGCTGGACACCTTCGGCCCAGGCAGGCATACCCTGAAGACAGGCAACATCCCCATCCTCGAAAAGCTCATCAACCTCCCGTTCGGCGGCAAGTCGCCGTTTCCGGCCGAGGTCTATTACGTCAACATCACGGAAATTCCCAACCTGAAATGGGGCACCAAGCAGCCCATCCAGCTCCTCGATCCCACCTACAACCTCGCGATCCCGGTGCGGGCGTTCGGCGCGTACTCCATCAGGGTAAAAGACACGAAGGCGCTTCTGATGATGGCCATCGGAACCTGGCAGGCGTACACCACCGAGGCGGTGGGATCGGCGCTTCGCGACATGGTGATCATGCCCAAGCTGCAGGACCTGATCTCCGAGACGATGATCAAGCAGAACATCACCATCCTCAAGATCGCCGCGTATTACGACGAGATCGGCATGGCGGGCAAGGCCAAGATCGCCGAGGACTTCACCAGCTTTGGAATCGAGCTGGTGCGCTTCGCGGTTGAGTCCATCAACTTCCCGGAGGAGGATGAGTCGGTCAAGAGGCTCAAGAAAGCGCTGGCCGACAAGGCCGAGATCAACATTATGGGCGGCGACGACTACCGGATGAAGCGCACGTTCGACACCATGGAGAAGGCCGCGTCGGGCGACGGCATGGCCGGAGGCATGATGGGAGCAGGGATGGGCGTCGGCATGGGACAGCAGATGGGCCAGATGATGGGCGCCGCAATGGGCACCGGCCAGCAGGGGCAGCAGCAGGCCCAGGGAGGGCAGGTGGCATGCCCGCACTGCCGCGTCATGAACGCGCAGAACGCAAAATTCTGCTCAAGCTGCGGCAAGGAGATGACGGTCCCCGGCGTAAAATGCACCAAGTGCGGCGCAATGGCGCAGCCGGGCGCGAAGTTCTGCCCGGAGTGCGGGCAGAACCTGCAGGCGAGCGCGTGCCCCAAGTGCAATGCGGCGCTCCAGCCTGGCGCGAAGTTCTGCCCCGAGTGCGGCGAGAAAATACAGTAGGGTGCGGAGGACTGCATGCCTTCAGCGTATACGTGCTCGTCATGCGGTGCGCCCATCCAGGTGAAAAACCGCTTCAGCCGCGTGATCGTCTGTCCGTACTGCGACACGCACCACCGTGTGAGCGTCGAGGGGCTTGACCCGTCGGGCAAGCATCCGAAGCTTGCGCAGTTTCCTTCGATGTTCGAGGTGAACTCGACCGGCGAAATCCTCGGCAGGCCCTTTACGGCGCTGGGCAGGCTGCGCTACCGCTACAGCGGGGGCTTTTTCGACGAGTGGTTTATCGAGTACGATGGCGCGCCCGCGTGGTTCGCGGAGGACGAGGGCTCCTACACGCTCTTTACCGAGCTTGTCGAGGCGGTCGAGATCCCAGAAAACCTGCTCTCGCTCAAACCGGGACAGAACATCATGCTGGGAGAGCGCAGGGTGATGATCAAGGAGCGCGGCGAGGCCACCATCGAAGGCGGCGAGGGCGAGCTGATGCATTACATCGAGCCCGGGACGCCGGTGAAATACCTCGACGGGATCTGGAACGGGCAGAAAACCTCCATCGAGCTTTCGGAGGACGAGCTGGAGCTCTTCATCGGGAAGGTGCTCATGAAGCGGGACATCGTGGTGCACAGGTAAGGTGCGATGGCCGATGAAACCATAAAGCAGGAGACGATCGCCTGCCCGTCGTGCGGCGGCGATCTGGGCAAAAGCGCCAGGACCGAGGGCAGCGGCGAGGACGCTGAAGAGGTTCCGATAGCAAGGTGCCTGTCGTGCGGCAAAGAGTACGACAGGCGCACCGATGTCTACTACCGGGTGTACGAGCTCATGTTCGCCCCGGATGCGGGAACGAGCCCCTTCAAGCTGGGAGCGAAGGGGATGCTGGCCGGCGTCGAGTACGAGATCATCGGCCGCATCCGCTACCAGGACGAGGACGAGTACGAGCTGGACGTCTGGGACGAGTGGTTCGCGGTCTCGGCTGAGGGCGGGTACGTGTGGTTTGTCGAGGAAGAAGGCCGCGTGTTCTCCTACAGCGAGTACACGCCGGAGTCGATCGACCTCGAGGCGTCCGGCAAACACTTTGAGTTTGAAGGCCGTCGCTATTCCAAAGAGGACACGGGCTTTGTCGCGCGCATTGTGTTTGCGGAGGGCGAGCTTTCATGGCGTCCCGAGATCGGCGAGCCGGCGCAGTGCTATGATTTTTCCAGGGGCCATTACCGCTACACCATAGAGCAGTCGGAAAACGAGGTGTCGGTGACCAGGGGAACGGGCGTCCCGTACCGGGACGTCATTCTTGCGTTCAGCCGCGATGAGTTCTACGAAAAATATCAGAACACCCTGAAGAGGAGAAAGCGCTACGTCTGGAAGGCGCTGATTTACGTCGCGATGATGCTGGCTGCGTTCAGCCTCACGGTGGCGCGCTGCGTGTCCGGCGGCGAGGTCGCGGACGCAATCGATTATTCCAAAACCGTCGTGATTGCCGACAACGAGCCTCGGACCGAGGACAATGCCTCTGTGTACGTGAGCCAGGTGCTGTACAACCCGGTCCGCCTGCGCGCAAAGCCCGGCTCGATGTACACCATACGGGTGTCTGTCGACCAGTCGGTCCAGCCGCTCAACAGGGAATGGCAGTCGTTTCGCATGATGTTGATCAGGCACGATAAGCTGCAGGAATTTCTCACTGCCCTGCCGGCAAAGCGCGACCAGGGCGGGCCGGGCGGGACTGCGCCGGTGAAGCCGGGCGAGCCTGCCCGGAGCGCAGGACTTCCGGCCGACAGCCCTCTCAGGGACGTGCTGGACGACATCGACCTGCAGCCCGAGCCGGTGGAGTCGCTGGCCGTGTCGGGCGATTTCTGGGACGAGGAAGGCTACGACGACGAGGGCCACTGGCACGAGTCGGAGACCGCCATAGAGAAGGATTTTGTGATCGATGCGACCGGGGATTACCATGTCTACCTTGAGCTCTACAGCCAGAACGCCCGCAGCGTCGAATCGGTCCGCGTTGCGGTGATTGACAACGTGAAAAGCTACCGTTATTTCCTGATCGCGTTTTTTGCCTTCATGATTTTGTGGATCGTCAATCAGGTGAGGGCGAAATCCTACAACGAACTGCCGTTTGACGTCGCGGCGAAATAAGGGGAGGACGCGATGGCCAGAACGATCGTAGTCGCGACGCTGATAATGGCTTCCGCCGCGGGCCTTTCACACTACCTTGTCGGTTATGACAGGGGCGGCGCCGCCTACGTGGAACGCCAGCGCGAACAGCGCCGCTCCCTCAGGGTGGGAAGCCACAGGGGAGTGTATTACACGGGACACGGACCTTACAGCAGCAGAGGGCCGCGCTTCGGTAAATGATTTTCACGCTTTGGATTAATTGTGGAGCGGAACATCGATAATTTTCAGGAGGGCAATCCGGTATGAGCGCAAATCTTGTCAATCTTCTGTACGGCATAGGGGAGACCGTGATCTACTCGCTTGTCGGCATCATCATGATGGGGCTTGGCTTCCTCCTCATCAATTTTTTCACCCCCTTCTCGGTGAAAAAGGAGATAGAGGACGACCAGAACATCTCGCTCGGCATCATCATCGGCTCCATCATCCTCGGCATTTCGATCATCGTCGCGTCGGTGATATCGTCGCCTTCGAGCCTTTCAAGGGGCCAGGCGCAGCCTTCACGCGCCCAGACCCAGTCACAGCAGCCCGGCAGGTGAAGCACGTTCCCGGATCCGCCGAGCGGAAGCTGCTGCTCTTTGCGGTGTTCGTGCTTTCGCTGTGCGGCATCACCTACGAGCTGGTGCTGGGCTCGCTCGCGGCCTACCTGCTCGGCAACCCGCTCCTGCAGTACTCAATCACCATCGGGTTTTTCATGGTGTCGATGGGCGCGGGATCGTACCTGTCGCGCTTTATCACGAAAAACCTGGTACGCTCGTTCATCTCGATCGAGATCGCACTGGGTGCGGCGGGGGGCGTATCGGTGCTCGCGCTCAACTACCTCTTCTCGTTCGAGGCCTCGTATTACCTGATACACGTCTTCTTCACGGTGCTGATCGGGGCCTTCGTGGGCCTTGAGGTCCCGCTGCTCACGCGCATCCTGCGCGAGTCCGGCCCGCTGAAGAACATACTCTCGAACGTGCTCTCGCTTGACTACCTGGGCGGGCTTGCCGGGGCGCTGCTCTTCCCCCTGGTGCTCTTTCCATACACGGGGAGGATTATCACCAGCATCGTCATGGGTATTGTCAACGTGGCGGTCGCCGCGGTGCTGGTCGCAAGGCTTTCCTACCCGGGGAAAAGGCGCACCGACATCGCGCCACCGGTCGTCTGCCTGGGGCTGCTGGTCTGCATGCTGGTGTTTTCCGCGGAGATGAACCGCTTTCTGCAGAAGCGGCTCTACTTCGACGATATTGTGCTGACGAAGCGCACCCGGTTCCAGGAGATCGTGCTCACGCGCAACGGAGACGACTTCCGCCTGTACCTGGACGGATCGCTCCAGTTTTCCACCTACGACGAGTACCGCTACCACGAAATGCTGGTCTTCCCGGCGATGACGATGTGCGCCTCGCCCCGCAAAGACGTGCTGGTCATGGGGGGCGGCGACGGCCTTGCGGTGCGGGACGTGCTTCGCTGCCCGGGGGTGGGCGCGGTGACGCTGGTGGAGCTTGACGCGGAGATGATTCGACTTGCGAAAACCAACTCATCTTTCAGGCGGATCAACCGCGATTCCCTGCTCGACCCCAGGGTGCGCGTGATAGTCGCCGACGCGTTCGGCTACCTTCGCGGCAATAAGGAGTCCTACGACGTGATCATCGCCGACTTCCCCGACCCTCACGACGAGACCATCTCCAAGCTCTATTCCGAGGAGATGTTCCGCATGGTGAAAAGGTCGCTGAAAAAACACGGCGTGTTCGTCACGCAGTCGACCTCGCCGCTTTCGGCGAGGGAATCGTTCTGGTGCGTCAACGCCACGATGAAGCTGGTTTTCGGCGCGGCGACGCCCTATCACCTCTATGTGCCGACGTTCGGCGACTGGGGATTCAACCTGGCGTCGTGCGAGCAGCCGGGCGCCGGAATCTCTCCCGCGCATGTCGATGGCGCGCGATACTACTCACCCGAAGCGTTCCGCCAGTCGCTGTTTTTCCCCGGTGACTCGGCAAACCTTCCCGTCAGGATCAACACGCTCAACGCCCCGGCACTCTACACCTATTACCTGCGGGCATGGCGCCACATGGATTTCTAAAGTGTGCCGGTGTCAGGAAAAATTTATAAAGAAAATTTTAAAAATTTAATTTTACATATATAATTCTATAATATAACCGGGAACGCATTTTATACTTCCCGTCAGAACATGCCAATTGTCGCGGGGGATTATGGTTGTCAGAGTGTTAGAGTTCTTTCTTGGCGCGTACAGGGACGGCAACTACCTTTTAAAGGCCCGCTCCAAACTTCTCTTCTTTTTCATGTCCGCATTTTTCGTTCTGATCGTCATTCTTCAGGGGGCGATGGGGTTTGTGGGCCTCGATGCGTTTCTGCGCGTGCTCAGGGTCACGCCGCTCTTTTTCATATCATTTATCGTGAGCCTGTTTCTGCTTAAAAGGGGAAGGTACCATGCAAGCGCGAACGTGTTTGTCTTTATGGGCGCGGCGGGGCTTGTCGCCGGCATCATCAGCAATTCGTTCATCAAGCCGGACGTGGTGTACACCACCTACATCTACTTCATTTTCCTTCCCGTCGCTTTCAGCATGATCTTCTGCACGCCGATCGTGCTTTCAATCGTCGCGGGCGTTCTTGTATGCGCAGATGTCGCGGCTTTCTTCCTGGTGAGGATGAACACCGCTTCCACCTATCACCCCGCGCTCAAGCTTGCGCTCATCGACACACTCATCACATACGTTATCTTCTTCATTCTGGCGATGTTCACCATGATCATTTTCAGGAGAAACGCGGTGGTCGCCCGCGACGAAACGAAAAAGAACGTGCGCCAGAACGTGTTTATCAGGGAAACGCTCCGCTCGAACAGCGAAGCCCTCGTCGCCGCGGCGAAGAAGATCGAGTCCAGGTACGGGACGATCGCCGCGAATACGCAGAACCAGGCCGCCTCGACCGAGGAGGTGACCGCCGCCGTCGAGGAGATATCGGCCGGGATAGACAGCGTCTCGGACAGCGCCGGCGGGCAGAACCGGAACATCGAGGCGCTCCTTGAATCGATGAAAACGCAATCGTCCATAATGGGAGAGATAAACGCCGAAGTGAGCGACGCCAACGAGCGCACCGGGAGGATAACGGACAGGGCGCGCGACGGCGAGAAATCGTTCAGGATGATGGACGAGAGCATCGCCTCCATCAGCAAAAGCTCGGCCGAGATGTCCGAGATCATCGCGATCATCAACGACATCTCGGACCGCATAAACCTGCTTTCGCTGAACGCGGCCATCGAGGCCGCCCGCGCCGGTGACGCCGGCCGCGGATTTGCGGT
>CAZPZJ010000076.1:11851-14917 GCA_964591055.1 uncultured Leptospiraceae bacterium
GGACGTGGGGAGGCGCGCCGCGGAGATCATGAACGCGACGGAGGAGCAGAAGCACGCGATGGACGAGGTGGTCAGGACAGTCTCGATGATCAACGACTACGCCCAGATGAACTCCACCGAGATAAGCGAGATGATCGAGGAGTCGCGGAGCCTGATCGCGATGATCGAGGACGTGAACGCGACCATCGAGGGATACCGGGAAGAGTAAGCGCGCCGGGCGCAATCATCGCCCGGCGGTGAACCGGTCGAGCGTGTCGAAGAAGATGTCAAGGTTTTCGGCCGGCGTCCCGGGCGGGATGTCGCAGCCGGACGAAAGAACAAAGTTGGGAAAGCCGGAAACTGACTTCAGCAGTTCCATGGTCTTTGACCGTATTTCATCCTCCGAACCGTTCCTGAGCACACTGACCGGATCGATATTGCCGAAGGCGGGGATTCCGGGGGGCGTGACGGCGAGCGCCTCTCCCATGTCGATCGTGTTGCCGAGGTGAAGCCCCGCCGCTCCCGTGGAAAGCATGGAACCAATATGGCGAACCGTGGCCGAGCAGTTATGCACAATCACCGGAAAGCTTTCATCCTGCACCGCCTTAACAATCGATCTTATGTAATCAGATGAAAATTCACCGCAGTGGGACGGCGAAACCAGACCCGCAGCGGGTTCGGCGATCACGATGCCGTCAGCGCCTGCTTCCCTGAAGGCGAGTGCGTACGATACGAGAAATTCCGTCGTTTTCCTGATGACGGCATGAAGCATGTCCGGTTCCGCATGGATGTTCATCAGCGCCTCGGTCATTCCTGAAAGCCTTCCCGCGAGCGAGAAAGGCCCGATGATGCAGCCGAACACGGGCCTGTCGTTGATTGTGTGCGCGCAGATGGAAGCAGCATTCAGGAATTCCCCGGTCCTGCCCGCACCGACCGGAGGTACCCGGAGTTTTTCCGCGTCGTCTTCACCGTTGACGATGCTCCCGGTGATTGTGGGCGGTTCATCGCCGACAGCAAGGATTTTGCCGCCGAACGCCTCCGCTTCAACCGAGAGGTCCATTGCGGTAATCGATGCCGCCGAACGCGGAAAACGCTCAGCGAGGGCCATCACGCAGTCGGCGTGAATGGCGCCATCGAACAGCATGTCGTGAACGCTTCTGCCCGTAAGCGCCGCACCGGTATAGATCGCCAGCGGGAACGCCGCTGTGTTGCCGGAATGGAGCATGCCTTCAATCCACTGGCGCATGTTATATTTCATATCAACCTCTCTGTCTTAACACGTCATGAGGCCGGGAGCAGTGAAGGCGGCAGTACCGTCGGCGCTCACTGCCCGAGCAGCGTCCGGACCACATCCACCGCGCTCGCGGCGTCGGGAGCGTATCCGTGCGCGCCGATCTCGTCCGCGAAGGACTGCGTCACCGGCGCGCCGCCGATCATCACTTTTACGCTGCCGGCGATGTCGGATCCGCGGACGGAGTCCATAACATTTTTCATGTAGGGCATTGTTGTTGAAAGAAGAGATGACAGCCCGATGATCTGTGCGCCGCTTTCCTTTGCGGCCTGGATGAATCTCTCGCCCGGGGCATCGATGCCGATGTCCACCACATCGTATCCCGCGCCTTCAAGCATATAGCACACGATGTTTTTCCCGATATCGTGAAGGTCTCCCAGCACGGTGCCCATCACGATCGTTCCCCTTGACTGCACCTTCTCGCGTAGCAGAACAGGCCTGATGATCTCAAGGCCCGCTTTCATCGCCCGGGCCGCGACAAGGACTTCGGGCACAAACACCTCGTTCATCCTGAAACGGATGCCGATGGAGTTCATCCCCGCAATAAGGCCGTCGTTGAGGATATCGGCGACCGGAATTCCGCCCGCGATGCAGGATTCGACGAGCGATTTTACGTCATTCTGCCTGCCTTCCTCGACTTTGACCGCAATTTCCTGTAAAAGGCTCATTTCATTTCCTCCAGAGCAGTAAATTATTCCGGTTCGGGATTTCCGGTTGCAGCAATACTATCGCACGCCGTACTTTTTGGCGGCCTCGAACATCGCGATGCAGTTCATCGGATTCACGCCGGGATGAAGAGAATTCGAGTCACAGAGAATATACCCGCCGCCTTCCGCTGCGTCGGCAATGGCCTGTCGGACAGCCTCAACGACTTCCGTTTCGGTCCCGCCGGGGAGCAGGTCCACGCAGTCGATGTTGCCGAGCAGGCAGAGGCGGTCTCCGCAGTATTCCTTCATTTTTTTCAGATCCATGCCCGCCTGCGGTTCAAGGGGGTTGAGCCCGTCGTACCCGGTTTCGATCATGGTATCCAGAAGGGGCCACAGGTTCCCGTCGCTGTGCGCGACGGCCTTGAGCCCGAGGCGGTGGGCCTTGTCCACGAGCTCCCTGTTGTACGGGGTTATGAACTCCCTGAACTGTTTCGGGGATATGAGGGGAGATTGCCTGTCGGCGATGTCGTCCTCAACCACAAGCACGTCGAGTCCGGCGCCGGCCAGCATGTCGATCTGCTCCAGGTTGTAATCGGTTACCATGCGGGCGAGCCTGTGAACGAAGTCCGGATTATCAATCATCTGCACCATCAGGTTCTCCATCCCAGCCAGGCGCCATGACCTGACAAACGTTCCCCGCATGAGCCAGAAAAGCGCTTTCTCACCCTGAAAGCGTTCGCGTGCAAGATCGAGCAGAATAAGATGTGAACGGTTGGGGCGGGGAGGGATAAGCCCGTCAAGGGAGGAGCTGTCATGCACAGGGTGGCCGGTTGCGACGGGGAGGCCGTGATGACTGCGCGTATATATCACTCCCCAGTCATCCGAGACATGCCGGGAATCGACGTCGATTTCATGGCCTATCTCGAACGAGGTAAAGCCGTCAATTCCGAAGTGTTCATGGAGAAGGAAGAGCGTGTCGAGAAGCTTTCCTTTCTCGGCGTCGTTCATTTCCCGGAATTCCTTGGGCTCGGGAAGTCCCTCGGTTATCTGCCGGCCGATGCCGATGATCGGCCCCTCGTTGATGCCGTGAATGTACAGGGGAACACGGTCCGGCTCATGTATGGATAGTGCAGCCATTATACGCTCTTT
>CAZPZJ010000077.1:0-14796 GCA_964591055.1 uncultured Leptospiraceae bacterium
AAAAACTCATCCTGTCCAGTGTTTTACGGGCTTTTTTGTTTTTCAGGAAGCCCTATTTATACACTGTGTATGAGTTTTGTATAAAAAGTTAATAGAATTTGGTCTTTGTTGAAATACGGAGATCGGAGTGAATTTTCTTCATTTTTTATTAAATTATATATTCGAAAATATCTCAAGTATCTGCGCTGAAGGATACGTCGATAAAGAAGCAATCCCGTGCGCCAATTCAATCGGCAACAGGGCACCTTCAAACTTATTACTGAGAACAACCGGTAATGTTGAAAATATCTTTTCTATACCGATCAAATCCTCTTTCTTCGGTGACTCTTTGTATTTTCCGAACGGAATGTTTATAACCATCTTATGATAATTATTTATCTTAACAAAAACTTTGGCACCATAATTCGTATCTTTTCCATATGGCATCCCCTCATTTGGTCTACTTTGAACTTCTTCCTTGATATACTTACCATCAGGTATAAATATTGCCCCTTCAGGCGCACTGGGACCTATCAATTCCAGATGATCACAGAAATATCCTGTTTTCTCCTGGCTTATTATATGTATATCAATTCCCTTCTTTCGTGAATATTCAAGAAAACTTCTCATGGGTTCTACAAGTTTTGAGTATTGAGCACGAATAGAAAGAGGTCCATCCTTAATGAATAGTGCATCAGCAAGAACACTTTTGTCTTTTTCCCAATAATATCTTATACCGGAAAGCAACATCAAGAACTCATGAATCATCATATAATTAGAAGCTACACTGTCCGGAGCTGCTTCTTCTGCCATCTCCTGATGAAAGCCTAGCATGTCAGTTATATATATTTCATTTTTACAATTAACACAATTGCCGGTTTCAAGATCATAAGCAAGTGTTGCTAAAGTCTTATGACAGTGAGGGCATTCAAAAAGTTCTAACTGCTTTTTGGGTCTATCATTCCACTTCTCATAAACAAGCCATTTCAATGTTTCCATTATCTGATCATTCAGTAATGGATCTTTTACAGATTCAAAGATTATCTGGCGTATTGCGTCATAAGTTTTTATCCCTTTGACCGAAACATGTTTTAATGGGAATACTGTGGAATGATAGACTGCTGAATCAGCAAGTATATCTCTAAGTACAAATGGATGGGGGGTGTCTTTATCAATTTTAGACAACTTGTAATTGTCCATACGCAATAATGCAGTTTTAACAAAGGCAAGTTTTTTATATGGCGGTTTTTTTGATTCAACTATCTGGAGAGAACCATCGACGCTGAATATTATTGATAGAGGCTTTTCATCTGTCTGAATATTCTGCCAGTCAAGGTTAAATGTTTTAGCTGAAAAATCATCGCTGTTATGAAAACTGTCAATCAGTTTGTTTACCAGCTCGCTCTTTAATACTTCAAGATGACCAAGTCTGCTTGCCCTTTCGGCCGGGAGTCGTCCGCTTGTTTTATAAGGCATAACGACCTCCTAGCTCTTCATCGGAGAGAACTTATTTGCCTGAACTGAAACAACAAATCGATGGGAACGTGTAAGCATCCGCACATAGCCGGGGGTTTTTGCACGCAGAATATCGTCTTTCATACTTTCGTATGCTACATTAACTTTTGAAAGTCTATTGACATCATCTTGAGATGCCAGATGTGCTATAAAAAAATTCTCAGTCTGCGCTAAAAGATCCGGATTGATTGTTGTAGGTGATTGTGTTGAATAAATCATACCAATATGATATTTCGCCCCTTCTTTGGCGAATCTCCGATAAATCTTTGTATTTTCATCAGAATCATTGATTGCAAAAAGGTTATGAGCCTCTTCGAAGTATACCTGGATGAAATTATTTTCTAAACGGTTTTCAGTAAACTTACTCGTCTGGTGTGAAAAAACTGCAATTGAGAGTTGTTTCGAAAAATATTGCATTACTTCTTCGTTTGCATTTCCAAGATCAAGAATTACAGTATCACCCTTATCAAGTAGATCCAAAATATCCTTAATGAAATTCTCGGCTTTATTATCATGGTATTTTCTGAGATTCTGAAGTAATGCGGGGCCGGCACTTCCGGATGATTTAGGACTTAAGAAATCAAGTAAAGCTTCATCATCAGCATCGAATAAATTTTTGCCCTTCGTTGAACTTGGTAATTTATTCACACGATTGACACCAGCAAATTTTTCGAATATATTCAGCAACTCTTCCGATGTCTGAACTTTTGGCCATTGCGACTCATCAGCTCCAAAAACTTTTATCATAGACTCTTTGTTAAAACCTGGATTTAATCCGCCGATGATTCCAGAAAGTGCACTATCATTGCCCATGAAACCGGCTTTTTTCAGTATTGCCCAGTACATCAGTATTTTTCGTTTTCCCCGCTTTTTAGCGCTGTCATCCATCTCTTTCAGAGAGTCAATAGACGGAATATCAACAGATAAAAAGCTTTCAATATATATTGATGACCTACCTGCCTCTTTTAGAAGAGTTGAAATAATATGATGTGAGTCTTTAGGATTTTTATAGAAATCAAGTTTTAATGGTTTAGATGGTGTATTAGCTTTTGGTGTAAGAGCATATATGTGACAGTGTTCATTATAAACACTTGCTATTGAAAGATTACCATCCTGGGGATTATCATTCGCATACTCACCATTAATGTCAAAAATCAACTGCCCGACATTCTTTGTCTCTTTTGTTGTTTCAATCAGACTCTGCACAAGCAGCTTCACTATATTACTTTTACCAAGACGGGTTTTCCCGAACATCGCAGTGCGGGCACCCATGAAATCCTTTGTTGAAACGAAGATGTCTACATCTGGCAGTTTCTTCTCCGGGAGCGGAAGACGACATTCAGTCATTCTCAGTTTACCGAGAGCAAACCTGTTGATATCCGGCACCATCGAGTTTACTATAAGGTCCAGCAGGTCCTCATCTGGAGAATAGACCATATACTTGTGTGCGCTTACATAATTATTCAGATCGCCTGAAAACTCAATATCATTTGCTCTTTCAGTATGCGGATAAAACATGCCAAGTGTTGCAGTCTTTAATGCACCCCACTGAAGCTCGCTCTGTGTGAATACATCAAGTTCAGGCATCGACTTTTTCTGAAGCTCAAAATAAGTCTGCTGGACCTCTTTTGATAATGGAGTGGGTGCTGTTTCAAGAACTCTTAGTAGTGTAAAATGCGGTGTAAGTTCGTCAAGATTGTGGGGAACCATTATAAGGAGAGAGTTTCTCGGAACTCCGCCAACTGCAATTTTAAAAGGATCGGAAGTTATTATTGTTACTATATCATAACCTATGTCCAGGATAT
Organism: uncultured Leptospiraceae bacterium; assembly: GCA_964591055.1. Taxonomy (GTDB): domain Bacteria; phylum Spirochaetota; class UBA4802; order UBA4802; family JAGODF01; genus CAZPZJ01. The sequence continues at coordinate 3,300 of CAZPZJ010000077.1, forward strand.
ACCCGACAAAGCGCATCTTTTCATATTCGCCAGCCTGCTCAAGTTTTTTCTCCTTCTCTAAAAATTCATTCAGAACTCGAAGCGGATGGTTAAGTAAAGCTGAATCTTTAAAGAACTTATCCATAGAGAGTCTCCTTGTAGTTTAATATCAACACCTCACCCGGATTTGATACCAGTTTCCCCGGTTTATCTCCAGTCCCTTTTATAAGAGGAATAGCAGTATATCTTTTTGCTTTATACAGAGATGTTATATCTTCATGGGATGATGTTGTCATTGCCCATTGAACTCCACGGGATGTTGCTCTTTTCAATGCTTTTGCAAGTCTTATCTGGTCACTATAAGTGAATGTACCATGTGCATAATGAGCATGATACATATCTCTATTTCCCGGTTTATATGGAGGGTCCAAGAACAGGAAGTCTCCCGGTTCGGCTTTATCTATCACTGGTTCAAAATCTGAACATTTAAGTGTTGCTTTTTTTAATCTTGCCGAAACATCAATAAGATCATTACCGGAAATAACCCATCTTCTGGACTCACCTCCATAACCCACATTAAAGCACCCTTCGGAATTATGACGCCACATACCTTTGAAGCAAGTTCTGTTCAAATAAAGTATACGGGAAGCTCTGAATGGAATATCCTTTTGTGCTAAATCAATGTCCCTTATCTGGTAGTATCCTTCTTTAGTTACAGGAAACTCCCTGTAAAGATTCCAGATTTTATAAGGGTCTTTCTGAATTCCACGATAGAGATCGATCAGCTCTGAATTGATATCAGATAAAACAGATTTACGAGGATTTATTGCAAAGAACAGGGCTCCGCCGCCAGCAAATGGTTCTATAAATTTACTTCTAATTTGTTCTCTTGCAGGTAAATATGGGAGAATATATTTAAGCATTCTCGATTTACCGCCGGGGTATCTTATGAATTTAGGGCTATTCATATCACTGCCACAAACTCTACGATAACCTTTACCTGTTCCTTATAATCTTCATCTCTAGGTTCAAGTATTATCGGATCATAATCACTGTTAAGCGGTTTGAGAATAATAATCTTAATCTCTTCGTCGTTATCATCTATTTCGAATTTTCTTTTATAAACCTTGATTGTATATTTGCCACCTGTTTTCGGATCATCAATTGAAAAATGCTGAATAAGAAATAATTTCGTATTCATTGTATTTGTTTTCAAAATTTATACAATACGTTCCGTGACGACCCCAGTTTTCCCCGAACCGGCACAGGCAATAATCTGAAGGTTGTTATCAATTGTGTTTATTGCAGCCTTTTGGGAATCCGTAAAATTGACATTCATACAATCAAACCTTCATGATTAGTTTTTCAAGTACCCTTATATGACAGTATTTTTCATCGGTATTACAGTGGCACATAATAGTGACATTTTGTTTTTTAAGTAAAGACTGGATAAGCCTTAAAGTAAATTTCTGCCCATGATTCCGTATTGTTTTATTCTTTTTATCTATTGTTTCGCTTGAAAGGATTTCGTTTTTATAGTGCTTTTTGAATTCCGCCCAATTTATTTTTTCACTCTGAAAACTGCGTAAAAGCCCTTCAGAAGGGCCCAGGCTGGGCATCCATACATGATACCTGTTGCTCCTCATTCCCCTTCCCCGGAACCGCGTCGCAAGGATTCGAATACCATCATCTTTTTTGATTTGATCGTATACAGATTTTGATCTTAACTTTCCCATATCGCATTTCCTTCAAACAATGCGTTTATTCTTGTATGAACGGATTAAACCATACTGATTGCGGCTGGGTTTCTGGCATAAATGGTTTTGCAATCCAAATAGGATCCGCGAGCAGCCATTCATATAAACACGACGTTCCCTTCTTACCCTACAACCGCTTATCTCAACCGATCCAATACTGGCACCTGTTGACAACCCACCAGCTTTATCATCACAATCATCAAAATCCTTCTAATAACCGATGGGCAGACTCGTATAAATACACAGTCGCCCGCGGATATTTTTGCGACGGCTTCTGTATTCAATTGCCTTTATCCCACGAATTATCATTTCTGCATATGGTTGTCGAATACTGAGCACACGCATGGTTTTATCAATTTCATCTATATTCAAATCCCTTATTGATCAATGCCATTCATCCCCCTCATTACACTCCACACATCGAAATACGCGTCATGCCGGTCATGTTCCTGTACGCTGTTTTTGAAATTATCGTAATCAATGGAATTGACCTGCTTCGCGATGGTTTTGGAAACTTCCGCCCGTGGAATCGAGGCCCTGAAGGCGTAATCGGCGTTGGGCGAATGAACTGCTTTGATCTTCGGGAAAACCCGCTCGATATCACCTTGAATCCGAGCGCGCACGAGAAGGTTCTCGGAATTATTCCGGTCATATACGATTGATAGGAAGCTATTATTCAGGAAAATCCACATGTTCACCGCCCTTCAATGCATTAATTCAACGCGAATACAAGTGCACACGGCAGCGGAAACGCAAATCCCCGGTCAAACTTTCGCATAACCGGGAACCTCTTGAAATGAATTGTATTTTCATGGGAACAGCAATCCGCATCACTGTGTGTGTCTTTATTGCTGTACTGTAGAAACTTGCGGTCAAATTTCAATCAAAAAACAAAGCTCGAATGAGCTTTTACGCCTACCTCGCGGCAAGCACAAGGACGGTCACCACCACCGCCGCCGCTGCCGCCGAACAGATCATGCACAGGGAAAGCCCCATAATGTAAGAATCCCTTTTCACCGTCACACTCCCGGTCCGGTCATGGTGTCTCCGTGCTGAGGCGGCACACGCCCTCTCCCGTTACAGAAACCCTATCTTCCCCGCCCTGCCCGCGTCCTTGTACGACACTTCCCTTTCAAGCTCGTCAATGATCGCGGACACGTCCGTTCCGCACCTCGGAACGGCGCAGCGCCGCTGCCAGACGTTTTTAATCTCCCCCGTGAGCATCATCCTGTCCGGAACGTCGGGAATGATATGTCTGCCGATTGCCATGGGTCGATCTCCTTTCGTAATGTGCTTGCAATTTTTAACCAGCCGGCGCCCAGATACAAACAAAACGGCGCTCCTGCGGCGGATGAAGTAGTCGCCGGCCCGTCATGATCAAGCATACACGAAATGGCCGCCCTTACATAGAGCCCGGAGGTTGATTTTGATGAAAAAACAGATTCCGAAACCTTCCACTCAGATCAACGTGCTTCGCCGCTTCCTGCACATCCTTGCCCTGCTTCAGAACAACAGAGATCCGAAGGACTGGAACGCCGCCTCACTCGCCGCGCTCATCTCGGCGGAGGAGGGGCATGATCCGGGCGTCGCCGATAAAACCATCCGGGATTACATTGAAGATCATCTCAAGAGCGAACTGGGCGTCAGGTTCGCAAAGGGACAGGGCATGCGGCGCATAGAGCTCGCCGAACCGCTGGACGACGAGCTCCTGCACCGGGTCGCCGCCATCTATTCGACGTTCGTGATCACGGACTCGACGCGCGAGGTCGTCATCTCGACGCTTTTGAAAAAGCACCTCCATGACGCGCTCTGGCTGCTCGCGCGCATCCATTTCGCGATCATCACGCGAAACGCCATCCAGTTCGATTACATGCCACACAGCCAGAAAGAGCGGTACTCCTACAGGGTCAACCCGTATCACCTCGTGCTGAGAAACAACAACCTCTACCTGGTCGGATGGAATGACTACCGCGGGGACGTTTCGCTGTTCATCCTGAACAAGATCGACAACCTGAAAGTGCTCGACATAACATTCGCGGAACCGATACCGGGGCTTGCCGAACTATTCAAAGACTCCCTGGGATCGTACATCGGAAAGAAATACGCCGTGGCGGTCCGGTACACGCACAATGTGAGCTCCCGCATGGAGCAGCTTTTCAGCGGCATCGAAGCCGACATCAAAGTATTGAAGGAAGATGAGCTCTACGAGGCGTCCTGTACGGTTTCAGACATCACCTACCTGTGTTCACAGCTTTTCATGTACGGCAGGGAGGTGCAAATCATCAAGCCGAAATCGCTCAGGGAAAAGATGACTGCGATGCTCAGGGAAAGCCTGGAGGTGTATGAGGGATAGGATATTTCACAATATACAGGGACCGGCCGCGTTTCATATATAGACCACCCCTGACATTATTCTCTCCCTGAGTTCAGGCCTCAAAGCCTCCTGACGCACAAGATCAACCTTTTTATTCAGAAGATTTTCAAGATACTCTTCAGCGCCGAAAAATTCCTTCATGCCGGGTACGTCTTCAAATTCAATGAGTATGTCTACATCACTGCCGGGGCTCTCCTCTCCGCGCGCGTAAGAGCCGAAGAGTCCGAGCCTGGTAACCCTGTACTTTTTATGAAGATTTATTTTCTCTGATTTGAGTTTCGATATTATTTCATGGTTCATTGTGATGTACCAGCTCCCCCTATGAAGTGACCCATACACCGCCTAAAGGCGGAGACCTCTCTTCCGGCTAAAGCCTGCTAGAAGTCATCATCGGGCCGAAAGTCTCCATCTGCGGGCTCAATGCCCTGTTCCTCTATATGCTTCATTTATCGTATGGCGCGATTTCCGATAATTTTCCACCCTGCAAGCATACTAAAGTCTTCGATTAAAGTCGAGGGTTTTTCTAGACATGAGAGACAATAAGAACAATAAAACAATATTGGATGCGACATCGAATTAAAAGAAGATGATTGGCACACTTCTCCCCGACCAGTAAAATTTCACTTCGAGAAGATGTTGCACTCCACATCATTCAACCGTTTCATCTTTATGACTATAGAGTCTATCTATATAAAAAATTTTGTCACTTCCCGCCCCCATCCGTCACACTATACCCGAAACCGTAATCAATGGAGGCGCTTATGGCGATCGTGGAGCTCAGCCCGGCATTCACCGCGTGCCGCGGCCGCGTTGGAAATCTTGTCATGGTGAACAGGTACGGCCGGCAGTACGCCCGCGCGTACGTAAAGCCGCGCAATCCCGACACCCCCGCCCAGCGCGCGGGGAGGAGCGCGTTCGCCGCGGCCGTGCGCGCATGGCAGGCCCTTCCGGATGATGAAAAGCGCGCGTGGGACCTCGCGTCGCGCCGGAAGCGCGCCAGGGGCTACAACGCCTTCATCTCGAGCTTCATGCACTCCCCGGGCGAATGCCCCGCGCCGGCGCCGGCATCCCCGCGCGCGGCCTCTCCCGACGCTCGCATCGATTGCGCATCACGCCTGACTGTTCGCGCTTCCCGCGCCACAGCTCCGTTGTCACTGCGTTCTTTCCGGCTTTGTTCCGGCTTTTCGCCTGCAATGGGGGGTTTTAACGGGAAAAATCCGCCGCTTCGCCCGTAAACGGCGCGTGCGGGCCGGCAATCGCCTCGCTTCCGCCGTGCGCGGTGTCCCGATACGCGGGGCGCGCACGGGACGCACGTCCTTCAGCGCGCTCCGTTCCGGTGCGCCGCGAGCAGGCACGCCACGGCTATTTCCACCACCCGCTCTTCGACCGTCAGGCAGGGGGCGCTCAGCACCACCGGCCTGGACGTCCCCAGAAGGACGCCCGCCGTCCTCATCTTCCCGATGAACACCAGCGCCTCGGCCAGGAGGTATCCCGAGTCCACCTCCGGGACGAGGTAGATGTCGGCCTCGCCGGTCACGGCGCTCACAAGCCCCTTGCGCCCGGCGGCCGCCCTGCTCAGCGCGCAATCGATGTCTATGGGCCCCTCGACGACGGCCTTCCCGAACTGCCCGCGCTCGCCCATTTTCGAGAGGATGGCCGCGTCAAGCGTCGAGGGGATGGCCGGGTTGACGTGCTCTATGGCGGCAAGGACCGCCGCAGCGGGCGTTTCAACGCCGAGCAGGCGCGCAAGGCTGACGGCGTTGGCGAGGATGTCCCGCTTTTCTACGAGGGACGGCCGATCGTTGAGATACGTGTCCGTCACAAGGATCAGGCGGTTCTGCATGACAAACGGGAACAGCGACACGAAGCTGACGATCCCGCCCGCCGGAACCATCTCCCATGTCCTGTCGTTGATAGCGTCGAGCACGGCGCGGTGGCCCAGGCCTCCCGACATGAGGATGTCGCCGTCCCCGCGTGCGAGAAGCTCCATGGCGCGGCGCAGCATCCTTTCGGGCTCGCGCTCATCCACGATCACGCACCGTTCCGCGCCCTGCGCCGGTCCGGCGAGGAGGGTGCGGACGACCGCCGCGTTTCCTACAAAGCAGGGATCAACCAGGCCGGCTTTTACCGCGGCAATGACGGGAGGAATGTCCGATGGCGAAGGATCGGCCACGACGAGCTTCATCGCGCCGCAGTGCGCCGCCGCGTCAAGAATGTCGTTGAAGGTACGAAGCATGGCGCCCCGCCTCCTTTTCCATTTCGTCGGCGAGGACCACGCACATGGCCAGCTGCTGCACGATGTTGTCGCTGTAATCGGACCTCGACGGGATGCACACCGGCCCCCTGGACGTCGCGACAAGGGAGCTTCGCGTCACTTCCAGGAAAAAATCGAGCTTGATGAGGATGTTGCCGGTGTCGAGGCAGGGGACCACGATGATGTGCGGCACGTCGGCGTGCGCCAGCCCCCGGAAACGGTCCTCTCCCCTGGCCGCGCCGCCGAAGAGCCCTGAAAACGAGGTCGCGGCGAGAAACTCGCACTCCCCGAAACAGCCCTCGTCGGCCTTCCGCCTGAGCGCCTCGTAGTCGCGGTACGAGTCGAGCGTTCCGCCGACCGCCCTGCGCCCTGAAAGCGCCGAGATTTTAGGGCGGCGGTATCCCAGGAGCCGGCAGACGAACACGGCGTTTCTGATGATCTCCTCTTTCGCGCGCGCGTCGGGGTTGATGTTCACGCCCGTGTCCGTGAACGCCACGAGGTGGTCGACGCCGGGGATCTCCCAGAAGGAAATGACGCTGACGGTCATACCGGACGCCGCCGCCGACTCGCCCCGGATGATCGAGCGGTAGACGTAGGACGTCGGGATCTGCCCCTTGCTGGCGATCGGCGCCTGCCCGCCGAAGAGCATGCCGATTCCCAGGTCGGAAATGGCCTGGGGGCCGGCGCAGGGTATTTTTTCAAATCCCCCGATGTCAAACGCCGTTTTTTCCGCGGCCCGCTCCATGCGCGGTATGTCGCCGATGAGCACGGGCTCGATATAGCCCATGCTCCAGCCGGTCTTCACCGCCGTCATGAAGTCCTCGTCCTCGGGGGCCAGAACGGCCACCCTCTTGGGCCCCCGCTCGCGCGCCTGAAGGGTAAAATCATTGAGCGATCGTATCATGGAAGTCTCCAATCCGCATTGAAACCAGTACAACAGTTATCAATACCCCGCCCCTTTTGTATAGCAGTTTTCACCCTGCGCGGCACAGGAAAGCCGCGCCTCTCCGGGGAGGCGCGGCTGAAGGCGGCGCCTTACAGCACGGCGATCGCTTCGATCTCGATGAGGACGTCTTTGGGAAGGCGCGCCACCTGATAGGCCGCGCGGGCGGGCTTCGCCTCGCCGAGGTACTCCGAGTAGACGGCGTTCATGCCGGCGAAGTGCTCCATGTCAGCGAGCAGGCATGTGGTTTTGACGACGCATTCCATGCCGCCTCCCGCCTCCGCGACGATCGCCCTGATGTTCTCAAGACACTGCCGCGTCTGCGACGCGATATCGTCCCCGGCCAGCCGGCCTTCCGCGTCATAGGGGATCTGCCCCGAGACGAACAGAAATTTCCCCTCGGCCATGATGGCGTGCGAATACGGCCCTATCGGGGCCGGTGCGTGCGGTGAGTGTATTGTCTTTTTCATAATCGCTCCTTTCGTGTGTGCGTTATTCGGGAAGCAGCATACGCACCAGCTCAACCCAGTACGAGGCGCCGATGGGCAGGAGCGCGTCGTTGAAATCGTACCCCGCCTGGTGCAGCATGCCGTTTTTCCCCGGCGCGCCCGCGCCGATGCCGATATATGCGCCCGGTGTGCGGGCGAGCATGAACGCGAAATCCTCAGAGCCCATGAGCGGGGGAAGCGCGGTGATCACGCCCTCTCGCGGAACCACTCTCGACGCGGCCTCGATTGCGTTGTCGGTCTCCCTGTCGCTGTTGGACAGCGCGGGATAGCGCCGCTCGTACTTCACCTCCACGTCCACCCCCATCGCGGCCCCGGTCCCCGACGCGATCTCTTTCAGCCGCGCTTCAACCATGTCCTGCACCGCGGGCAGGAAGTGCCTGGTTGTCCCCCGCATCGCCACGGAGGCCGGGATGACGTTGTAGGCGGCCCCTCCGCGTATCTCCGTCACGCTGACCACCGCCGCTTCCACCGGGTTCAAATTCCTGCTGGCGATCGTCTGGAGCGCGCACACAAGATGCGCCGCCGCGACAACCGGGTCCTTTGCGATGTGCGGCATCGCCGCGTGGCCGCCGGCCCCCCGCACTTCGATGTCAAAGATGTCGAAGGCGGCCGCCATGGGCCCCTTCCTGATGGCGAAGCACCCCACCGGGAGGACGGGGAAATTGTGCAGGGCGTACACCGAACCGCAGGGAAAGCGCTCGAAGAGCCCGTCCTCGATCATCGCCCTGCCTCCCCCCTCGTTCTCCTCGGCCGGCTGGAAGATGAAGTGGACGGTCCCACTGAAGCCCCCGTCGCGCGCGAGAAGCTTTGCCGCCCCGAGCAGCATGGCCGTGTGGCCGTCGTGCCCGCACGCGTGCATTTTCCCCGGGTGCTCCGATCGGTAGGCGCACCCGTTTTCCTCTTCGATGTCCAGCGCGTCAAAATCCGCCCTCAACGCCACCGGCCCGGCGTTTGTGTCCCCCCTGCGCAGCGTGGCGACCACGCCGGTTTTCCCTATTCCGACGCTCACCTCCAGCCCGAACGACTCCAGAAGCCCGGCGACGTACGCCGACGTAATGCGCTCCTCAAACGCCGTTTCCGGATGGCGGTGCAGATAATGGCGCCACTCCGTCATCTCATCGGTCATGTTCGCTACTGCTTCAAGTACCGGCATCCCGCGCCTCCTCTGCCGCAATGTTATTGCACAACGTCCGCTTACACGTGAAAGTGCTTTTTAATCATGATCTGGAGTATGGTCCTGTCGGTCTCGATCATGCCCTTGACCGAAAGCTCTCCCATGTTCTTCATCGTCTGCTCCGCGGTCCGTCCCACGATGCCGTCGCTCTCCTTGATGTTGATCCCGTGCAGCGCGAACAGCGATGACTGGACCGCGGTCCCCGCCGCCGTCGCGAGCTTCAGGGCGCACCCCGCTTTCGCGCCGTCGCAGATGATCCCGGCGAGGTCGGCGATCAGGTTGGTGATGGCCCCGGCTATGTGCTGCAGCGTACCGTTCATCAGGTAGGTGATCCCGCCCGCCGCGCCCGCACCGGCGGCGACCGAACACCCGCACACCGCCGAGAGCCTTCCGGTATGCGCTTTGACGTACGCGGTGATAATGTGGCTAAGCGCGATGGCCCGCAGCACCCTGGACTCATCGTCACATTTGACATACTTGCTGACCGCCCATATGGGCAGTATCGCCGTCAGCCCGTGGTTGCCGCTGCCACCGGAGCTCATTGCGGGGAGCTTTGCCCCCGACATCCGCGCGTCCGAAGCCGCCGACGTAAGTATCCTTGCCGAAAGCACCATGTCCTCCTTCAAAAGCCCCTCGCTTATCAACCGCCTGAAGGTGCAGCCGATGCCGAGGCCCGGGCCGTATTTCAGCCCGTACTCGGCAAGGGCGATGTTCACGCGGACGCCCTCTGCGATGAACTTCAAATCCTCCTCGTCCAGGTCGTCAAGCAGCGCGACAAGCTCGCCGAGGCTCAGAGCGCACAGCCATTCCTCCAGCTTCGAGAGCGCCGAATGCGACTTCTCGATGCCCGAGAGGAGCCCGTTGTCATTGACGGCTTCCCGGTCGAGCATGAGGCGGGTAATGTTGTCATGCGCCCCTTCAATCAGCGCCTCGGCGCAATGCCGCCCGGCCGAAATCGCGGTGCGCACATGAATGCCTTTCATGCCCTCCTCAAGGTGTATTACCACCTTTCCCGCGACGACAAGCTCCTTTGCCGCCCGGAGCACATCTTCGTTGACCGGCTGAAAAATTTCAAGCTTCAATGAGGGCTCGGCGATCAGGGCGCCCAGCGCGGCCGCGAGCGTAATGCCGTACTCGCCGTTGGCGCCCGGGATGGCCACTCCCATCGCGTTTTTATAAATATTGGGGTCAACCCACACTTCCACGCTGTCTAAGTCCTTCCCCGGCAGCAGCGACGCCGCGGCCGCGGCCGAAAGGGCCACCGCCGAAGGCTCGGTGCATCCAAGCGCGGGGGCCACTTCCATGTTCAGCACGTCTTTCACGGTAAATCCCATGCCAGTTCTCCTTCGCGTTTCGCCTTGTTTCGCAAACGCGCCATGATGTTCTCACGGTCCGATGGCTACCCCTTTGCGGGAAGGGCGCCGAAATCCATTGTTGCCAGCTCGCGGACCGCATCAGCCGCTCCGCCGCCATAGTGCCGGGCGAACACCTCCAGCGCACCCTCAACGGCGGACCGTCCCACATCGCCGAGCTCCTCAACGAACACGTCGCGAAGGGCCCGGTACACGTGCGCCGTGTGGTAATCCCAGGGCATCAGCGCGCTCTTCCCCGGTCGGACGAGCTTGCGGAACAGGAGCGCGAGCATACCGCCCGCCCCCAGCGAGGCCCCGTTGAATACGAACTCGCACTCCGCCGCCCCTTCCGGTTTGGTGTTCGGTATGTCCAGCTTCAACTCCGGGTTGAACCCGTACACAAGCGCCCTGTCCACGTCGAGGCAGTAGTACCTTCCGTACGGCGTCAGGTTGTGCCGCTCCCAGGCGGTGTACCAGGGACAGCGCGGAACGGTCGCCCTGACATGCGGTTTCTTCTCAATGATGTTCGTGATCATCTCCCCTTTGCCCGCCTTCCACTCCCCGTAAACGATGTAGTTCAGCATTGACAGGGCGTGGCCGTTCAAGGCGGCGCGCAAGGCCATGCGCTTCCCGCGCTGATTTCCATACGCGCGCACGGCCTTGCGGATTACCGGCGAAGCTTTTTCCTCTCCCACCCTGTTGACGAGCTCACGCACCATCCATGCGAACAGGAGCGCGTGATGCTCCGCCGTAAACTTTGCTCTTTCAGATTCGAATGACATGGCACTGCCTCCTTCCTCGATTGTCCGATCCGCCGCGATCTTCGCAACGCGCATGCGGTCATTTCCCCCTGCGGGGCACGATGTCCTTGAGCACCCTTTCGGCGCTGACGGGCTCGATAACGACGTCACCCTCAACTTCCGTCTGGCACAGAAGGCAGGACTTCCCGTTGACCCTGCCGACGCAGCGGGCGCATATCCCCAGCGAGCACCCCGCGTGGTCGTAGTAGGCAAGGGTGCCGTCCAGGTTCTGGTAAATAAAGTCCAGCGCGTCCATGGCGCTCATCCCTTTTTCAAAAGGAACGGTGTAGCTGCGGTAATGCGGCTCCCGGTCCACGGAGGGGTCGAACCGGAACACTTTCACCTGTATTGACGT
>CAZPZJ010000078.1:0-11199 GCA_964591055.1 uncultured Leptospiraceae bacterium
GGCCCCTGTTCTCCCTCGCCGGTGATCTTGAGCCTCGATCCCGACTCCACTCCGGGGGGTATCTTGACCGTGAGCTTGCGGTGCTTTTCCGTGAGCCCCGTGCCGCCGCATTCCTTGCAGGGGCTTGTGATCACCTTGCCGGCGCCGCGGCATTTGTAACAGGTCTGTGAAATCGAGAAGAATCCCTGCGTCTGCCGGATCTGCCCCATGCCGTTGCAGACGGGACATACCGTAGGCTTGGTGCCCGCGGCGGAACCGGTCCCGCCGCACACCGTACAGGTTTCATGCCGGGGCACCTCGATCTGTATCTCCTTGCCCGCAGCCGCCTCCTCGAGCGAGATGGTCAGGTCATACTGGATGTCCGATCCCCGGCGCGGCTTTTTGGTGCGCGTGCCGCCCCGGAATCCCTGGCCGAAGAAGCCTTCAAAGATGTCGCCCAGGTCGAAATCGCCGAAGATATCGGAAAAATCGGAGTACGCGCCGCGCCCGAAGCCCTCGAATCCCGCGACACCCTCGTGGCCGAATTTGTCGTACTGTGCGCGTTTCTTGGGATCGCGAAGCACCTCGTACGCTTCTGTCGCCTCCTTGAATTTGTCCTCGGCCTCCTTGTTCCCCTTGTTGCGGTCGGGATGATACTTGAGCGCAAGCTTCCTGTACGCCTGCTTGATCTCCTCTTCAGGCGCGTCCTTGCCGACGCCAAGCACCTCGTAATAATCCTTTTTTGTCGCCACTGTCATTTCTCCAGTTACCGCCCTGAGCGCTCCCGCTGAATTTCAATCGGGCGCATGCGCATATGCATCATTTTCAATCGCGCCCCTCAAATGAGAATAAAATACTTACCGCGCCCTCTATTCGTCAAGCATTACCGCGATTGCCGGCACAGGCCGGTTTCAAACCGCTTCCACCCGAAGAAGGGAGACTTCCGTCTCCCCCTCTCTCAACGTGAAACGGCTTTCCCACCGCGATACCCGGCCGATGACCGGTTACTTCTTGTTTTCATCATCGACCACTTCATAGTCCGCGTCGTAGACATTTTCCTGTCCCGCCGCGCCCTCCGTCGCACCCTGGCCCGCGTTCGGACCCTGGCTCTGGTTCTGGTTCTGCGCGGACTGCTGGGATGCGGACTCCTGGTAAATCCTCTCGGCAAACTTGTGAGAAGCCTGCTCCAGTTTCGTTTTGGCCTCCCTGATCACGTTGACGTCCTCCGACTGCATGGCCGTGCGGACGTTCGCTATCTCAGTCTCTATCGCCTGCTTTTCCGCAGCGTCCAGCTTGGACTCGTTTTCCCTGATCATCTTCTCGATCGAATACACCAGAGTATCGCACTCGTTCCTGGTCTCGATGACCTCGCGCAGCTTCTTGTCCTCGGAAGCGTGCGCTTCGGCGTCCCTGACCATCTTGCTGATCTCGTCATCCGTAAGGCCGCTCGACGATTCGATCCTGATCTTCTGCTCCTTACCGGTCCCGAGGTCCTTGGCCGAGACGTGCACGATGCCGTTGGCGTCGATATCGAACGTGACCTCGATCTGCGGAATGCCCCTGGGTGCGGGCGGAATGCCCACCAGGTCAAAGCGCCCCAGCGTCCTGTTCTGCGACGCGAGCTCCCGCTCCCCCTGAAGCACGTGGATGGACACCGCCGGCTGGTTGTCGGTCGCCGTGGAGAATATCTGGCTCTTCTTGGTCGGGATCGTGGTGTTGCGCTCTATGAGCCTGGTCATCACGCTTCCCAGCGTCTCGATTCCGAGCGAGAGCGGAGTCACGTCAAGCAGCAGCACGTCGTGAACGTCGCCCGCCAGTACGCCGCCCTGGATCGCCGCGCCGATCGCCACGACCTCGTCCGGGTTCACTCCTCTGTGCGGCTCCTTGCCGAAAATCCTGCGCACAAGGTCCTGCACGGCCGGTATGCGGATCGAGCCGCCCACGAGGATCACCTCGTCAATGTCGCCCGGCGTGAGCCCGGCGTCGTCAAGCGCGCGGACGCAGGGCTCCTTGGTCGCCTCGATGAGATCTTCGACAAGCTGCTCGAATTTGGCCCGCGTCAGCGTATTGATCAGGTGCTTGGGGCCGTTCTGGTCGGCCGTCAGAAACGGGATGTTGATTTCGGTCTGCATCTTGCTTGAAAGCTCAATCTTGGCCTTCTCTGCATGCTCCTTGAGGCGCTGGAGCGCCATCTTGTCGGTTGAGACGTCAATCCCTGTCTGCTTCTTGAACTCGTCGATCAGCCAGAGCATGATGCGCTGGTCGAAATCGTCGCCGCCGAGGTGGGTGTTGCCGTTGGTGGACTTCACCTCGAATACGCCCTCTCCGAGCTCGAGGATCGAGATGTCGAAGGTGCCTCCGCCAAGGTCGTACACCGCGATCTTCTCGTTCTTGCCCTTCTTGTCAAGCCCGTAGGCGAGCGAGGCTGCGGTGGGCTCGTTGATGATGCGCTCCACTTCAAGACCGGCGATGCGCCCCGCGTCCTTGGTCGCCTGGCGCTGGGCGTCATTGAAATACGCCGGCACCGTGATGACCGCGCGCGTTACCTTCTCGCCCAGAAAGTCCTCCGCCGTTTGCTTCATCTTCTGAAGCACGCGCGCTGAAATTTCCTGCGGGGTGAATTCACCCGCGCCGGTGCTCACCTTCACGCCGCCCTTGCCGTCGTCGGAAACACGGAAAGGAACCATCTTGGTCTCCTGCCCCACTTCGGAAAACGCCCTCCCCATGAAGCGCTTGATCGACCGGATGGTGTTTTCCGGGTTTGTGATGATCTGGTTTTTTGCGACCTGGCCTACAAGCCGCTCGCCTTTATCGGTATAGGCCACTATTGAAGGCGTGGTCCTCTGCCCCTCGGAATTCTGAATGACGACGGGCTCGCCGCCCATCATCACAGCAACGCACGAATTGGTTGTCCCGAGATCTATGCCGATTATCTTTCCGCTCATATGTATGCTCCTAAAATTTAATCTTCATTCTAATCTATCGAAATCCGGCCGTTTCCAGAGGAAGGCCGGTCCTGCAAGTCAGTTCTGCTCATCCCCGTCCTTTACTTCGGCACCGTTCGCGTTCACCGAAGAGGGAGAGCCCGGGGTTTCACCATCCCCCGCGCCTGAAGGCGGCCTTGATACGCGCACTTTCGCGCTTCGAAGAACAAGGTCCTCCAGCCTGAAGCCTTTCTGGTACACCTTCGTGACCGTATCCACGCTCACCTCGCTGCTGGTGATGATCTCAACGGCCTCGTTGAAAACAGGATCGAACGCCTGGTTGATTGAATCTATCTCCTCGATATGGTACTTCCTCAGCACATCCTCAATCGTTTTGGATATCATCCCGACGCCATCGACGAATGAATCATGGCACTGCTCGATCGATTCGCCGTTTTTCACCGACCCGGACGCCTCAATGGCGCGGAGAAGGTCGTCGTTCACGTTGATGATATCAAGCGCAAAATCCTTGATCGCAAGCTTGCCGTACTCCTCCTGCGTTTTCAGCATTCGCTTCTTGTAATTTTCAAAATCCGCCTGCCTTCTTTTCAGCAGGTCTTTGAGCTCCGCAATCTCCCGGTCCTTCCTGTCGGTATCTCCTTTTGATTCTCCCTGCTTTTCGGTCTGAGCCCCCTTTTCGGGGGCGCAGGCTCCATCAGCGCTGTCACCGTAACCGTCAGGCTGCGGAGCAGGAACATCCTTCTGATCGGGAGCCGGGGCATCCGCCCGCCCGATGTCGTCCGGCGCGGCCCCCTGCTCATGGTCCCTGTCTTTCAATCTCGTCACTCTTCATCCTCCCTTGAGCGCGGCAGCATGCGCGCCGCCCTACTTCGACATCTTTGTCAGAAAATCACTCACCACCTTGCCGGTGTAATCCACCAGCGGCACAATCTTTTCATAGTCCATCCTCGTGGGCCCTATGACGCCAAGGACGCCCACGGACTTATTGCCGATCTTATACGACGAGGTCACGATGCTGCACCCCGAAACCTGTGCGCCCATGATTTCCTCGCCTATCAGGGTGTTCACTCCCTCGGTAACCAGGTTGCGCTCCATGATCTCCCGGAGGACCCTCTTTTCCTCGATGAGATGGAGAAGGCTCTTCAGGCGGTCCTTCTCGATCATGTCGGGAATATGGAGCAGGTTCTCAAGCCCGTCGATGAACAGGTCCGGCTCGTCGGCCTCGGAGAGGGCCAGCTGTGCAATGTCCAGCGCCATTTCCTTGAGCCTGTTTTTCTGCGCCTCATCGTGCAGCCGGTCGAACACGTCCTTTTTGATTTCATTGAGGGAATACCCGCACAGCTCGGACGACAGGTAGCGCGAGTGCTGGTACAGCTCGTCCTGGAGAATGCTGGTCGAAACGGTCACCCTCTTCGTCAGCACCACTCCGGTCCTGGTAATCAATATAAAAAGAATTTCATTGTTGTCCAGAGGGACGAGGTCGATGTACTTGACCACCGTAAAATCCGGCTTGGGCGTCAGTACCACTCCGGCATATCTGGATACCAGCGACAGCATTTTGGAGATGGAGGAGAACATCTTGTCAAGCTGCAGCTCCCTCCGCAACAGCTCCTCCTTGACCTTGAGTTTCTCGTTCATGACGAACTCATAGGAATCGAGCAGCGAATCCACGTAGAAGCGGTATCCCTTGTCCGTGGGGGTCCTTCCGGCCGACGTGTGCGGCTGTGTCAGGTACCCCAGGGATTCCAGGTCGAACATGATATTTCGCATGGTCGCCGGAGAAATCGTGAACGAATATTTCTGCACAAACGACCTCGAACCCACGGGCTTTCCCTTTGTGATGTACTCATACACAATGGCCCGCAGCACCGCCGCTTCTCTTTCATCAAGAGGCCTGTCAATTTGCTCTGGTATCTTCATATCCTCTACACAAGCTTATTAGCACTCTTTAACAATGAGTGCTAATAAAATAAAGAAAAATATCCCGCCCGTCAAGCGAAAACAGAGATTTTATTGAAGAATTTTTCGAGGAAGGCGCAGCTATTTCTTTTTTTTCAATTTCTCTTTTTCTTTTTCCTTCTGCTTCTCTTCATCCTCGATCTTTTGACGGAGGGCGTCGATCGTTGTCTTCATCTTCGTCGCCTCCTCCGTTTCGCTGAAGATCACATGAATCTTCCGCAGGGCGGTGAGAAGCTCAATTGATTTGAGCAGATCGCCTGTCGCCTTGGTGGACTGCTCGTACTTGCTGCGATACTGCTGCGCGGCGTCCTTCAGGCTCTCCTTGCACATCTGCACAAGCTCCTGGCGCTCCACGTAAAATTCCGAGCGCGGATCGCGGAACTTCTGCGTGTCGGAAAAGCTGATGATGTTCCGCTTGATCACCGCCACCCGGCCGAACATATCCACAAACGACCACTTCCATTTCGAACCGGCCCCCATCCGGTCGATCAGCATATCAAGCGACTGGTCAACATGCTGCATCAGCCTCAGTGACTGGAGAGGGGTAACCCTGTCGATCTTCACCAGGTAGTCATCGTTGTCGTTGAGCGAGCGGTCGACGTCCGCCCCCAGAACGTCCTCAAACATCTGCAGCACCTTGTAAAAGGCCTTTCTGGCCTCGTTGAGATAGGATTCCTGCTTGAGTTGCAGCATTTCGATGGAAGCGTCATTCATGTTGATGTAGAGCTTGATGATCTTGAGATACTCCACCACCATCTCTATCTTTTTATACTGGGCGATCCTCGGCATCTGGCGCATCTTCTGCTCGGCCTGCTTGATCCTCGTGAGCGAAGATTCGATATCGCTTTTAAACTCAGCCACATAATCGTTATAAGCGGCCTTTTCGGCCTTGGTGATAGCCATCACGCGACTCCCGGTGATAAGATCAATGGCGGATGCTGATAAATCGCCCTCTCAATCCGACACCATACCGCTGAAATAATCAAGTAAAACATCGACCGACCTCAATATTATTTTTCTTGACTTCTACATGCGCGTTTATAGTGTGTCAGAGCGGAGCGTTGGTTGTCCATGATGCGGCTTCATTCCGCAGGGGTCATTCGTCGCTCCGGGAGGGCGGTTTTCACTGCCAGTCAGGGCAATCAGGCGCAACCTGCCTCGCAATTCGGTGTGGTTGCGATTTTTATTTACCGCAAACCGGAGGCAACGTGACGTACTGGATGTGTGTGTAAACCGTTCACGACAGAATAACGGGGCTCACGGGCGCTTTCCACGCGTTTCACACGGCATCCTCTCACTGCCGGGCGAAAGCGCCGCGGGGAGCGAATTGCGGATTAACCCGTAATCGCGTGAACACATTTTTAAAACTTAACCAAAAAGAAGGAGCAAAGCGGTGACACTCAAGAGCACAGAAATCAGGAAGCCGGAAGGCAAACTCGGCATTCTCATACCCGGCATCGGAGCGGTCAGCACGACGTTTATGGCCGGAGTTTTCATGATCAGGAAAGGACTGAGCACTCCGGTCGGCGCTCTCACCCAGATGGGGAAAATCAGGGTCGGCAAGGGAGATGACGCGAAATACGTAACGATCAAGGACTTCGTTCCGCTCGCCGACCTCAAGGACATCGAGTTCGCCGGATGGGACCCCATCAACGACAACGCGTACGAAGCCGCAACCAACGCGGGTGTGCTCAAGCAATCCGATCTTGACCAGATCAAGGGCGAAATGGAGCAGGTCAAGCCCTGGAAGGCGGTCTTCTTCAGGGAATATGTGAAAAAGCTGGAAGGCACATGGGTGAAAACTGCTCCCACTTACTGGGACCTTGCGCAGATGGTGAAAGACGACATCCTCAAATTCAAGGAAGAGAAGAAGCTTGACAGGATGGTGATGATCTGGTGCGCCAGCACGGAAATCTACCAGGAAACGGTCGCGGGTGTCCATGACACTCTCGCCAATTTCGAGAAGGCGCTCAAGGAGAGCAACAAGTACATCGCCCCGAGCATGATCTACGCGTATGCCGCAATTTCGCTCGGCATTCCCTTCGCCAACGGTGCGCCCAACCACTGCCTCGATGCGCCCGCACTGCGCGAGCTCGCCGAGAAGAACAAGGTGCCCGTGGGCGGCAAGGACTTCAAATCGGGCCAGACGCTGATGAAGACCATCATCGCCCCCGGACTCAAGGCCCGCATGATAGGCCTTGAAGGATGGTACTCTACCAATATCCTCGGCAACCGCGACGGTGAGGTGCTCGACGACCCGGAATCGTTCAAGACCAAGGAAGTGAGCAAGCTTTCCGTGCTCGACCAGATATTCCAGCCGGAGCTCTACCCCGAGCTGTACGAAGATTACTGCCACGTGGTGCGCATCAATTACTATCCGCCGCGCGGTGACAACAAGGAAGGCTGGGACAACATCGACATATTCGGCTGGCTCGGATACCCGATGCAGATCAAGGTCAACTTCCTGTGCCGCGACTCCATTCTCGCCGCCCCGATCGTACTCGACCTGGTGCTCTTCTTCGACCTGGCCCAGCGCGCGGGGATGTACGGCATCCAGGAATGGCTCTCCTTCTACTGGAAGAGTCCCATGCACGAGTTCGGCAAAGAGCCCGTCCACGACCTGTTCGTACAGTCCATGAAGCTGAAAAACACGCTTCGCTGGCTGATGGACACGCCGCTTGTGACCTACCTCGGCACTGAAACCTACGACTGATATTTGACACGGCATATGCAAAAAGAGGAGAGCGAAAGCTCTCCTCTTTGTTTTCCCGGCAATTCACGCGGCATTTCAGGGCGCGGATACGCCATACGGCGTTCTCCGCCGGCACAGTCCGCGGATGATCCCCCTCAGATCAGCGTGACGATCTTTTCTTCGCGGGCGCATTTAATACACAGGCGCATCCCCTCCCTGCTGTCCTTGCGGGGGACATAGTAGTGGTTGAGATTATTGAGCTCCTGCCCGCACCGTGCGCATTTCATGACATGACCTCTTCCGTGACTATGGAGTTCCGTCCGCGAATTTCCCCCTGCATGCGTCTTCACGGGTCTTTCCGCGTGCGATACTTGATTGTCGGCCGGGTTCAGGAATTAAATAAACACTTTCCGGCATAATTGTTATTGACCTTCCCCGCCCGCCGGAATAATCTGAAGCCGGTTTCGGGCCTTTCCCGCCGGCCTATTCTTCCGCTGAACCGGTATTCATCGCGCCATGATCAGCCTTCTGAAAAAGACCCTCATGCTGCTGTTCGTCATGCTCGGGGCCGTGCTCGTCGTTCACACCCTGATGTACCTGATCCCCGGCGACCCCGCGGCGATGATGGCGGGAGAATACGCATCCGAGGAGACGATACAGTCCATCAGGCGGGAGATGTCCCTCGACCAACCGTTTTTGTCCCGCTACGCGTCATACGCGGCCAGCATCGCCCGGCTCGACTTCGGCAATTCCATCTACAGCGGAAAGCCCGTAAGCTCCCTGATCATGGAGCGCTTCCCGGCGACATTGTCGCTTGCGGCGCTCGCAATGGCCATCGCGGCCTCGCTGGGCGTCGCCGCCGGCGTCGTCGCGGCGGTGTGGCGCGGGTCGGCGGCCGATCGTCTCATCCTGTGGTCTTCCTCCATATTCATTTCGACGCCGGTATTCGTAACCTGCGTGCTTCTCACCCTTGTGTTTTCACACTGGCTGGGGCTGCTTCCGCCATCGGGCAAGCAGGGGCCCAATCCCGCATTCTTCATCCTCCCCGCGACAGCGCTGGCGTCGCGCTCAATCGCGCTCATTGTCCGGGTGGTGAAAAACGAGCTTGTCGACGTGCTTTCACGCAACTACATAAAGGCGGCCCGCTCCCTGGGTTTTGCCGAATCCAGGATTGTGCTGGTTTTCGCTCTGAAGAACATCATCGCGCCGGTGCTCACCATTGTGCTGCTCGACTTCGGCGCATACCTCGGAGGGGCGGTGGTCACGGAGACGATTTTCGCCTGGCCCGGCATCGGCCGGCTTATGATCATGGCGCTCCAGAAGCGCGACATGCCGCTGGTGCAGGGAATCATCATTTTCGGCACGTTCCTGTTCATCCTGATCGGCGCGCTGATCGACGCGCTGCAGGCATGGACATCGAGCCGCACGGGGGAATGAACGCCACCCTGCGACGCCGGCAAAACGCTTGCAATATTTCACTATCGGCCGCGATAGTGTATTTCGCTTTCGCGCCGGAGCCGAAGGTCCCCGTGCGCCATTCATATCGACACTGCCGGGAGGATCGTCAATGAAACCGTTAGAGGGCGGACTCGAGCACGTAAAGGGCTTTTTGTATTCGGCGATCAAGGCGGAGATACGCTATCCCGACAGGCTCGACTTCTCCCTCATTGCATCGAAGGAGCCGTGCAACGCCGCAGGCGTGTTCACCACCAACAGGATCTTCGCCGCTCCGGTGAAGCTCTGCCGCGAGCGCATTGACGGCCCGGTTCACGGCATCCTCATCAACGCCACCAACGCCAATGCAGCCACCGGCGCCGAAGGATACGCGAACGCGCGCGCCCTCACCGCCGGGGCCGCGAAACTGCTCGGGGTCGATGAAAGCTCGATTCTCATGGCGTCGACGGGAATCATCGGCGTGCAGCTCCCGGCGGAAAAGATGCTCGCGGCGCTGCCGAAGCTCACCGGATCGCTGTCGCACGAGCAGGCGGCCGCGATTCCCGGGGCCATCATGACCACCGACACGTTTCCCAAGAGCCTTGCAGCTTCGTTTTCCACCTCCCGGGGGGAATTCGCGGTCGCCGGGACCGCCAAGGGCGCCGGGATGATCGCACCGAACATGGCGACGCTTCTGGCGTTCCTGGTGACCGACGCGCCGGTCGCGAAAAGCGACCTGGACGCAATCTTCAGGCGCTGCATCGGAACAACGCTCAACTCGATCACCATCGACGGCGACATGTCGACCAACGACACCGCGATCCTGCTCTCCCCCGCGTCACGGCCTCCCCTTGACGGCGCAGAGGACCTTGCGGCTTTCGAGGAGGCGCTGCGCCACGTTCTTCAGGGACTGGGCGAAATGATCGTCACCGACGCGGAGGGCGCCACCAAACTCGCACGCGTCACCGTCACGGGCGCCGCGAGCGAAGATGATGCGAGGAAGGCCGCAAGGGCGATTTCGCAGTCGCTGCTGGTGAAAACGGCCCTTTTCGGCAAAGATCCCAACTGGGGACGGATCGCCTGCGCCGCCGGATACTCCGGAGCGGACGTGGACGAAAACTCCATCTCCATCAGGATAGAAGACGAGTGGCTCTACATGAACGGCGCGCCGGTCGAGGGCGCCGCGGCGAGGCTCCGGGACATCCTGGAGTGGCGATCGTTCACCATCACCGTGGATCTGGGCAGGGGAAGCGCCGACGCCACGTTTTTGACATCGGACATCTCGTACGATTACGTGAGAATCAACGCCGAGTATTCAACGTGAAGGACACCACGCCCGGAGAAAGAATGGCATTATTGCCATATCGCCCTCAACCGCGGAATCCTGCTTGACGATAATAGTTAAAATGCGTATTATACTCGGGATAATCATCCGACGGCCGGAACCGCGCAGGATACTATGAGAAAACTGCTCACATTGATGTGCTTTATAGCGATATCCGCCCTGCCTGTTCTCATGAGCGGCAGCGCGGCGGCCCAGGGCTCTGCGAGGGAGAAGGTCATTGTATACAACTTCCAGGACGCAAGCGACAGCACCGATTACCGCTATTACTCCTACATCATCGCGGACTCAATCGCCGTCGAGCTGAAGAAGAAGGAGCAGTTCGATGTCCAGACCTTTCCCGCGAGCGTCGATTACATCGACGCCGGCGACACCTCTTCCGAAAAGGCGAGAAACCACATCGTCTACCTCTCCGAAAGGGGAAGGGAGTTCAACGCCTCCTTCATCGTCTCAGGCCAGTACATCGTCGATAAAAAGCAGAAGCGCATCACAATAAAAAGCCAGATTTTCAACGTCCACGACCAGAAGATCATAAGGATCGACGAGCGCAGCGACCAGCTCGGGGCGCTGCTGTTCCTCGTGATTGACAACATCACGACGAAAATCAACAGGCAGCTCGACACGCTCTACGAGGAGAGAAAGGAGCTCGCCGAAAAGTCCCCGTATATTTCACTGTATAACGCCATGAGAGGTGTAAGTTTCGGCGTCAATGTCGCCCGGGTGAAATTTTTCGGCGACTGGGGCTCCATCTATGACGAGGGGACTGGGTATTCCACGTTCCTCAAGTGCGACATGAACAGCTTCGGATCGCTCGGGCAAATCGCCGTTGTGCGCAACTCGAGCATCGT
>CAZPZJ010000078.1:11299-14743 GCA_964591055.1 uncultured Leptospiraceae bacterium
TTCATGATTCGGCCCCTGACGATCGAGGGAGGCGTTTCCTGCCGGCGTGTGTTTTACAGCGACACGCCGATGGACATGGGTGCCCTGTTTTTCGGCATCGGCTACGCGCTCTGACCCTTCGACTGCCGCCGCACCGCCGCGTGCGGAGCGACAATTAATGATCCCGGCGCAATAATTTTGTTGACATCGGAGTTTTTACTCCGATTGTGGAGGAGAATCGGGCGAAGTCCCGATTTTAATTTTTTTAGAGCGGGTGCGCATATGGCTTCAAAAAAACTTGAGAAAATCATCGCGGGCGACAAACAGTATCTCTTCCAGAACTACGGCGACAGGCTCCCCGTCTGCTTTACCAGGGGGGACGGATCGCACCTCTTCGACCAGGACAACAGGAAATACATCGATTTCTTTTCCGGGATCGCGGTATCCTGCCTGGGCTACAATCACCCGCGCCTCTCCCGCGCCCTGCACAACCAGGTCGACCGCATCATGCACTCGTCGAACTGGTACTACAACGCCGAGCAGATCGAAGCGGCAAAGCTCGTCTCGGAGCTTACGTTCCCCGGCAAAACGCTGTTCGTCAACAGCGGCACCGAGGCAAACGAGGCCGCAATCAAGCTCGCCAGAAGATACGGAAAGGCGACCTCAAAGGATCGCTACGGGATCGTGACCTTCGAGGGCTGCTTCCACGGCAGGACCTTCGGCGCCATGTCGGCGACGGCCCAGGAGAAGATTCAGAAGGGGTTCGAGCCGCTCCTGCCGGGCTTCAGGGCGTTCCCGTACAACCGGGCCGACGCCGTCGTGAAGGAGCTCGATTCCAACAAAAACATCTGCGCCGTGATCATGGAGCTGGTGCAGGGCGAGGGAGGCATCATCATCGCCGAAAAGCCCTTTGTAAAATCGATCGCGGACGCGTGCAAAAGAAACGGCGTACTGCTCATCATCGACGAGGTGCAGACCGGCGTCGGCAGGACCGGAAAATTCTGCGGCTACGAGCATTACGGCATCAGGCCGGACGTGATCACCTTCGCCAAGGGCATTGCGGGCGGCTTCCCCATGGGAGCCCTGCACACGCGCGACGATCTCGCCGGCTTCCTCGAGAAGGGCAGCCACGGAACGACATTCGGCGGCAACCATTTCGCCTCGGCGGCGGCGGTCGCGGTGCTGAAGGAGTTCAAATCGGGCAAGCTGCTGGAAAGCGTGCGGAAAAACGGGCAGTTCATCATGGACCATATCAATAAAATCAGAACGCAGACCGATTGTATAAAGGAGGTGCGCGGACTGGGGATGCACATCGGCATCGAGTTCACGGCTCCCGGCGCGGACATGGTGAAAAAAGCGCTCGCGCGGGGCCTCGTCATCAACTGCACCTCGGAAAAGGTGATAAGGATCATGCCGCCTCTCACCATCACGATGAAGACGATAAAAGAGGGGCTCGCCATCCTGGACCAGATTATCGCAGAGGAAGGTACACCACGGTGAAAGCACCCGTTCTCAACGCACAGCATTTTCTGACGGTCACCGATCTCACAAGGGACGAGATACTGGCGCTGTTCGAGTTCTCCTCGTTCCTTAAAAAACGGCGACGTGAAGGGAAAACGGACCGCTACCTGAAGGGCAAGACCCTCGGAATGATCTTCGAAAAGAGCTCCACCCGCACTCGCGTTTCCTTCGAGGCGGGGATAATCCAGCTGGGCGGTCACGCGCTGTTTCTCAGCAGGAACGACATCCAGATAGGGCGCGGCGAGACCATCTCCGACACCGCGAAGGTGCTCTCGCGCTACCTCGACGGCATCATGATCCGTACATTCGCCCACCAGACGGTGGTGGACCTGGCGGCAAGCTCGCGCGTGCCGGTGATCAACGGCCTTTCGGACAGCTTCCACCCGTGCCAGGCGCTCACCGATTACTTCACGGTGTATGAGCACCGGCGCGACCTCTCGTCCGTCAAGCTCGCGTTCGTGGGCGACGGCAACAACGTGGCCAACTCGCTGCTGCTCGGCGCCGGGCTTCTGGGCGTCAACTGCTCTGTGGCAAGCCCGAAGGGGTTTCTCCCCGATCCCGAGGTGGTGAAGCAGGCGAAAATGCTCGCCGCCGGAACGGGCGTGGCGATAGAGGTGACCGAGAGCATCGACGCGGCGGTGAAAAACGCGGACTTCCTGTACACCGACGTGTGGGTGAGCATGGGAAGCGAAAAGGAAACGGCAAAGCGCGCCAAGGCGCTTTCGAAATACAGGATCACCCGGCAGCTCATCGACAGGTGCGCTCCGGGATGCATGGTGATGCACTGCCTGCCCGCGCACCGCGGCGAGGAGATCACCGACGAGGCGATGGACTGCCCGCAGTCGATCGTCTTCGACCAGGCGGAAAACCGCCTGCACTTCCAGAAGGCCCTGATGTGCTCGCTGATGGGCGGTAAAAAAGGAGCGTTCCCATGGATATAAAAAAGGTGGTGCTCGCCTACTCGGGCGGCCTCGACACCTCGATCATTCTGAAATGGCTCATCGAAACCTACAGGTGCGAGGTGATCTGCTTCGCCGCCGACCTGGGGCAGGAGGAGGAACTTGACGGCCTGGAGGCCAAGGCGCTCAAAACCGGCGCAAGCAGGCTCTACATCGAGGACCTGCGAGAGGAGTTTGTGCGCGACTACGTGTTCCAGGCGGTCAAGGGCAACGCGATCTACGAGGACCGCTACCTGCTGGGCACCTCGCTGGCCCGCCCCGTCATCGCGAAAAAGCAGGTGGAGATCGCGCTGCGGGAGGGCGCCGACGCGGTGTGCCACGGCGCCACCGGCAAGGGCAACGACCAGGTGCGCTTCGAGATGGCGTTCAAAGGCCTCGCCCCGCAGCTCAGGATCGTGGCGCCGTGGAGGATATGGGACCTCAACTCGCGCTCGCTCCTGTTCGACTACGCGCAGAAGCACGACATTCCCGTTCCCGTGACCAGGGACAAGCCCTACAGCATGGACCGCAACATCCTGCACATCTCGTACGAGGGTGGCGTCCTCGAGGACCCGTACCGCGAGCCGGACGAGAGCATGTTCATACTCACAAAATCACCGGACCGCGCACCAGACTCGCCGCGCTACCTCGAGATAGGATTTGAGCGGGGAGTTCCCGTGTCGATCGACGGGAAGGCGTACGGCCCCGTGGAGATGATGAAGACGCTCAACGCCATCGCCGGCGAGCACGGCGTGGGCAGGATCGACATCGTGGAAAACCGCCTGGTGGGCATCAAGTCGCGCGGCGTGTACGAAACGCCGGCGGGCACCGTGCTCCTCCTGGCGCACCGGGACCTGGAATCCATCACCCTCGACCGCGACACCCAGCATTTCAAGGACCGCCTGGTCAACGAATACGCCGAGATCATCTACAACGGCCTGTGGTTCACCAAACGCCGCGAAGCGCTCGACGCCTTTATCAACGAAACGCAGAAGAACGTCACCGG
>CAZPZJ010000079.1:0-14667 GCA_964591055.1 uncultured Leptospiraceae bacterium
CCGGCCTGGTCCGACAGCCGCGTGGATTCGCGCTCGGAATAGCCGTGGACATACTCTCCTGGAGTCATGGGCAATGTCCTTTCATTCAGTATTGTTTCCCGCGGAAACGGCCCGGTCAGGGGAAAATTTCCGTGACCGCAGATTCGACCTCGCGAAGCCATGCGCGGCGCTCTTCGGCGGTGCTGGTGACGACGACGCCGAACGTGCGCCTGTACACATCGCTGACGCCGCAGAAATCGAACACGCATTTTTTCCAGATGCTTTCGAGAGGATCGCCGAACACCTCGCGCTCCCGCTCTGCGGGGGTATCGGAGGTGTTGAAGACAATGGCGCGCTTTCCGGCCAGAAGCCCGGCGGGCACGCCTTCGCCGCTGTCTCCCGGTGAAAACTCGTAGGCGACACCGGGACGGATGACCCTGTCAATCCAGCCCTTCAGTATCGCGGGCGGCTGTCCCCACCAGTTGGGGTGGACGATGAGTATGCCGCCGCAATCCATGAGCTCACGGCAGTGAAGCGCGATGACGGGATCAACTTCCGTGTTTCTAGCGATCTCGCCTGCGGGAAGCAGCGGATCGAACCGCTCCCGGTAGAGGTCGTGTACAATCGGCGTGTGCCCTCGCCTCGAGAGCGCGCGTGCGGCTGTTTCGGCGATGGCGTGATTGAAGCTTCCGGGCCGTGGATGGGCGAGGATGACGCAAATGTTCATCGGTTCTCCTTTGAAAACGCACCTGTGTTCGATGATTGCCTGCCGGGCGGCGGTGTCAACGACAATACCGCGGGGATCATCGCATTGAGTGATGATGTTTTTATTGACGGGAAGGGTTTTCATATGCCACAATGGGCGTGTATTCGGTGAAAGAACGCCGCGGCATGAATACCGGGGACGCTGTGAATCGCGAAGGAGGAGAATGATATGGCATGCCGTATTTTCAACAAAAAACAAACTGCCGTGATGCTGGGCTGCCTTCTGACGTGCGGAGGGTTGCTTTCAAGCCTTTATGGAGTGATTCCGGTCGCGCGGGAGCAGGACGTCTACGTGCCGGCGTACTCGCACATCTACTATGGGGACAGGGAGCGCAGCATCCTGCTTGCGGTGACGGTGAGCATCAGGAACACCGATCAGAAATCGGCGCTGACAATCCTCTCCGTAGACTACTATGACACCGCCGGCAGGGTGATCGGCCGCTACCTCGACTCTCCGAAAACTCTGGCCCCGCTGGAATCAGTGCGCTACGTGGTCAGGGAGTCGGACACGCGCGGCGGCTCGGGCGCCAATTTCATCGTGCGATGGAAATCGGACAGGCCTGTGAACACGCCCCTGGTCGAGACCATCATGATCGGGACGCAGAACCAGCAGGGAATCTCGTTCACCTCGCGGGGGCAGGTGATCAGGGAAAGAAAGTAAACGGCGTGAGGGCGCCGGAAATCGAGCGCATTGCGGCGGGGAAGGCGCGTTCAGGCGTTGAAGCCGCCGATATATAAAAACATGTAAGGGGGAGCTATGACTGAAGCAACAGTACGGGCGCTGAACGGATTGCGGGACCTTTCAATGATCAAATGGTACGTGATACCGCTGCTGGCCATCGTGATGTACATCTACACAAAAGAGATCAAGGATGCAAAAAAGACCGGCAACTGGAACGCGGTGTTCGCGGGACTCACGATCTTTGGCGTCGATTTCTTCAACGAGACGTGGAACGGCTGGATAATGCACCTGTCCCAGCGCTCGGCGTTCTGGACCACGCCCGGCGACACCGCGCTGCGGACGATGGTGGGCTGGAACATCGAGATCATGTTCATGTTCACGCTTGTCGGCATCATTTTTTACCACACGCTTTCGGAAAGCACAACGGAGAAGATACTGGGCTTGCCGGAAAAGTGGTTCTGGGCCATCGGGTTCTCAGTCTTCTGCGTCTTTGTGGAATGTATGCTCAATATCGGCGGGCACCTCGTATGGGAATATCCATGCTGGTTCCTTTCCTTCAAGGGCGTGTGGCTGATCTTCCTCATCGGGTACTTCCATTTCTTCTGCTTCGCGATACTCGTGATCAGCCTCAAGACGATGAAAAGCAAGCTCATCACGGTGGGCATCATCTACGCGGTGCCGGTGTTGATGAACATCCTTGCGCTGGGAATTCTCGGCTGGCGGTATTGATGTTTGAAGAGTCGATGCAGTGCGCAACCGGGGACGGCGTCTTTGCCGTCCCCCGCGCCTGCCATGTCGCGCGGAAACAAATATTCTGTTTGACAGCTCTTTCCATTCCTCTATCGTTCCCGCATAAGAACAGGTGACAAGGTGCGCCCCGCATGCAAAGATATATCGAGAAAGTCAATACCCTCACGGAGTCGTTTCCCTACATCAGGCAGTTTTACGGCAAAACCGTCGTGATCAAGTATGGCGGGCATGCGATGAGCGAAGAAGCGCTGCGCCGCTCGTTCGCGCTCGACATGGTGCTGCTGAAATACGTGGGCATCAATCCGGTGATTGTTCACGGCGGCGGCCCGCAGATTGGCCGGCTGCTCGACCGGATCGGCAAGAAGTCGGAGTTTGTCGGCGGCATGCGCGTCACCGACGAGGAGACCATGAGCGTCGTCGAAATGGTGCTGGTGGGCGACGTGAACAAGGAGATCGTCAACAACATCAACATAGTTGGCGGCAGGGCCGTGGGGCTTTCGGGCAAGGACGGGGGGCTTCTGCTGGCTGAGAAGATCCGACACCGCGAAAACGGGCGTGACATCGACATAGGGCTCGTCGGCACCGTCAGGAGGGTGGACCCCCGCGTGATTGAAACGCTTGACCGAGAAAAATTCATCCCGGTGATCGCCCCCGTCGGCTATGACGAGGAGGGACGCACCTACAACATCAACGCCGACATCGCGGCGGGCAAGATCGCCGAGGCGCTCAGGGCGGAAAAATTCATACTGCTCACCGACGTGGAAGGGGTCAAGGTGGACGGGGATCTCGCCTCCACCCTGCGGAAAGGTGAATGCCTTGACCTCATTGAGCGCGGGGTGATTACCGGCGGCATGATTCCCAAAGTCAACTGCTGCCTTGAGGCCATCGAGGGGGGCGTCAGCAAAACGCACATCATCGACGGGCGCGTGGAGCACGCCGTGCTGCTTGAAATATTCACCGACGCCGGGATCGGGACAGAGATCGTGCGATGAAAGGAAGAGACGCCGGAAGCGGCGTGTTTGTGGACACGCACGCGCATTTCGACCTGTGCGTCGAGGAGGGCGCGAGCGAAGAGTCGCTGACGGCGTCGCTTCGGGACGCCGGCGTGGCGCATGCCGTGCAGGTGTCGATCGACACCGGAGGCCTTGCGTGGTCGCTGGATTTCGCAAGACGCAACCGGGGAATGAACGTCGTGTTTACGGCGGGCATCCACCCCTCCTCACCGGCGTCCGGAAATAATCTTGAAGAGCTGGCGTCCTTCGTCAGCATGACGCTTTGCTCTCCCGACGCAGACCTTCTGTTCGGCATCGGCGAAACCGGGCTCGATTACTACCGGCTGCGCAGGCCCGCGGACGAACAGCGGCGCTCGTTCGAGTTCCAGATAGATCTCGCAGCACGGCACGGCCTTCCGCTGATCGTGCACTCCCGCGACGCGTACGATGACACCATGGAGATATTGAAGAGGAAAAGGCCGTCGTCCGGCATTATGCACTGCTTCGCCGGGGGGAGGGAGCGGGCGCGCGAGTACCTTGACCTGGGATTCTACATCTCGTTCGCGGGTAACCTCACCTACAGCAAGGCGGCCGACCTCCACGAGGCGGCGTCGTACGTGCCGCTCGACCGCCTGCTGCTGGAGACCGATGCGCCGTTTCTCACGCCGGTCCCGCACCGCGGAACGAAAAACAGGCCGGATTACGTGGCGCATACCTACGCGTTTGTCGCGAAGCTGCGCGGTGAAAACATTTCCACGATTCAGGACAGCGTGCTGGAATCGTACCTTTCGATTCGACGCACCGGAGGCAGGTGATGGTTGCAAAGAGGTTTGAATCCGATTTTCTTGTCATAGGCAGCGGCATCGCGGGACTCGCGTTCGCCATCAAGGCTTCGAGCTACGGCTCGGTGAACGTCGTCACCAAGAAGAAGGACTTCGATTCCAGCACCAACTACGCGCAGGGCGGCATCGCGTCGGTGCTTTCCAAGGACGATTCGACGCAGGAGCACGTGCAGGATACGCTCCGCTCGGGCGCGGGGCTCTGCTACGAGAAGGCGGTCGAGATACTGGTCGGCAGCGGGCCTGACCGAATCCGCGAGCTCATCGAGTGGGGTGCGCGGTTTTCGACGAAAAAGGACGTGGAAGGCCAGGAGGTGCTCGATCTCGGCAGGGAAGGCGGGCATTCCCGCAACCGCATCGTGCACGCCACTGACCTCACCGGGGCGGAGGTAGAGCGCGCGCTGCTCGACAGGGCGTCTTCAATTCAGGGCGTTTCCATCTTCGAGGACCACACCGCGATCGACCTTCTCACCGAACACCAGCTGAGCTTCCTTTCCGCCGAAGAGAGCATTCCAGGGTCGAGCGGAAGAATCACCTGCTACGGTGCGTACGTGCTTGACAACACCTCCGGCGCCGTGCATGTCTTCAACGCGAGAGTGACGCTGATCGCGACGGGCGGCGCGGGGCAGGTGTATCTGCACACCACCAATCCCGACATCGCCACGGGGGACGGGATCTCCACCGCCTACCGCGCCGGGGCGCCGGTTGCGGACATGGAGTTCATCCAGTTCCATCCCACCGCGCTGTACAGGGAAAAGCAGTCAGGCCGCTCGTTTCTCATCAGCGAGGCGGTGCGCGGGGAAGGGGCTGTCCTCCTCAACCTGAAGGGGCAGCGCTTCATGGAGGGAGAGCATCCCATGAAGGAACTCGCGCCCAGGGACATCGTCGCCCGCGCCATCGACCGGGAGCTTAAAAAGCACGGTGATCGGCACGTGCTGCTCGACATCTCGTTCAAGGGACGCGAGTTTCTGATGAAGCGATTTCCCAACATCTACGAGCAGTGCCGGCGGGACGGCATCGACATCGCCAGTGAGCCCATTCCCGTGGTCCCCGCGGTGCATTTCATCTGCGGCGGCGTGGTGTCCGACCTGCATGGGAGGACGTCGATCGAAAACCTCTTCGTCTCGGGAGAGACGGCCTGCACCGGCGTGCACGGCGCGAACCGGCTTGCGAGCAATTCACTGCTGGAGGGCATCGTGTTCTCGCACCGGGCGATCGAGTACATCATGGAGCACAGGGATCTGTACTGGAACACGCGAATACCGGACTTTCCCCACTGGAACAAGGAGGGCACCTTTGATATCGAGGAGTGGGTGCTCATACAGCACAACATCGAGGACGTGAAAAGGCTCATGTGGGATTACGTGGGCATCGTCCGCTCCAATCTCAGGCTTCAGCGCGCGTACCGGCGCATCGCGCTTCTCACCGAGGAAATCCAGGACTACTACAAGAGGAGCACCATATCGGCGGGCACGGTTGAGCTCAGAAACCTCGCGACCGTGGCGATGCTCATAATCACCGGCGCCATGAACAGGAAGGAAAGCAGGGGGCTGCACTACAACACTGATTACCCGGTTCCGGTCAATTCGATGAGAAAAAACGTCATTCAGAGGAGCGGCCAGGAGCCGCGCCTGACGCCGCTTGAGGAGGTTATCGCCGCGTGGAGCCGCTGAGGGTGCGGCTTACTTTTCCAGGTTGTCGAGCGCTTCGCGGTTGGTGTTGTAGATGTTGACGAAGTCTGAAATGCCGACGATGTCCATCACCTTTTTGAAATGGTTGGTAAGCCCGACAAACGTGATTTTGCCTCCCGATTCCTGCAGGTCCTGGATGATGTTGATCAGGGACGCGATGCCCGCCGAGTTGATGTACTTGGTCTTTTCGAAGTTGATGATGATGTTCTTGGGGGTTTGCATCTTCTTGACTTCGTTATAGGCCTTCATGACATCACTGTCAGATTCGGAAGTCATGTCTCCTTCGACGATGAGTACCGGGATGCCGTCGATCGTGTCCAGTGACACGCTGTAATTATCCATTGACATGCTCCTGCCGCGGGCAAATTCGACCAGCCGGGGTTTCTACGCTCCGTCACGCCCAGTTTTAAGGTCCGGAACCAACACTATGCAGTGTATTTTGGCTATTGATTATATGTCAAGCATTTATACCGCGTCGCGTGCAGGCCGCATTGTGGGGCACAAACGGTGCGGGACGCGTCATGTCGGGAGTGTGAATTTTTTCTTGATTAAAACGGTCGACACGCTCAATGTTGAGCCGCCCCGGAACAGAAGCCCGCTTTTCACGTCGGCAGCATGGCAGGCGAACCGGGGTTATTCTCAGGAATGGAGATTTACATGGCAAGGATACTGTCCGGAATACAGCCGTCCGGAGTGCTGCACATCGGCAACTACTTCGCGATGATGAAAAAAATGATCGAATTCCAGAATGAGCATGAGCTCTTCTGTTTCATAGTCAACTATCACGCGCTTACCACCGTCACCGACAGGAAGGAGCTGAAGGACAACACAATTTCGGCAATACTCGATTTTCTGGCCCTCGGCCTTGATCCTGAAAAGTGCTTTTTCTGGGTGCAGTCGGACGTGCCGGAAGTCACCGAGCTCACCTGGATTCTCGGCTGCCAGACGTCGATAGGCCTTCTGGAGCGCAGCCACAGCTTCAAGGACAAGATCGCGAAAGGGCTGGTGCCCAACTGCGGACTTTTCACCTACCCGGTGCTCATGGCCGCCGACATCCTGCTGTACCAGGCGCAGATCATACCCGTGGGCAAGGACCAGAAGCAGCATGTCGAGATCACACGGGACATCGCGGAGCGCTTCAACGGCGTCTACGGCGAGACGTTTACGCTCCCGGAAGCGCTCATCCAGGAGGAAATCGCGGTGATCCCCGGGATTGACGGCCTCAAGATGTCCAAGAGCTACGGCAACACCATCAACATCTTCGAGGACGAAAAAACGCTGAAAAAGAAGGTAATGAAGATCGTGACCGACTCGAAAACCGTCCAGGAGCCCAAGGACCCGGACGCGTGCAACCTGTTCGCGCTGTACCGGCTGTTCGCCGACGGGGCGAAGATCGAATCGATGCGCGGCCGGTACCTTGCCGGCGGCATGGGGTACGGCGAGGTGAAGAAGGAGCTCTTCGGCATGATCTGGGATTATTTCAGGCCCTTCAGGGACAGGCGATCGGAGCTTGCGGCCGACATCGGAGAGATCATGAACATCATGAAGAAGGGAGCGCAGAAGACGCGCAACGAGGCGGCGAAAACGCTCTCCGTGGTGCGGGAGCGTGTGGGCCTGATCTACTGAGAGAATCAGCTTTTCACGTACTTGTCCAGGAATTGCTCCTCGGTGAGGATTTGCACGTAGGAATCGAGCTTGGATATGCGGAATATCTTCGCAATGTTTTCGTTGAGGTCGTAGCAGACCATGTCGATGTCGTGGCGCTTCGCCAGGTTCATGAAGCGGACGAATGTCACGATCGCGGACGAGTCGATGTAGGTGCATTCCCTGAGGCGGAACGCGATCACCGCGGGATTTGACTCTATCTGAGAGTGAAGCATCGATTCAAATGCGTGGACTTCATTGATGTCGAAGCGGCCAATCACCCGGATAACAACGAGGGTGTCTTCGCGGTATATATCGATCTTCATGAGAAGAATTCTACCTGACAAAAAATATTGACATATTGTGAGACTGACATTTTAATGCTACCGGGATTCGGGCATTGAAGGCCCCGGAGCCACAATAACCTGTATATCGCGTTTTTATTCATCTTTCTATAATAAAATTTTCAAGGAGCAGGCATTATGAAGAAGAATGTTGGACAGACAGACAGGTATATCCGCTTCATCCTCGGCCTTGCGGCGTTACTCAACATTCCCACGCTTGAAGTGGGGGTTGTCGGGGCGGTGGTGTTTCTGGTGATCAGCCTCGCGATGTTTTACAGCAGCTTCAGCGGCTACTGTGCGCTGTACAGCATCCTGAACATCGATACCAGTGTAGAAAAGGAGCCGGAGCAGCCGGCGCCGGTG
The DNA here is from genome assembly GCA_964591055.1 of uncultured Leptospiraceae bacterium. Taxonomy (GTDB): domain Bacteria; phylum Spirochaetota; class UBA4802; order UBA4802; family JAGODF01; genus CAZPZJ01. The sequence continues at coordinate 8,050 of CAZPZJ010000079.1, forward strand.
TCGCACGGTCACTGATCGGCAGAGGGTCGTTGAAAGTGAAAATCCCGGTGATGCGCGCCGGGATTTTTTTATTCAATTGATGAAATGACTGCGCTGATGTTTTTGACGCCGATCACCTCTCCCCGGAATCCCGCCTGAACGGCTTCCCCCCTGTCCGCTTCCGCGACTATGAGCGTTTCAAATCCCGCGTGAATGAATTCGGCTACTCTGCGCCGGCACTGCGTCACCGGCCGGACCTCGCCGGAGAGTGAAATCTCACCCAGAAAGCCGGTGCGGTCGGGAACGGATTTTTCCCTGAGGCTTGACGCGATCGCGGCGGCCACCGCGATGTCGGCGGCGGTTTCGTTGATGGTGAAGCCTCCCGCCACGTTGATAAACAGGTCGAAGCTCGAGAGCTTGAGGCCGGCGTGCTTTTCGAGCACTGCGGCGATCAGGATGGCGCGGTTGGCATCGAACCCGTCCGCCATGCGCCTGGGATTGCTGAAGCTGGTGAACGAGACCAGCGCCTGCACCTCGAACAGAATGATGCGCGATCCCTCCACTGCGGCCGAGACGGCGCTTCCCGGCGCTCGCGAGGTGTAGGGATTCAGGAAGAGGCTGTTGCGGTCGGCAATTTCCTCGAGCCCCTTTTCCGACATCCGGAAAAGGCCTATCTCGTTGATTGATCCGAAGCGGTTCTTGAACGATCGAAGAAGGCGGTAGTCGCGTGAAAAATCGCCCTCGAAATAGAGCACGGTGTCAACCAGGTGCTCCAGCATCTTGGGCCCGGCGATGTACCCGTCCTTGGTGATGTGCCCCACGATGAGAATCGGGATCGAAAGCTTCTTGGCGATTTCTATAAGGCGGGCGGTGGATTCGCGTATCTGCGACACCGACCCGGCCACTCCTCCCGTGTCGGGAACGGACAGCGTCTGGATGGAGTCGACCAGCACGCATTCGGGCCTGCTCTTCTCGATGGTCGCCTGGATGTGCGGGAGCGTGGTGATAGTGGAGACGGCAATGCGCGACGGATCGACTCCCAGGCGGTCGGCGCGCTGCCGAAGCTGGGCCGGGGACTCCTCGCCGGAGATGTACAGCGAGTTGAATGCGCCCGCGATCTGGAGCGCCAGGGTGGATTTGCCGATGCCGGGCTCCCCGCCGACGAGGATGACCGACCCGGGCACTATCCCTCCGCCGCACACCAGGTCGAACTCCCCGAGGCCGGTGCGCATTCGCGACACCTCGTCCGCGCCGAATGATGAAAGCAGGGAGGCATGCGCGCCATCGGCGGGAGCGTCGTTCCGCTGCGGAAGCGACTCTTCTATGGAATTCCACTCCCCGCAGGCCGGGCAGCGCCCCAGCCATTTCGAGAAATCCTCGCCGCACGAAACGCAGCGGTATGATTGCCGGCGTTTTGCCATGTCAGTTTTTGGGCCTGAAGAAGAGCTTGGAGGGATCCTGCTTGAGCGAGAGGAACAGGTCGCGGGCGAACACCGAGGCGTCGCGGATATTGTTGTACACCTCCTCGTCGGCAAGAAGCTTCCCCAGCGTGCCGCGCCCCGACTCGATCTTGTTGATGATCTTGTTAAGGTTCCTTGTGGTCTCGGACATCTGCTGGAGCGTAATGGAAATGTCCTGCTTGTTTTTCTCTGAGAGGTCGGCCATGTTCCGGGTGAGCTGGTTGAGCTGGTCCATCAGCTGCACCGATTTGATAGAGAGCGTCGCCATGGTGTTCCGGATTAAAAGCACCGACGTGCGGATGTCGTCCCTGTTGTCGTACGTCATCTTGTTAAGATTGGCGACAAACTTGTTGGAGTTCTGGAAAATCTCCGCCAGCACCTGGCTGCCGTCTTTCTGTAAAAATCCCTGGAAGGTGAGCATCATCTGGTCAAAGCTCGGGGGGTCGAGGCCGTAGACCATGTCGCCGTCGCGGTAGTACTCCTCCACGCCGATGGAGGGAGGCACGAACACGTTGATGTACTTTTCGCCTATGATGCCGGTGGTGAAGATGGCGAAGCGGGCGGTTTTAACAAGACGGTACTTGCGGTCGATCCATACTTTGACCTCGGACTTTTCGCCGCTCTGCGATATGTCGATCACCTGGCCGATGTTGATGCCGCCCGCCACGCGCACCGGCGCGCCTTTGCGCAGGTCACCGAGAAAGCCGAAGTAGATGCGGAGGTTGTAGCCCGATCTGGCGATATTGATTTTCGCAAGGACGCCCACCAGCACGATGAACACCGTGAAACTCACCGTGACAAGCATCCCCACCCGCGCTTCATTGCTCAGCTTCATTCTCTCACACTTTTCCCGTTTGCAGGAGTATACAGGGGCGTGAATAGAAGTAAATAAAAATAACAATTAACGCTGAAAATGTTCGGCGCAGCGACGTTTCCGGGTCCGCGGGCCCTTCAGTGGTCGATCACGATCTTGACGGCGCCCCTGTCGCCTTTGGACAGGAACGTTTCAACAGCTTCCCTGAAGCGATGCATCGGGAAGCGGTGCGTGATAATGCCGTCGGTCTTTACCTTTCCGGTCGCGAGCATGGAGGCAGCGATGTCGAACGAGGATTTGCCCGGTGCGTCCATGGCGTGGCAGTTGATGCCCGTGAGGTGTATCTCCTGGTTCCAGACCGGGGTGTAGTCGATCCTGCCCGGGTTGAAGTTGATCCCGATGATGACGAAGGCGCCGCCTCCCCTCACCCAGCGGATGCCGTCCGAGATACTGGCGTCGTTGCCCACGGTGTCATAGACGAGGTCGAAGCCTCCGAGCAGTATCTCGTTGTTGAAGTAGCCCCGCCAATACGTCGCGCCGGTGAGCTCGGCGAGGGCGCGGAACACGCCGGATTTGCCCAGTATAACCTCGTGTGCGCCCATGCTCTTCGCAAGCTCGGCCTGAAACGGGTAGCGCGCGAGCGCGGTGATGCGGGATGACGGTTCAAGGGCGCGCGCCACGGCGATGGTGAAAAGGCCTATGGTGCCGCATCCGATCACAAGCACGCGGTCGTTCCTTTTGGGTTTTTCATGGTGCACGCCGTGGACGGCGCAGGCGAGCGGCTCAAGGAGCACGGCCTGGTCGTCGGTGAGCTTCGATGGTATTTTAAATGGCTGCGTTTTGTGCATCAGCATGGCCGGGGAAAATCCCCCGCCCGTGTCCCTTACGGGCAGACTCTTCTTGCCGATGTTTTCGCAGAGCATGTAGCTGCCGCGCGCGCACTGCGGGCAGGGTGGCGATATCTCGAGCTGAAAACAGGAAGGCCAGTCGATGCGAAGCGCGACGCGATCGCCGGGGCTGAAGTCTTTGACGTTCGCGCCGCGTTCAATCACCTCTCCCACCAGTTCGTGGCCCAGAAACTTGCGTGAAATGCCGGGAAGCCCCGCGGGAAAGCAATCGGTCGCCATGTCCATGTAGAGGAAGTGAATGTCCGAGCCGCACAGGCCGCAGGCGATGTTCTTCACCCGGAGCCAGTTCGGGCCGGGAAGTCCGTGCTCGGGAACCTCGTCGTAGCGCACCGGCGCGATGGGCCAGAAGGGGGCGTGTTTCGAGAACCTGGAAGCGATTTTGAGCAGGGCGATTTTTTTCAGGTCGTTGTCGAAATAGAGCGCTTTCATAATGCTTCCTGGTGATGGTGAAATGGGAAAGGATTCATGGCCAGCGACAGTATGTATAATATATATACATGTCAACAACAATGCGAAAATGATGTGTGTTTTCCGTGAAAAGCAGACAAGCCCCGCTGACGAACGGGGCTTGGAAGAAAACGGCTGATACGGATGATATGTCAAAGCTGCATCACTTCCTGTTGGAGCGTCTCCAGATGTTCATCCGCTGGGCCTCTTTTATGAGATCGTCCCGGAAATCGGGGTGCGCAATACTGATGAGCTTTTCGGCGCGCTGCCAGGTGGGATTGGCGCCAAGCTTGACCACGCCGTACTCGGTAACAAGGTAATCCACCAGCTGGCGCGAGATGGTTACGATGGTGCCGGGCTCAAACGATGGTACGATGCGCGAGCGCACGACGCCGTCCCTGCCCTTCATGGTGGAGTTGAGGCAGATGAAGCTTTTGCCCCCCTTTGAGAGCTGTGAAAAATACACGAAATCCGTCATGCCCCCGTTGCCGGAAATCTGGCGGGTGACGCCGTCAACCACCGCGCACTCCGCGTTGATCTGAGTGAAGAGGTCCACCTGCAGGGCGCTGTTGATGCTGATGAAGTTGTCGATTGCGCTGATCACTGCGGCGTCGTTGGTGTAATCGGCGGGGTACGACGCGATGGCCGAGTTCATGTTCATGAAGTCGTACAGGCGTGTGCTGCCCAGAGCAAAAGTGAAGGCGGTCCGGTGACGGTCGATGGCCTTCCTGCTGTTGGTGAGCTTGCCGGACTCGAAGAGATCCACGTAGGTGTCCACGAGCATCTCGGTGTGGCCGCCGAGATCCTTGAGATCCGACGCCGCGATCATCTTCCCGATCGCGTTGGGCAGCCCCCCGATGCCGAGCTGCACGCAGCTGCCGTCATGAATGTATTGCATCACGTTTTCGGCGATCTTCTTTTCTACCTCTGTCGGCTGTTCGGGCTCGGGCGCGAAAAGCGGCGTGTTTGCGGGATCCTCGATGATCCTGTCGACACGGGATATGTGGATGGATTCCTCGCTGCCGCCCATGCAGACCGGCATGCTGGCGTTCACCTCGACGATTGCGAGGTCGCACGCCTCGAATGCGGCCGACTGGTAGGAGTTGTGGGGCCCGAAGTTGAAATTGCCGTGTTCGTCCATCGGGGCGACGCGGGCGATGAACACCCTCTTGGTGCGCTCCCCTCTGGCGGGATCGTCATAGTAGCAGGAGCGCCAGTGCCGGGGCGCTTCGTAGGTGCGCATGTAGTCCGGAATTTTCCTGAATGTCACAGGTCCGTAATACACCGTGGATTGCTGGTCCATCACCCTTGTGAGCCCCGTCCAGTGGAGATCGGTAAAGACAAAGCTGTCCGGGTGCTTTGACGTTTCCGGGACCGGGGGCACGCACACTCCCGAGATCACGTTCACGTCCCGAAGGCCCTGCGCCCTTGCCGCGAGCGCCGCATCAAAGACGACTGGCTTACCGTTGAACTGGCCGTACTCGACCACATCACCCGAATTCACCATTGCCGCGGCCTCGGCGGCCGATACCAGCTTGTCAGCGTACTCTTTCCTGTACCCCATGTTCTTCTCCTCCCGGAATATGGTACTAGTAACAGTAGCGCGACTTTCAGCGAGGCCTTTGTTTTTTTTAAAGCCCGGAGCCGCCATGTAAAAAAATATTAAGAATATTTTGTATATACATGTTTTTATTATCTTTCTACGCGCGGAGGGCCCGGTTCGCGCGCTGAGCGACGGCGGCGCCTGGTATAAGCCGGCGGCGGGATGAGAAGCGGTCATTCGGCAAAGCGGGTGTTATTTCTTCTTGACTTTAATCGCCAATATGGTCAGATGTTTAGCGGTTGAGTTGTGACTAATGCGTGATCCCCTTTATTAATGAATGAAATAATCCTTATCGAAGACCTGCGCAAGTCCTTCGGGCCGAAGACGGTGCTGGCGGGGGTGAACCTCGGAGTGCGCCGGGGTGAGATATTGTGCGTGATCGGAAAAAGCGGCACCGGGAAATCGGTGATTCTGAAAACGCTCATCGGCATCATCACCCCGGACAGCGGCAGGATTGTCGTGGACGGGGTGGATTTCACGTCGGCCGATGAAATGACGCGCACCGGCCTGAGGCGGAAGTTCGGCGTGCTGTTCCAGGGCGCCGCCCTCTTTGACTCCATGGATATCTACGACAATGTTGCCTTCGGCCTGCGGCGCGCGAAGATGGGAGAGGACGAGATCGCGCGGATGGTGCCCGAGATGCTCCTGCACGTGGGGCTCCGCGGCGTTGAGCGCCGCCGTCCCTCCGAGCTTTCGGGGGGGATGCAGAAGCGGGTGGGGCTTGCGCGCTCAATCGCCCTCCGACCCGAGATCATGCTCTACGACGAGCCCACCACCGGCGTCGATCCCATCACCGGCGGCGCGGTCGACCGCCTGATCGTCAAGATGCGCGACACCTTCGGCATCACCTCGATCGTGGTGACACACGATATGAATTCCGTCTACCGCATCGCCGACAGGGTCGCCATGCTGCTCGACGGTGTAATTGCATTCACCGGCACGCCCGCGGAGCTGCGGGAGTGCGAAGACGCGTCGATACGCCAGTTCATAGAAGGGAGGGCCCATGGGCCGATCGCGGTCGCCTGAAAGACGCCGGGCGCGATGGAGCGCAGTTCTCGCGCTGACGCTGGCGGTCACGGCCATGGCTGGATGCGGCATGAAGAAGCGCTATACGGGACCCATCGATCTCGGCTCGTACCCGCAGTTGAAATCCGTCAGGATATTCGTTGATGCCGGTCACGGGGGAAGCGCCGAACGCGATCCCGTGCGCTGCGGGCCGGGTGGGATCGCCGAGGAGAGAGTCAACCTCGCCGTTGCGCTCATCCTCGAGGACATGCTGAAGCGCGCCGGTGCTGAAGTGAAGCTCTCCCGCCGAAGGGATGTGGACGTGCCGCTGGAAAAGCGGATTGCCATGGCGCGCGAGTTCTCGCCCCGCCTGGTGGTCAGCATCCATCACAACGGCTCGCA
>CAZPZJ010000080.1:0-14660 GCA_964591055.1 uncultured Leptospiraceae bacterium
CCCGGGCCGTCCCAGCTGAGCTCGAAGCGGGCCACAGACGCGTTGACGGTCGAGTTCACCTTCACCATCGGCGAACGGCCCCAGTACCTGCCGCCCCTGTTGACTGCTACGCAGATGTAGTTGTCGCCACGGGAAAGCACCGTCTGCGTGAGGATTCTGGCGCTGGGCGTTGCGTTCCTGCGCACGAGCGAGCCATTGCCATTGTTCCATACAAACACGTCGGCTCCGCGCGGCGTGTCGGGAGGCAGCGCGATGTTGAGGTCTGCAAACCCTTCGCTGGTGCGACCGCTCAACGGGGAGGGGATGTTGGTGATGATATTTCCCCTGCTACTTGACGCGAAGGAGATGAAGCCCTTCACCGGCTGCTTCGCGGGGGGATTGTAGCCCTTGGAGTTTGCCTCGTCCCAGAAGTCGGATGGAGGGGCCGGCTGAGGCTCGACTTTCGGCACCTCCCCGCCCGGCGAGTTGACCTTCACCACGCGGCTGCGCCCCCACCACTGGTTGTCCACCTTGACGGCAACGGCGAGGTAATTGTCCCCGCTGCCGAGCACCAGCTGGCCCATCACTTCGTTATTGGCGGCGGCGTCCCTGCTGATCGGGATCGTTTGCCCGTTTTTCCATAAGTACACAGTCGAGCGGCCGCGGGGGGTGTTGGTCGGCATATACGCGCTCACGTGCACAACGCCCTCCTTGGTCTCGCCGAACAGCGGCACGGGAAGGCGCACCACCTGCGCTCCTGCGGCGTTGATCTGCATGGTCACAAACTGCTGCCTCGGGATGTTGGTGATTCGATAGCCTTTAGCCTGAGCCTCATCCGCGAAATCGAGGATGTTTCTCATACCGGAAATCTGCGAAGACGTGCCCATCTGCGCATTCGCTTCCGGCAACAGAGAGAAATGCCCGGCTGGCCCGCTGAAGTAGCCGAAACCACCGAGACAAAGAAGAAGAAAGATGGCCGGCACAAGGGCCCGCCTCAACAGCAAGGACGCGCGTGATTGCTTGTTCATCTCATGTCACCTTTAAAAAGAGTTGAGTTTCCCCGAATAATTGCACAATTCCCTGCGCCGGGGATATCCGGCAGGGAACATGACAGGGTAAAAATACACATTTTACATCAGATATCAAATAAAAAATCGTGAAAAAATCAATCACTAATTTACGCTCACTTCGCGGCTTCCAGCCTGTCCTGCCAGTTATGCCCGAACAGCCTGGCGGTGAATACGGTGTAGGCCCTGATTCGGTTGGCGAAGCTTTTTGAGGAAAGCGTGCCCGACTTCAGCAGCAGGTAGCTCCTGATGCGCAATGCGTGCAGCGAGTAATAATAGAAACCGGCTGCATCCCCGTCGTACATCAGGAACGTCACCATGGTGAAATCCCCCTTCCCGCTCACCTCCACGCCAAGCCTGGTCACAGGCGCCTCGGATACGCTCCTGATGATAAAATCCCTGCCCAAGCTGAAAAGATCCGTCCTGAACACCAGCACTCCCAGCCGGTTGTCCCGCACGAAAAAATAGCCGGTGTGCCTGGGCTCGATCGCCTTGACGGGCCGGGCGCGCAGCCTGCGAAACCTCGTGGGCGCGTGGATCCTGCACCCCTCGAGTATCAGCGGCTCGACCCTGCCAGCCGTGTGGGAATAGTATTTCATGCCGCTCATCAGCGTGTGATCCAGAAGCAGGTTGTACGAATGCAGCCTGGCCTTCGGCTCATCCTGGAAGGGTATGAACGCCCTTTCCTCGGCAACCATCTCGTGGTTCCCCAGGGCGGGATACGTATAGGCGGTTTTGGGAACTGCAATCCGCTCATGGGTGCTTTTCATGTTATAATTGCTGTTGCCCTGAAGGCGCACCCGCGTGAGCACCTCTCCCGCGCGCACGCGCTTCATCTCTTCAGGCGTGAATAAGAGGCCGGGGACAACGGGAATCTCCGCAGCGCGGGCGGACACAAGCACTGCGGTGGACACAAGCGCGCATGCGATAAAACTCAACACCCTCATGCCGGCCCGCCCCCGGCATGGGAGGTTTCGCCTTTCTGCGCAATGCCCCGCATCCTCTCAACTATGAGCGCCATTCCAAGCGTGTCAAGCGCGCAGTATTCCCGAAGCCCTTCCCGCAGCCCGGCGGCCCGCGCACAATCTCCGCATTCAACAAGCTCCAGGAACGCACGCTGCGCGGCAAAACCGTCGCATACCGCAAGCCGTCCGTATTCGGCCCCGGGGACAAGGGCCGGCAGCACCCGCTTCAGCGAGCAATGCCCCCTCATCGCGCGGGTGTAGTAATGATGGTTTCTGAACGGCAGCATCAAATCCCTCAGGCGCCCGGCCCGGTCGCGCAGGTCATTCGCCCATTCCGGGAAAAAAGCGGCGAGCGCCAGGAGAACCGACCGCTCAAACGGTTCGCCGTACACGATGATATCCCCCACGCCGCGGGTGTCCTCGATCAGCCGCATGGCGAACTCGCGCCGGGGATCGCCCTTTCCGTCGCTCAGAAACTCGCGGTGGCGCGGGCCCGCCCCGGGCCTTTCCACCGAATGCACGGAATACTGGAAAGGAATGTGCTGATACGGCGAGGTGCGCTCGTAGAGCGGCACTGCGGGCATCACTGCCTCGAAATCCATGAACAGAAGGGGATATTTCAGCGAATTCACGAACGCCGCAATCCCGCTCACGTCGACATGGTCCTCGCGGTTGATGAGGCAGTCGCGCTGGATTCGCTGCGCTTCAGTAAGAGGCTCCTGCGGCGGAATGTCTGCGATCGTTCTGATGCCGCGCCCGTAGAGCTCGCGCGCCCTCCAGCGGGGCAGCCCGGCGAGCTCGAACACCGAGTCTTCCGGAACACCTCCCCAGCAGTGGGCGATAAAATCGCAGCGGTACGGGGCGAAACAGCGCTCGCCGATGTCGGCATCGGGAATTCCGGGCTCGCCCAGTGCCCGCTTGAGCCTTGCGATGTTCTCCCCGGTCGAGTCAAGGTTTTTGATGGCGCGGTCAAGCACCGCCTTTTCGACGAACATCGCGCGCGGCTCGATCCCGCGCGTCCTGACGTAACTCCTGTTCAGGTAAAGCAGGCTGAACGATTCGAGAGGCAGGCCGCAGCGCCTCATGACGAGGTACTGCAACGACACGTCGTCAATGTACGAAGGGCGCATTCCGGTCCCGCTTTTCACTTCATAGGCGCGCCATCCCCTCTCCCCGAGGACAAGAATATCAACGACGCAGATCACGCCATCCTGCAGAAACGCCGCCTCATACAGCACGGGGCGGCGCTCTTCAATGAGCTCGCGGGTGCGGCGAAGCGCCCCTTCAGGATTACCCGCAACGTCGTCACCTGCAATCACTCCTCCCGGAAACAGCGAACGGGCGCAGCGCTCCACCTCTTTTCCCGACAATGTTCGCGCCTCAAGCCCGGGCCCGGGCGTGTCACGGAGTTCCGGATGCCGGCGATGCAGGACAAGCGAGCGGGCGCACTGGAGCCCTCTGAGGTACGATGTTTTTCCTATCTCATGAATTGGCGACGCATTCATCGCGAAAATCTTTTGCCTTTCCTCGTCTGTCATCCGTATACTGGTGGCGGGAAGCGGCACGGCGATCACCCCGCGGCCTTACGTTCATTTCGCCCATGTATGTTCGTTTCGATGAAAAGGCAATCACTTATTCAAAGCGGGTTTCTGATTTTTCGCCATGGCGCCGGCACCAGCCACGCAGCGGAGGGCGCATTATGAGCAGAGTGTACGATCTGTCAGGAGGCCGGGGAGACAGGGGGGAATACCAGAGGCAGGTCGACGGCCTGATCCAATACCTCAACGAAACGGCCGACGAGGTGTTTGACAGGGCGGTGTACCTTGCGCTTGAAGGGGCATGGAGGGAATGGTCGGACGACCAGGCCGCGGGCTCCGAAGTACGCTTCACCGCGGGAATGCTCCGCGAATGCGGGGATTCCAATGTCGCCGCCCTCGCCGGCCTCATCTGCGCAATCGAGCTGTGCCTTGAAACACTGAAGCGCGGCAGGGACGGGCCCTAACCGTCACAATCGATAAATGATTGACAGCGCTTCCTGAGCAGGTACACTCAACCGGTATCCAGTCCGGGAGGTCACCCATGAAAGCAATACGACATTCTGCAGCCCTGTGCATGGCATTCTGCGCCGCCCTTCTCTCGGGCTGCCTGGTCCAGTCCCAGTTCAACGTCCCCGCCTATATCAGCTTTGTGGACGGCAGCGTGTTCCTCAACGGAAGGCCGGCGTCCGTCAATGCGCCGATCCACTACAATGACATCCTGGAAACCAAGGAGAAATCCCACTGCCAGGTGATTGTTGACGGAAGGAACATCATCTCACTTCAGAGCGACACCCTGTTCGTCTACAAGATAAAAACCACCGACGGGCTCATCGAGCTCAAGCGGGGATTTCTTGGCGCCATCATAAAAAACCGGAAGAACATACACAGCTTCAGGGTCTCAACCCGCACCGTAACGGCCAGCATCCGCGGCACGTCGCTGTTCGTGGGCGTCGAGAGCCCGGAAAAGACCTACACCTGCGTGTGCAACGGCCGGATACACTTCCACCCTGAGCTGCACGGCGAGGAGCGCACCGTGGCCGCCGTGCATCACGACGGTCTCTACTTCGTCCAGAAGGAAAACCAGGTGGTCGCCATTCCCGCAGGAATGAAATACCATGACGACCAGATGATGGAGAAAATGGCCGCATCCATCGGCGCCACCATCGACTGGACGGCCCTTCCGGCGGGAGAGGAATAGGCTGTTACGCGGTCATCGGTGAGAGTGGGGTATCCGTGCGTCAACCGGACCGTCGGGTGCAGCGCCGGACGCACCTTCCGGCTCGCCTCGTACTCGCGTGAGCGCATGGAGCGGGCGGTCGGCGAAAACCTCTCATGCCTGGCGCGCATCCTGGAATACAACCTCGCCCGGGGACTTCTGTTCTTCCGCATCAGCTCCGACACCGTGCCATTCGCTTCTCATCCCGTGTGCGATTTCGAATGGGCCGATCGTTTCGCCGGGGACCTTGCCGCCCTCGGGTCATTCGTTCGCCTGCACGACATGCGCGTGTCCATGCACCCCGACCAGTTCGTGCTGATCAACTCCCCGGACAGAGACGTGGTGCGGCGAAGCATCGCGGAGCTGGAATATCACTGCCGCCTCCTGGACGCCATGGAGCTCGGCCCTGACGCAAAAGTGCAGATTCACGTCGGCGGGCTCTATCGCGACCGCGACACAGCCATGCGCAGGTTCGTCAGAGAATACCGCTCCCTGCCCGGCGCCGTAACGGGCAGGCTGGTCATCGAAAACGACGACCGCCTCTTCTGCCTCGCCGACTGCCTCGACCTGCACGCGGAAACCGGAGTGCCCGTGCTCTTCGACTGCTTTCACCACATCTGCCTCAACAGGGGCGAGCCGATGGATGAGGCGTTCGATTCCGCGATGAAAACCTGGAAGCGCGCCGACGGCCCGCCGATGGCCGATTACAGCGAGCAGGAACGCGGAAATCGGACCGGAAGCCACGCCGGGTCCATGGACGAAACGCAGTTCCGTGAATTCATCGCCCAATGCCCCGAAGCCGATTTCGACCTCATGCTCGAGATCAAGGACAAGGAATCGAGCGCCATCCGGGCGCTGCGGATTCTGAAGGAAACCGGCCGAATCCAATGACCGCAGGCGGACTGCAATCACTCCGCCTTTTCACCATAAATTTTTGAATATCAAAAAAACCGTAATACACTTTCACTGTACATACAAACACAAAAAACACCGCAAACCAGGCGCTTGTCCGGGACTTGTTATTGACGAATCGCGACCAGTGATGATAGCATTGCGGGCATTTCGCACGCCGCCCCGGAAACACATATTCACACGAATGCTTTGGGAGACATACAGGTGAACCAGGACCAGGTCAGGGAAAAGCTGCTCGCACTTGAAAAGAACGTAGAGGAGTTTTCAGTGATCTTTTCAGGCAAGAAGAGCAACAGGGTGAACGGCCTCTACCACCCTGAAACCAGGGAAATCATCATCCACAACCACAACTTCACCGATGACAACGCGCTGATGTACACCGCCATTCACGAGTTCGCGCACCACATCCAGTTCACCCGCTCTCCCGTTCCCATAACGAGCCGGGCGCACACCACACAGTTTTACGACATCCTCCACCGCCTGCTCTTCGACGCGGAGCGGGCAGGAATATACGTCAACATGTTCAGGCAGGATCCGCGCTTCGTTGAGCTGACCGCGACCATCAGGGAGCAGTACCTCTCGGCCAACGGGCAGCTGATGAAGGAGTTCGGACGGCTCCTGCTGGAGGCGGCCTCCCTGTGTGAGGAGACGGGCGCCAACTTCGAGGACTACCTCAACCGCGAGCTCGGCCTCAAGAGAGTGGCGGCGAAGACCATCATGCGCATTCACTCGATGGATCTCAATCCCGCGATCGGATACGAAAACCTGAAGGCCGTCGCCGCCATGAAAGACATGGACGACGCGCGTGAGGCCGAGCGTTTTTTTCTCGAAGGCCAGAGCCCCGAGATGGTCGCGGCGGAGTTCACCCGCCGAAAAAATCCTTCCGGTGAAATGCAGAACCTCATGGCCGAAAGGGACAGGATTGAACACACGCTTGACAGGCTGACCGCCCGTCTTGCTGAAATAGAAAGACGCATCGGCTCGATCAAGCTGGATCCCGAATAGGGGAACCGGCATACAAAGAGGCTTTCACCGGGATGACGGTCCGCCCGGACAAGGCCCGCATACACTTTTTTCGGGGATACGCGAATGATTGAAAACCTTTACTCGTTCTACAGGTCGCGCTGCGAAAGCTACGCGAACTGCATGCTGTTCGACAATCACATCACCTACTCGCAGGCCTTCGACATGGCGATGGCGCGCGCTCATTTCCTTCAGAAAAAAGGGATCAGGGAAGGCGACGTGGTTGCGCTGCTCGCTCCCGGCTCGGCCGAGTGGTGCCTTGCCTATATGGCGATCACCATCATCGGCGCGGTGGTGCTGCCTCTTGACGTCAACCTGCCGGCGGCAGATTACGCTCCCATGCTCAAAAAGGTGAAAGCGAAAGCGGCCTTCGCGACAAAGGATCTGCGCAAAAAGCTGCCGAAGCTTCCGGTGTTCGAACTGGGGCCGGGCAAGAGTACGGGAGATGCGGGCAGGGCGAAACCGGCGCTTGTGAAGGAAAGCCATGTGGCGTCCCTGGTATTCACCTCGGGCACCACGGGAAATCCCAAGATCGTCACGCTCACGCACCGGAACATCTTCAGGACCGCGATCAGCACGTCCGAATACCTACGCCTGGGCCCCGGCGACATGAATCTATGCATCCTGCCGCTGTTCCACGTCTACGCGCTCGACGCAAACTTCATCGGCCCCTTCGCGGCCGGGGGCGCGCTTGTCTTCCAGCCCTCGCTCAAGGGCCCGGACATCATGAAAAGCCTGGCGGACAATGCCATCACCATCTTTCCGGCGGCGCCGCAGCTCTGGGAGCTTTTCATGGACGCGATCATCAACCGCGTGAAATCCCAGTCGGCGGCGAAATACCGAGTGTTCATGTTCTTCATGAAAACGGCGCCCTTTTTCAGGGCAATCGGGCTTTCAATTCTTCCGCACGCCGTGTTCAAACCCGTGCGCGACATCTTCGGCCCGTCCCACCGCTTCTTCATCAGCGGCGGCGCGCCGTTAAAAAGAAAGTACGCAAGGTACTACCGCAACGCCGGCCTCACGCTCATCGAGGGCTACGGGCTCACCGAGACCACCGGCCCCATAACCCTGCCCGATCCGCTCCGCAACACGATCGGATCGGTGGGAAAACCTACCCCGGGCAACGAGGTCCTGATCAAAAATGTCAACCGCGACGGTATCGGGGAAGTCTGGCTCCGGGGCGATTCAGTGATGGCGGGCTATTACAGAAATGAGCGGGCAAACGCGGAAGTGTTCGACAGTGCGGGATTTTTCAACACGGGCGATTTGGGAAGGCTCGACCGGCGCGGCAACGTCTTCCTCACGGGACGATCAAGGAACGTCATCGTGCTCGACTCCGGCAAGAACGTCTACCCCGAGGAGCTTGAGTCGTACTACCGCTCATCCCCCCTGATCGCCGAAATCGCCGTGTTCGGCAGGCGCATCGAAGGCAGGGAGCGCGCGTACGCGGTGATCGTTCCGTCATTCAAGGGGGGCAACGCCTATGATCACATCCGCTCCGAGATGCAGAAGATGAACCTGATGCTGCCCGCATACAGGGCCGTGCGCCAGTTCGCCGTCTCGCTCGACCCGCTTCCGGTCAACACGACGCGCAAGATACTCTACCGCGAAATCATCGACAACCTCGAACGGGGGCTTTACCAGACGGGCCCCGACGATTCCGTGGTGCTGCGGCAGGAGCTTGCCGGAGCCTCACAGCGCGAGGAGCTCATCGTCGCCGCAATGCACCGGGCCCTCGGCCGGAAAACGCTGTTCACCAACCAGACCCTGGCGGACCTGGGCATCGACTCGCTGGGCGCGATAGAGCTCATCGTGCGCATGGAGGACGAGCTCGGCGTAACCATCGACGCAGGACGCGTGATGAAGCTGGAAACGCTGGGAGAGCTTGTGCTCTACATCGCGGCCATCCCCGAGGGCCGGGAGCATACGCTCGAGGACCGCATCTTCCGGGGCGAGATCACCACCAGGGCGCACCGTTTCTTCAATCCGCTTCACCACCTGATACTCGGGCTTTTGAGGATCATCAGCAGCCTCTGCTGGAAGCTCTACACGGCGCACCCCGAGCGGCTGTCCGTCGACAACAGCATCATCATCGCCAACCACGAGTCGTATCTCGACATTATCTGGATGGCCTCGCAGCTCCCGGCGAAATACCGGGAAAACATCTACATAACCGGCAAAAAGAAATTTTCCTTTTTGCGCTACGTGTTCCCGGTGCTTCCGGTTATTTTCATTGAACAGGAAAATTCGCTTCCGGCCCTCAAGGCGTCCGCCGACATTCTGCGCCAGGGAAAATCGCTGGTAATATTCCCCGAAGGGACGCGCTCCCGCACCGGCAGGCTCGGCGAGTTCAAGACCGGCGCGGCCTACCTCGCGAAAAACCTGGGAGTGAAGATCATTCCCGTTTCCATCAACGGTTCATGGGAGGTGTTCCCTCCCGGTTCGTTCCTCCCGGATTTTTTCGGAGGCAAAAAAGGATCCATCGCAATTGGAGATCCCGTCGACCCGGCGCACTATTCGACCGTTGAGGAGCTGGCCCGTGCAATGCGGGCCGCCGTCGCGGCGAACCTCGATGGCGAGGGGGAGATGGAGCCGGCGGCCGGAAAGGGGCGCGTTTCACGCCGTAAAAAGATTTGAAATGAATGCGTTAGTTTTTCATCATGGACGCGCTGCCTCATCATACCCATGGCGCACGGAGGGACAATGGAAGGATACGTAAGGGTTGAGCCGAAAGAGCTGATGGAAAACGCGTTCCGGCTCATCGGGGTCGACTGGATGCTCATCACCGCGGGCAATCCCGGCTCGTTCAACACGATGACCGCGTCATGGGGAGGGCTTGGAGTGCTGTGGAATAAAAACGTCTGCTTCATCTTCATACGGCCGCAGCGCTACACGTACGAATTCATGGAGCGCTCCGAGTTTTTCACCCTTTCTTTCTTCGAGGAAAAGTACCGGAAAGCGCTCCAGTTCTGCGGTGCCCATTCGGGGCGCGACACCGACAAGGTCGCGAAGACCGGCATCACCCCCCGGCCCGGAGAACACGGGTCGGTGTTTTTCGACGAGGCGAGGGTGGTGATGGAATGCCGGAAAATATACTTTCAGGACATCCAGCCGGGGAATTTTCTCTCGCCCGAAATCGCACCCAATTACCAGTCAGGGGACTACCACCGCATGTACATCGGTGAGATGCTCGGCTGCTGGGAAAAATAACCGCGCGCCCGCCGCAATGACGCGCAACCACGCCGTCGAGGGGAGGTATCGCATGCACGCAAGGCCGCCAAAACCAATCCTGTTCGCTGCCGCGCTTGCGCTCTGGGCGGGATGCGTGGTGCTGCCCCGGGCCGCCGGCCCGTCTGACGCCGCAACCCGGAGCAAAACCTTCGCACACGGCAGAATCGAGGTGATCAACGCGCTCGAACCGGTTCTCACGAAGCAGTCCTTCAGCATAAAAGCCAAAGACCCCGCCCGCGGATATCTCCTCGCGGGGAAATCGGGAAGAATCGACTCAGATTACGGATACTACCGCATTCAAAAGTACTGCCTGTTCTGGGGATACGCCTCATTCGCCACAATTGAGCTCTCAGCACACGCGTCGGAGACGTCGCCGCGCTCGACATCGCTTACTATCTCAATCAATCCAGCGGCCGCGGGGACCGGGAAAATTCTCGACAAGACCATGGAGGACCTGGAGCTCAGGCTTTTCCTCCAGGACGGGAAGCGGCGGGATCAGGATTAAAAGCGCGATATGCCCGACACCACATCCAGCGAGTACGGACTGTACATCATCGAGTGCGTCAACGGCTCCTACTACACCGGCATCGCCCGCGACGTCGGAAAGCGCTACAGCGCCCATGTGAGCGGCACCGCCTGCCGCTACACGAAAAGCTTCCCTCCAACGCGCCTCCTGCGCGCCTGGAGAATCGGGGGAGGGCGCTCGGTGGCGCAGAAGGTGGAGGCGATGGTGAAATCACTTTCGCGCGGGGAGAAGGAAACCCTTGTTCGTAATCCGAAAAGCCTGCCCGACATGGCCTTTGCCCATCTGGGCTGTGAAGTGATCATCGTCCCGCTCGACCCGCCCGTCGGCGGCGGATAAATGTGCAGGCGTAAAGTCGCCTGACCCCGCAATCAAGGGAGACTGTTCATGCCATACAGGGCCATCATCTTCGATCTCGACGGAACGCTGCTCGATACCATCGGAGACCTCGCCGACTCCATCAACGCGGTGCTTGCACGTAGCGGCCTGCCGAACCGTCCAAGAAGCGAATTCCGTTACATCATCGGAGACGGCATGGAGATGGCGCTGCGCAGGCTTCTCCCGGAATCCATGCACAACCCCTCCACGCTGAAATTCTTTGTGGACATGGTGCGCGACGAGTACGCCGTCCGCTGGAACAGCACCAGCACGCCCTACCCCGGCATCCCCGGGCTGCTTGATTACCTGAAGCGCAGGGATATCCGGACGGCGGTGCTCTCCAACAAGCCCCACGATTTTACGGTGCTGATGATCGGCTCGATCCTCGACCGCTGGCAATTCGACTCGGTGCTGGGCCTCAGCGACAGGTTTCCCCGCAAGCCCGATCCGGCGTCGGCGTTGTTCACCGCCCGCGCGCTTGAGGTCGATCCGCCCGATATCATCTTCCTTGGAGACACCTCCATCGACATGAAAACGGCGCGCGCTGCAGGCATGTATGCGGCGGGAGCGCTGTGGGGCTACCGCGAGCGCGACGAGCTCGACGCTGCGGGAGCCCACATCCTCGTGGAACACCCGGCCGACCTCATGCGACTGTTGCGCTAGCAGCGCGACGGGACAGCTTTCAGCCCTCTTCCCGGTAATACAGGTCGAGGTCGAAACCGCCGAAGCGCGAATTGAACGAGAGGTTGATGTTGTCGTACAGCGAGCGCGCCGTCATGGCCTCCTCGTTGTACTCGGGCGCGGAAAGGCGCACGTCGATGTTATGGAACTGGAGCTGGTTGGCGAAGGTGCCGGTGATCAGGTTGGCGATCTCGCCGGCAACCTCCTCGAAGTGCCTGTGCGCCGATTTGCCGCTCGCCGACTGGAAGAAATGCGTCGTGATGTGAGTGAGCGTCTTCGGGGGGAAATTCAACACGAGCTCGCCCTTGAGCTTCCCGTTGATCGAGACCGTAACTCTGGGATCCTCCCTGCCCGCCTGCGATTCGAGTATCTCCTCGATCGTCTGGTCCTGGAGAAAGTTCTTAAAAATGTGGCTGACCGATCGCACGATCATTCTGGAATAGGCGTCGTAGTTTTGCATGTACACCTCGTTCGCGAACAGTGAATACTGTGTTTCGGGAAAGGCCCGCTGCGCGGGGAATGGCATTATGTCATATAATTCGCGCCGGAATGCAAGCATTTTATCGTGGGCCGCTACTCCAGCCTGAACCGGCGCAAGACGGCGACAGGCTCCCTTTCGGGGAACCTGTCGCTGCAACTTGCTGACAATAAAATGATAATTGATGAAAAATCAATGCTGTTACGAGAAAAGTCCCGAAATGTCGGCGCTGTCTTTGATGAGCCCCTTGATTGTCTCGATTTTCCTCTCGCTGTTCTTGGTGAGAAGAGGATCCACCGAATCCAGCTTTTTCGACGTCTGGTACGTGTCAGTCGTCACCAGAAGGAGCGGAACGTTCTTTTCGGTCGCGGCGGAAATCACGTTGGGCTGGGGAACAATGTTGTTGGTCAGGATGATGCCCGCGGTATCGCCGTCAAGCGCGGCAAGGATGAGGTCGTTGCGGTCGCCGCTGACGATCACGAGCTTCTTTTCGGCGCTCATGAGCGGGTGCCGGAAGGCCTCGTCCGTCAGAATGGACCCCACAAACACGCTCTTGACCTCGTTGCTCAGGCTGGATTCGCCGGTGAGCACCTTGGCCATCAGTATCTCGGCCAGGTAATCCATGGTGAAGAACGTCAGCTCATCAACGAACGGGAGGACGGCCAGCACCGGAATGCCCATCTGTCTGATCTCGGAGAGGTAGGTGCCCGTAAAATCCGACATGTCCCGCACCTTGTTGATGATGATGCCCTTGAATTTCACCTGCTCCTTCTGCACGCACTCCTTCAGGAACTTCACTTCGTCGTTGATCGTGTCATCATCGCCGCTGACCACGAACACCAGGTCCGCGTCAAGGTGTTTCGCGATTGCGAACGTGTCCAGATGCACCGACCCGCCGTACACGATGTCCTTGCCTGCTTCGATGAACAGCACATCCGCGCCGGCCCCGAGCTCAGCGGCCACCTCGTCCAGCTTCTTCTTCAGTGAATCCGCATTGTACGTGTACTTGAGCTTGGAATGGTCGAACCCGATGGTGATGTTCTCGCTCACCTCGTCGATGCCCAGGTAGTGCGTCACAAGGGCGGCGTCGTAGTCCCACAGGCGTTTGCGGCGGTAAATGAGCCTGTCACCGAAGGGTTTGATGTAGCGGAATTTTTTGTCAAAAACCTTCATGATGCCAATAATCGCGCTGGTCTTGCCTGCGTTCGGACGAATTGAACCAATGACAATCTTTTTCATCAGAATACTCCTTTATGTTGGTGTTAATATTATCCTCACGTCAAGGGCGATCACGCCCTTACCGTGCTCGTTCACAACCAGCGGATTTATCTCGACGTCCCTGATGTCATCGCGCGCGAGGATCAGCGATCCCAGCTTGATGACGGTGTTGACGACCTCTTCGATATCACGGCTCCCCTCGCTGCGCACGCCGAGAAGCAGGGGGTACGAGCGGACATCCTTGATCATGTTCATCGCCTCCTTCCTGCTCACCGGAAGGGAGCGGAACGCGACGTCCTTCATGATCTCCACGTGCACGCCGCCCAGGCCGCACATGATGATCGGCCCGAACACCGCGTCAACCCTGGCGCCGATTATCATCTCGATGCCGGGCGGCGCCATTTCGGAAATTTCAACTCCTTCGATGTGAACGTCGGGGTTGGCCGTTTTGCAATTCTGTATAATCGCCTGGTATGCGTCAATAATTTCATTTTTATTTTCAAGATTAAGCGCTACGCCCCCGCTGTCGCTTTTGTGAAGGATGTCTCGCGATATGACTTTCATCACCACCGGGTAGCCGATTTTTTCAGCGGCGACAATCGCTTCAACGATGTTCTGTGCGACGATCCCGCGGGGCGCCGGCACGCCTATGAGCTCCATCACCCGGGCAGCCTCGTATGACATGAGAAAGTTCCTTCCCGCACGCCGGGCCTTCTCAATAAGGCGGTCAATCTCCTCCGAGTTGACGTCCGCAACGTCCGGCTCGGCCGAGAACTCATTGCGGAAGCGGTAATACCGGTACAGCGCCCCCATCGAGGACACCGTACGGTCGATCTCCACGAACGCAGGGACCCGTTTTGATTTCAGCAGGTCAACGCATTTCGCAGTGTCATGCCCCCCGAACAGCGAAAAGACGACGGGCTTGCCGATGGAGCGGTACTTCATGTGCACCTTCTGGATCATGGACACAAGGTCGTCCGCGGGAAGCAGCTCGGATTCGTTGTAGAGCGCGATGACCGCATGAATGTTCTCGCTGGTCAGCGCGGCGTTGAGCGCCTCCTCGTACTCGTTGACACCCGCCCTGTTGGAGATGTCCACCGGGTTCTTGATGGACCCGCCGTTCATGTTGATCGCCGCAAAGGTTTTCCTGAGCTCGTTATTGTCCGGGTAGAGTTTCACGCCGTACTTTTCACAGTAATCCGTGGCCAGCACGCCCATGCCGCCGCCGTTGGTGATGATGACCGCGTTCTCGTCCCTCGGCACGCCGCTCGACGCCATGAAGCTGCACCACGCGAACGCGTCGTCGATCGTCTCGGCCCTGATCGCGCCGCATTGCCTGACCAGATCGTCAAACACCTCGTCGGAGCCGGCCAGAAGGCCCGTGTGTGAGATAGCGGCCATCGCCCCCCTTTCGGATTTTCCGGCCTTGAGCATCACCACCGGCTTGAGCC
>CAZPZJ010000081.1:0-14463 GCA_964591055.1 uncultured Leptospiraceae bacterium
AAGGGGTCCAGAAGCGCGGCGTCGTGAAGGTGCCACACCACGTTCATCTTCGAGCGGCTCGATGCATCGACCGGGCTGGTGTAAAAACCGCCGCTCGCGTCGATTGCCGAGTAGACCAGGCCGGCCTTGGCGTCGCGCCTCCGCTCCACTTCGGGCATCCCGCCGATGGATTTGATCCACCTGAGCGTGAGGTTCATCATCCACACAACGAAGGTGGGAGGCGTGTTGAACAGCGAATTGTTGTCGATGTGCAGGTCAAGCCGGAAGTATGACGGCAGGTCCCTTCGAGCCGTGCGGGCGAAGTCGTCCCTGATCGCCATCACCGTCAATCCGGCGGGGGCCAGGTTTTTCTGCGTACCGGCGAACACCATGGCGAAGCGGTCCCAGTCGAGCGGCCTCGACATGATGTCGGACGACATGTCCGCCACCAGGGGAACGCCGCCGGTGTCGGGGAATTCGCTCCACTGGATGCCGCCGATCGTCTCGTTGGAGCACAGGTGCACGTAGGCGGCGCCGCCGGAGAGCGCGATCTCTCCCCGGGCCGGCATGCGGCGGAAACCGTCCCCTTTCCCGTCCCAGGCAATCCTGGCGTCGGCGATGGTCGAGGCGTCCTCGTGCGCGCGCACTCCCCAGTGCCCGGTGAGGATGAAATCGGCGTGCCCGCCGCGGGGAATCAGCGCCATCGGGACAAGGCCGAACAGCATCGTGGCTCCTCCCTGGAGGAATACGACGTGAAAACCGTCGGGTACTTTCAGAATCTCACGGAACAGGGCGATTGTCTCGTTGTGGATGCGGTCATATTCCCTGCCGCGGTGGCTCATCTCGATGAGGGACATGCCCGCCCCCTCGAAATCGACCAGCTTGGCCGACACCTCTTCCAGCGCCGTGAGAGGAAGCGTTGAAGGACCCGAATAAAAATTGTAGATTCTGCTCATGACAGTTCTCCCCGTACGGCCTGTATCATAAAATCCGGGCAACAGTACCCGCCGCTCGCTGACGGCGCAAGTGAAAAATCTCCCCGTGGCGCGGCGGAACAGAAATGAAAACACTACAGGCGGGCCGTCGACCAGTTGAGTCGCTCGTGCTGCGGATTTGTTACTGAAAAACGCGGCTATTTGCGCAGCATCGGCGCCACGGTGATGTCGACGCGCCGGTTGAGCGCCCGGTTTTCCGGCGTGGTGTTGGGAACGATGGGGTTGTGCTCGCCGTATCCCACGGCTGAAAACCGTTCAGGATTGAGCTTTTTTTCCCTGAGCAGGTAGGCCAGCACCGCCAGCGCACGCTCGGAGGAAAGCTGCCAGTTGTCCCGGAACTCCCCGCCGCGTATCGGCACGTTATCGGTATGCCCCTCGACCTGGATTCTGTTCTCCGGGTAGTTGTTGAGCACCTTCGCAATCTTTTCAAGCGACACCGACACTTCCGGCTTGAGCGCGGCCGATCCGGATTTGAACAGTATCTTGTCGTTGATATTGATGATCAGCCGGTCATGAAACCGCCTGATTTTGATGTCCCCCTTGCGTATCTCGTCCTCAAGCTGCTTCTCGAGCTCCTGCGCCTGGGTTGACATCCTCGCAAGCTCCTGCTTCTGCGAAGCGGTGAGTTTGCGAAGGTCTGATATTTCATCGGTGAGCTCCGATATCCTGGCCTGCAGGTCGGCGGTCCTTTTGGCGCAATCGTCCGAAGAGCTTTCGTATTTCCTGAACGAGGCCTCCCGCTCGTCGCTGAGCTGTTTTCTCATCCTGTCGAGCTCTTCGCGGCAGTGCTCCTCGAGGCGTTTTCCCTCATCGATCAGCGCCTTTTCGCGGTCGCTGCTGTTCATCTTCATGATCTCGGCGTGCTGCTCAAGCTCGCGGATCTTCGAAGCGCAGTATTTACGCTCCTCCTCGCACCGCTTTGTGAGCAGATCAAGCCTGCCCGTCAGCGCCTCGATCCTGCCTTTCAGCCCGGAGTTTTCCTTTTTCAGGTTGTCAAGCTCGTTGCGATACTGACGCTTCAGCATCTTGAGCTCAAGCTCGATGGCCACCTTGTCGCTGTAAAGCCTGTTGTACTGCGAGGGCGTATAGAAGAGATCGGCGCGTGCGGTATACGGCGCCCCCAGCGCAGCCGCGACGGCGAAGCCCGCAACGATCACGGCAAGGCGGTTTGAATTCAACTTCACTTCGCGCCCCCTCAGCGCTCCAGCAGCGCCTCGGCCATCCGGAGCGCATTCTCGGCCTCACGAAGGGCCTTTTCGGATTCGGCAAGCTTTTTCCTCGCCTCATCCTCCCTGTTCTTCCTGTCCCTGTGGTAGCGCTCGTAGGGCCCCACGTCGATCAGGGGAGTTCCCGCGTAAATCCTCTCCCAGAACTTCAGGTCTTTCCTGTACTGATCCGGGCGCTTCTCCTGGTAGACGCGCGCGATTTTCGCCTTCTCAAAATCCAACTCCGCCACAAGCGCCGCCAGCTCCGCCTGACGAAGATCGACGAGCGCGCCGCCGTGCTGTTTTGCGGCCTTTTCTTTTTCGTGCTTTTTATCGCGGTGAGTCCGGACCCTGCCGTTCTGCTCGATCTTTTTCGCTATCTCGGCGGCACGGCCCGCGTCTTCCGTCAACGAAACAAGCCTGCTTTCCTCTTCAAGCGCCTTGCCGCGCGCGCTGACCGCATTGAGGTCGGCCGATGCCGCCTTTACCCTCTGCTCGATGATGCGCAGCTCCTTCTCGGCGCTTTCCTTTTCATTCTTCTTCGCGACGACCGCAAGCTCCAGCTTTTCAATCGCCTGCGATTCAGCCGGAGTTTTTTCCGAGAGGTATAAGGTGCTCACCGGGTCCGGCATGGTCGCGCAGCCGATGACGATGGCGAGGGCGGCGGCGAGGGTGATTGATCTTTTCATGATGAGTACCTCACTCCAGTCGGTGTTTTCAGAAGAACAGCGTCCCGCATTCTACAGCGTGACCGGTATCGACATCGCGATCTTCGCAAGGTTCTTTTTCGCGCGCTCGTAGTTGGGATCAAACTTCAGGGCCTCGGTGAAGCGCTCCTTCGCGACCCCGAGCACCGCTTTCGCACTGTCATCCCTGCCCTTCGCCTTCAAATCCTCGGCGTTCATCAGGGCGATTTCCCCGGCGTAATTGCTGAGCGACGCCCTTACGGACCGCGTCTCAACCTTCTGGCGGATACGGGCAGACTCAGCCTCGGTGAGCGCGGCGTTCAGGTACCGGGATACCTTTACGACCAGCTCCTTTTCGAGATCAAAGAAGGCGTCGGTTTTTCCGCTCACCGCCGCCGCGCCGAGCTGGGCGCCGGTTTCCACCGAGAACACCTGGGACTCTATCCTGAGCATCCCGTTCATTTCCATGAACGTGCCCGCAAGCATGTACTTAGCAGCCGCGATTTTCCCTATCGCCACGGCCTTGGACGGATCGACAAGGCCGGAAAGCTGGAACTCCTGCTGCGCGACAACGCTCTTGATCTGCTCCCTGCCTATCAGGTTAAAGAGGCCGATGCACTCGAGGTCGGTCATCAGCATCGAAGCGATGCCGAACTCCCACGGCATGTACTCCTGTGCGCGCGTTTTGGGCGTGGCGTTTTTAAAATTCAGCACCATGAGGTTTTTTCTTTCCGATCGGGGAACTTCCCTGATCGCGCGGGAGGACTGTGAACTGCACTCGATAAGAACAAAAAGAGAAATAAATAGAATGACGGGGTATTGTTTCATGGCGAGCTCCGATTCAGAGGATTTCCGCATAGTGTGAACAGTGCAATCGGGGATTTCAACCGAAAAATCAGCGCCTTTCGGAAAAAAGGGGGGCGCAGGTCAGGCCTTTATCCATATTGAATACTCGCCCGTTTTCTCGAAACCGATCTTCCAGCCCCTTCCGGGCCCCGGGTAATCCGATCCGATGGACAGCGCGAGCGCCTCGTCCCCATCGCCGTTGAGCACGATGCCCGCGAAGCCGTTGTACTGCCCGCAAAGATCTATCCACTTCGACGGGGATAGGATGCCCGCCCTCTTCCTGAGGCTGATGAGCTCGATGATTTCCGCGTCATGTCCCCAGTCAAAAAAGTCGGGCCAGTACACGCAGGGCGTGCCCGGCATGGTCAGAATAAATGCGTATGCTTTTGATTTGTAATAGGGCGGGCACGGCCAGCACTGCTGCCCCCACCCGCTGGACGGCGAGTATGGGGACGCGCCCATGTCGTGGTTGTCGACGAACGTCACCACGGACGCGCGCTCATCGGATTCGGGCCTTGTGTTGAGGCCGTACCTGAGACGCGCGGGATCGGCCGTCTGGATCTGCCTCTTTAAAATGATATCGAACGCGCAGCCGCGGCTCTCGCGCGCCCAGCCAAGAATCCTCGCCGCTTCGTCCTGACCGTAGCGCCTCACCATGGGGTCGTTGGTGAGGTAGGGAGAATCCTGCCAGTACTCTCCCACCGAGAAGTACTCCTCCCGGGCGGTTTCCTTGATAAGCTTCACCACTTCCTCGACATCGTAGCCCCACACGTAATCCCAGCGCCAGCCGTCGACACCGCATTCATCCATGAGCTCGTTCATCGCCTCTCTGATTCTCGCATTCACTTCGGGATGGCGCAGGTTCAAATCGAACCGTCCGTCCATGAACCTTCCCCCCGTGTCCCCACTCTCAACGGCCCAGCACGGCCCGGGGTATTCCCAGACGTCCTTTTGCATGCGGGCTGCGTCCCGGTGGTTGGTCACAAGGTCAACGATGGCCCTGACTCCCCGTTCGCGCAATGCCGCCGTCAGGGCTTTCAGCTCACGCTTTGATCCGTATCGCGAGTCGAGGTCAAAATCATGCCAGAAGTAGCCCTCCCCGCCGCCGTGCCTGCCGTTACTCTCCCAGCATGAATCATCACGCCAGGGCGGGGGAAGGTAGAGAATGGTGAAGCCCGACTGCGCGATGCGGTCGAGTGCTTCGCGCAGAACGGCATACCAGGATTTTCCCCTCCCGTCCATGGTGCCGTCGCCCTGGGTTTTAACCAGGTTCCAGTGAAACGCCTGAAGGATGATGTCCCTGCCGTTGCCGCGGTTATGCATGTTTTCACCCCTGCAATGGTTACGCACAGCGCTTATGTAATATACTCATCGTCAAACAATGTAAACCATTAAAAAATATTTTTCGATGATAGAACACAGAGCGCTTTGTGTGCCGGGCGCCGACATCCAATGACGTGACCGTCCCTGCTTCACAGGAAGCTTCCGCACACGCTCATTCGTACAGCGTCGCCGAGACACGGTCAAGCGCCTCGATTTCGGCGGGATCGAGCGTGAGGGACGCACCATCGACGTTTTCAAGCGCCTGCGACGCGTTTCTCGCACCCACCAGCGCGGCAAGCACCCCCCTGCGCGCCAGCACCCACGCAATCGCCACGTGCGAGGGTTTGGCTCCTTTCTCCGAGGCGATCCGTTTCACCTCATCGACCACGGCCTTCACGCGCGGCCAGTAATGCTCCTGGTAATATTTATAGAAAAACGAGCGCGCGTCGCTTTTGGTGAAGCGCGGCCGCTCGGCGTACTTGCCGGTAAGGAGCCCGCCGCCCAGCGGGGCGTAGGCGAGGATTGCGATTCCCCGCTGCGCGCAAAGCGGCTGTATCCCGCTTTCAATCTCCCGATCCAGCAGCGAATACTGCGGCTGAAGCGTCGCGATTTCCGCGTATTTCAGCGCCTCCTCGATCTGGGCCACTGAAAAATTGGACACGCCGATAAAGCGGATTTTCCCCTCCTTTTGAAAGCGCGCAAGCGCGCCCATGGTGTCGGCGATTGGAACGGAGGGATCGGGCCAGTGGCACTGGTACAGGTCGATGTAATCGGTGCCAAGGCGCTTCAGCGAAGCGGCAAGCTCCTTCTGCACCGCGGCGGGCGAAAGGTCGATGCGCATGCCGTTTTCGATGTCGAGCCCGCACTTCGTCGCGACAAAGACATTTTCCCTCCGGCCCTTCAGCACTTTCCCGATGAGCTTCTCCGCGCGGCCGGACCCGTACGCGGGCGCGGTGTCGATCGCGTTGATCCCAAGCTCGATCGCCGTCTCCACTGCCCTTACCGCCTCTCCCTCGTCGTACGGGCCCCAGTTCTCCCCGCCGATCGCCCAGGTGCCCAGCATGACCCGTGACACGCTGATCGCCGTTTTTCCGAATTTTGCGTATTCCATATGCCCTTCCTCCGCTACGCCCAGGTGATGAGCCCGGGCTCGAATTTTCTCATCATGTCCCTGTTGAGCGGGATCACGCGCACCGTGAAGCCGAACTGGCCCGACTTGAGGCACAGCATCTGCCCTTCGAAGATGAAGTGTCCGTTGCCCTTGTCCTCGGTCATGAACATGGGAAGCGCCGCTCCCTCGATGATCTCTCCCGCCGGGTTTAAATTTCCGAAGTACAGCTCCACGTTGACGTCCTGGTGGGAGAGAGGGCCGATGCTCACCTCCGCCCGCACGCGCAGGCGCGACCCCACCGTGATCTCCTTCTGTTCGTCAGAGACCATGCCGATGACAGCGACTTTGGTCCACGATTCGGCGACCCTCCGCTTCCAGCGGCTGAGCTCGCGCGCGCGGCTGTATTTGTTTTCGGAAAAGCGGCGCTGGTTCTTGTGCGCGCTCAGGTAGAACTTCTCGGTGTAGTCGCGCACCATGCGGTTGGTGTTGAACTGCGGGCAGATCGTCTTCATGGACTCCTTGATCCTGGATATCCATTCGCGCGGAAGCTGGTCGGCGCCCCTGTTGTAGAACGCGGGGATCACTTCCTTTTCCAGGATGTTGTACAGCGAATGGCTCTCCACCTCGTCCTGGTAGCCCTGGTCGTCGTACTCCTCGCCGCGGCCGATGGCCCAGCCGTTTTTCTGGTTGTAGGCCTCGGCCCACCAGCCGTCAAGCACGCTGATGTTGAGCCCGCCGTTGGGGACCACCTTCATGCCGCTTGTGCCCGACGCCTCCTTGGGGCGGATGGGCGTATTCAGCCACACGTCGATACCCTGCACCAGGTAGCGCGCGATGTTGATGTCGTAGTCCTCGAGGAACACGATCCTTCCCCGGAACCGCTCGTCGCGCACAAGATGGATGATCTGCTTGATGAACTCCTTGCCGTGATTGTCGCGCGGGTGGGCCTTGCCCGCGAATATCAGCTGGATGTGCTGCTCCTTGTTGAGCAGGAGCTTCTCCAGCTTGCCCATGTTGCGGAGTATGAGCGTGGCCCGCTTGTAGGTCGCGAAGCGGCGGGCGAAGCCGATGGTGAGCGCTTCCGGGTCGAGCACGTAATCGGCGCGATCAACCTCGCTCGACGGCGCGCTTCGCGACACCAGCTGGTGCTTGAGATTTCTGCGCGCAAACGCCACCAGCCGCTCACGCAGCCGCTCACGGCACTTCCACAGCTCGGAATCGGGGATGAGGTCCACGTTCTTCCACAGCTCCCTGTCGACCGGGCTGTCGATCCAGCGCGGCCCCATGTACCGGTTGAAGAGGCGCATCATCTCATCGGACGTCCACGAGAGTATCTGCACGCCGTTGGTGACATGCCCCACCGGCACCTCGTGGATCGGCAGCGACGGCCATATGTTCTTCCACATGTTGCGCGACACCGCGCCGTGAAGCTGTGACACGCCGTTGCAGTGCGCCGACGTTTTAATCGCAAGCACCGTCATACAGAAGGTTTCGTTTTTATCTGTGGGATTCTCGCGACCCAGCGCGAGAAACTCCTCCGCCTTCACTTTCAGATCGTCATAGTAATGCGACAGGTACTTGTTGATGAGCTCGGGCGGAAAGCGGTCGTTTCCGGCGGGCACCGGCGTATGCGTGGTGAAGACATTGTTGGACTGCACCACCTCCATCGCCTCGGCAAAGCTGATCTTCTCCTCCTCGATGAGGTGAGCCATGCGCTCCACCGACAGGAACGCCGAATGGCCTTCGTTCATGTGGTACACCGTAATAGTGCGACCCATCGCCCGAAGCGCCCTGTACCCTCCGATGCCCAGCATGATCTCCTGCTTGATGCGCATCTCGTTGTCTCCGCCGTAGAGCTGGTCGGTGATCATCTTGTCTTCGATATCGTTCTCGTCGATATTGGTGTCCAGCAGGTAGAGCACAATCCGGCCGATAACGCACTCCCACACCTGCGCGAACACCAGCCTGTCGGGGAATTCAACCTCGATGAGCACCCTCTTCCCCTCGGCGTCTTTCGCGAGGCTGATGGGGATGTTATGGAAGTCGGTCGCGGGAAGTATTTCCTGCTGCCAGCCGTCGATGTTGAGGTACTGGTGAAAATAGCCAAGCCGGTACATGAGCCCCACGCCGAAAAGCGGAATGCCGAGCTCGCTGGCGGACTTGAGGTGGTCGCCGGCCAGCACTCCCAGGCCGCCGGAGTAGATGGGAACGCTTTCATGGATGCCGAACTCCGCGGAAAAATAGGCGATCTGCACGTCTTTTATTTCTCCGAACTCCTCGTCAAACCACGATTTCTTGTTCACGTGCCAGTCGAGCTCCTCCTCGACCCTCTTCATGTGCGCAATGAAGCTTTCCGACTCTGCCGCCTCCTCGAGCCTTTTCTGCGATACGGCGCCGAGGAACGCAACCGGATTGTGGTTGGAGTCGCGCCAGAGCTCGACGTCGAGGCGGCGGAACAGCTCAATTGCCTCGAAGTTCCACACCCACCACATGTTTTTAGCGATTTTCATCAGCGGGTTCAGCTTTTCGGGAAGCGAGGGGAGTACGCTGAAGCGACGGATAGTTGCCATGCTTACCTCTCTGGTTGAATGTATGATGCCGATTTTTCAGGATGCCAGTATTGAACGCGTGCGCCGGATTGACGCTACAGGTATACAGGTTTCTCGTGGAAATGTCAACCGGTAGTTGGAATGCGATGTTACGAAGACGGCTGGAGGAGCGAAAGATCGTTGACCATGATTCCGTCCACCAGCCCGGCGCCGGCGAGCCGGTCGACCGTCTTTCTATCGTGGGCCACCCAGGTATAGACTCGAAGGCCGCGTGAGCGGGCCAGCCGGAGCTGTTCTGCATCAATGGCGTCCACCGACGGGTGGATTGAATACAGCCCGAGCTCGTCGATTTCACGCGCGAAGTTGAGCCACACCGCATCGTAGAGCATGCCCGTCTTCGCCCCGGGGCAGAGCCTTTGCACCTTGAGCAGCGAATAGTGGTCAAACGACGATACTATCGCATCGTCCAGAAAGTCCTTTTCTTTCAGCAGGCCGATGAGTGCCTCCTCGATGCCGGGATAGCGGTAGGGGCAGTTCTTGATCTCGATATTCAGCATCAGCCTGCCGCGAACGGCGTCGATGACATCTTCCAGCGTCGGGATGGAGACGAAAGCGAGATTCGATGTCTTCATGAAGTCGAAATCCAACAGCCGAAGCTCGCTCAGCGCGAGGTCCTTGACCGCGCCGCTGCCGTTTGACGTGCGATCGACAAAATTGTCGTGAATGACCACGAGCTCGCCGTCCCTGGAAAGGTGCACATCGAGCTCGATCATATCGGCGCCCGCCTCAACCGCCGCCATAAACGAGGGCATGGTGTTTTCCGAGAAGCGGGCCGAGTATCCCCTGTGGGCGATTTTCATCAACGAGGCCATGACAACCTTCCGGGCCGATTTTTTCCGCAAAATGCCCGGAGGATGCGCATCCGGGACAGCCTCACTCCTCACCGGGTTTTCGCGGTGTAGTTCTCCTTGATGTAATTCTCAAGGTACGCCGGGGGATTTTCAACGGCTTCCCTGGGCACGCGAAAGCTCTCCATGCCCATCAGCTTGATGCCGTGGTGGTAGTCGTGAAACATATCCTCGCACAGGCGCTTGATGCTCATATGCTGTTCAATGGCGCGCCTGCTGATCAGGTCAAGCGCGTCCTTCTCGAAATCCAGCAGAATGCCGTGCTTCAGGAAGAAGGTTTTCTGGAAGCTCTTGATGTTGTCCGCGAGCAGCAGCCTGTCCAGCACCGCGCCCGGCTTTTCCACCAGGTCCCTGTCCACCACAAGGCTGGATATTTCGGTCGAGGGAAGCGTTTTTTCGAATTTTATTAATGCCTTCTCGAACACGCTCAAAAGCCCGCGCGCGCCGGTCTTTTCCCGGTATGCCCTTTCGGCGAGAATGCCCAGCGCCTCGTCGCTGAAGGTGATGTCTATGCCGTACGACTTGAAATCAAGCCTCTTGCCCATCACCACCGAGCTGTAGGGGTTTTTCAGTATCTTAAAAAGTCCGCCGGCATCAAGCTCGTTGAGCACGACATAGACGGGCAAACGGCCGATGAACTCTGACTCGAACCCGTACTTCATCAGATCCTCGGTCTTCGCCATCTTGAGCAGATTCGAGGAATCGGACGCGCGCGAACCGGCCTCAATTCCCTTCTCAAATCCTATGGACTGCATGTTCATGCGGCGGCGGATGATGTCGTCAAGCCCGCCGAACGCTCCCGAGACGATGAACAGGATATTGCGTGTGTTGATCTTCTGCCTGCGCACCTTGCCGGTCCGCTGCGCCTCCATCGCCGCCTCCACCTGGGAGGCGAGGTCGTGCGGTGTTTTAAGATCCACCTCCGCCTCTTCCATCAGCTTGAGAAGGTTTCTCTGCACCCCGGAGCGGGAAACGTCCGGCCCGAAGCTCTGGCCCGAAGACGCGATTTTATCGATCTCGTCGAGGTAGATGATGCCGTACTCGGCTTTCGAGATGTCCCCGTCCGCCTCGTGAACCAGGTCCCTGACCAGGTCCTCAACATCACCGCCCACATAGCCGGTCTCGCTGAACTTGGTGGCGTCCGCCTTGACGAACGGGACGCCGATTTTCTTCGCGATGAGCTTGACGATATAGGTTTTCCCCACCCCGGTGGGGCCGATCAGCAGCATGTTGCTCTTGATGTTTCCCACTATCTTCTCATCCTCGGGAATGGCCTTCTCGAGCTTCATCCTGTTGAAATGAGTGCAGACCTTGGTCGCGATCACCTCAATCGCCTCTTCCTGCCCCACGACGTACTTGTTGAGATAGCTTTCAAGCTCCTCGGGCTTTATGTTGAAGTTTATGTCAGATCGAACCGCCCTTTCGCCGGTCTTCGACCCAAGGGTTTCCGCGTCCTGGGCCGCTCCCTCAATCTGGTTTTTCAGGACCTCGTCAAGCTCCCGGTTCGGATCAAAAAGTGGCTTTGTCATTCCTTATACACCTCGTGCGTTTTCGTGAGCGCCCGTGAACGCTATTGTTCGCCAGACTACGCAATTCTTCACGAAATCTTTGACGTTCTACGTATATCATACTATATAATTCAATGATAAAAAATTTTTTTCACCGAAATCCCCTCTCTTCACCGCCGCAATTACCTCTATACACTAATCACGGAATCGCCGAATATGTAAAAAAGCGTGTCCATTGTCACCTTTGATTATACAGAATGATTTTTGTTTCAAAACGAGGGCATTATTATTCTGAATATTTGATTGACAAAATACAGGAAATATTCTGTATTTGATCCGATAAAGAAACTGGCGGTTAAACTTGGGAGTTTATAAGGATTTTCCGCCACAATCATGGGATTGCACCCGTAGTAAGCCGTTTCCAGTGCGTTGCATCAGGAATAATACAGCAGGATATTGTGAATGAAGGAATTTTTCTATCCATTGATGATAGCGTTTACGCTGTGCGCCGCACCGCTGTTCGCCGAAGTCGAAGTGGTGCTTGACAATGACCACATCCAGGAATTCCGTGGCAACACGGGAAAATGGATGCAGGTGGCCAATAAAAATCAGCTCAAATCGCTGTGCGACCAGTTTTCCACCGGTATCGACAGGGTGCTGCGGGTCAACGGCGCCGATTCGGAGCGGGCGCTGTTCGGCAAGCCCGTCTTTTTCCCCTACTCGCGGGAATACACCTCCAAACTCGAATCCGAAGGGAAATCCCGGAACGTGATCCAGTGCCGCGAACACCAGTTCATCTGGCCGGTAAGCGGCGTCAGCCAGCTCACCTCGGTATTCGGGCTGCGCTGGGGAGAGCTCCACGAGGGACTGGACATGCCATGTCCCCGGGGCACCATCATCAGGGCCGCGAAGAGCGGCAAGGTGGTTAGCGCGGGATACGCAGGCGGATACGGGCGTGAAATCCTCATCGAGCACCGGGATAATTACGTCACCCGCTACGCGCATAACTCGGTCAACTACGTCAAGGAAGGGGATTTCGTGGTGCAGGGGCAGGTGATCGCCCTGGTGGGAAGCAGTGGAAATTCGACCGGATCGCACCTGCACTTCGAGATCAGGTCCAACGGCATCCCTCTCGACCCGCTCGACCTTCTGCCCCAGAACGAACGGCTTGACACCGGCAACTTGAGGCTGAAAAACTGGCGATAATCCGATGCAAACCGCCTTTCCGCACAGGGCGCACCAAAAAAAAGCGGGACCGTGCTGGTCCCGCTTTTGCGTGGAATCACTTTTGACAATTACTGGCGAGGCGGAACGGTGACAATCTCGCTGACCCACTTCTGGATGATGTCCCTGTCATCCCATGTCTTTCCCGATTCCGCTTTCCTGACCACTTTCCTTCTGAAAGCCCTGTCCATATCGTCCTTCAAAATCCCTTCTTCCTCCGCCGTGCCCGAATACGCCTCGTTGGTCAGATTCCCGATGATTTTCTTGACTTCCTCGTCTTTATTCTGGTAGATGTAAATGATGTTGGGCCCGGATTTGTATCCCCAGTTGAATCCGTCATTCATGCTTACGGAGAACGTTTCACACACACCGTCGCCGTCCGCGTCCTCGGCGTAATAGATGCGGTCGTCAAGGCTTTTCGCCGTTACATACAGCGCGTATTTTGTTTCAGGATCGGGAGCTCCCAGGCGAGCCAGCTTGGGAAGAGGAACCCTCTCCACGATCAAACCCGAATCGGCGCGTCCTATCATGAGCTGGCGGAAAATATTCGCATGCTTGGAGAGGAATTCCTCCCTCACGTTGAGGTAGAACTTTCCGAAACTCTTTTCCACAAACTCCTCGTTGAATTTCTTGAGGATCTCCACCCTCCGGTCGGTGATGATGATGTAATCTGGTTTGTTATTAGTGTTGTTGGTGTTCAGATTCCCCACCTGCTTGTCTTCAATCTCAAGCAGGAGCCGTTTCGTTTTCAACTCCGCCGCGTTGTCATACCCGTCGATCATGTAGTACATCTTCTTATCACGGATGATGAGCAGCGTCGCGTACGAGTTGTCCAGCGTTTTGTTCGCAATCGCCTGCCTGTCCGTCAGAGTGATCTGCTGGTAGGCGATGCGGTCCTCATCGTACCTGGATACGCGCTCAAGGCTGATTGGCGTAAAACCGATGTCGCCGGAAAAAAGCGATACGGCTGTCATGAAGGTGATACACGCGACCGCCGCAGCGGTGATAAGCGCATTTTTTGATTTCATACTGATACCTCCCTGTGTGCTTGCGGCGTTTAACCGCCGATCCCTTGTATGGCAAGTGGAAGCGTAATGTCCACATTCATCGCGGATACCCACGCCCCGCCTGCGGAAACCGCGCAAACGAGCATGGAGGCCATGCTCCTTCCTTCGTACAGCAGCGGCCTGCCCGCATGGCAGAGCATCCCACTATCTATTATCTGCACGCAGCCTGTTAAACTTGAGCATATTATAGTGTAATTTTAGCGATTTTGTTTGTCAAATATTTTATTGCTCCCCGATTTTTGTCCTGTTATCATTAAATGCATGCATCATGATGAACGCGGTAAAATGTTGTTGAAAACGGCCCGCGCTGCGGGGATACTGAAGGTCTTTCGGCCCGCATGCGTCGCGGGCCGCTGCCGGCAGGAGAGGCGATTCGATGAAACCAGGTCACGGCAACCGCTATTTCTGTGGAGCTGAAGGATACCTCTTTTCAGGGTATGTTCAGTCAGGCACGGAAATCAGCGCCGATATTGTCATAGGGCCGCAGCACCAGGGATGGCCCGACATCCCCCATGGGGGCGTGGGGATGACGGCCGTTCTCGAGCTCTCACACCTGCTGGACGCCGGCTCTCTCGATTTTCCCTTCATCGCCACTTACCGCTTTGGCGGAGACAGGCTTTTCATCAATGATGGCGTCCGCATGACCGTGAGCGCCGATGACGGCCTGATGAGGGGCTCCATCATGAAAAAGGGAGGCGTCCAACCCTACATGACCTTTGTAACCGAAAAGGGGCTGCCGCCTGACGCCGGGGAGCACGCCTCGTCGCTGTGGGAACTGGCCCGAAGGCCGGTAATCAATCGCAGCGCCTTTATCATGCCAAACTTCTCCAACCGGCTGATATACGGGCCCCATCACCAATGGGCCAATCGCCGCCGCGAATTCTGCTACCAGGAGGCTGACACGGGGACGATGTACATGTCCTGCGTCATCCCCGGCACGGAGGAATCCGCATCAGAGGCAGGGGTCAACTGCCTGACGCCCGGAAGCGTGCACCCCGGCGTCATCGCGACGGTGCTCGATGAAACGCTGGCGTGGTCGGGTTTTTTCGCATCCTGGCAGGG
>CAZPZJ010000082.1:0-1660 GCA_964591055.1 uncultured Leptospiraceae bacterium
ATAAAGTTCTTGCATAAATGCCGGGTTGAAAATAATTAGTTCAATTCATCGAATCTCCTGTCGCTGTTGAGTTTGTCGGTTCGTTGATTCTCTGTGTGGATGGCGTATTATTTCATTGTCAGTATGGAGTTTTCTCATGGCAAAATGTGATATCTGTGGAAAAGCGGTCCAGTTTGGAAACAATGTAAGCCACTCGAATAAAAGGACGGGCAAAATCTGGCGTCCAAATATCCGCCGGGTTCATATCATGGAAGCCGGCAGAAAGGTAAGGCGTTATGTGTGCACCCGTTGTATACGGTCTGGAAATATCGTCAAGGCCGTATAGTGGCGCTGATGCTTTCCCGCCGCGCACCGGTTTTTTTCCCCCGCGGTTTATCCTTCATCGCCGGAAGGCGTGTTCTTGAGCCTGCAGGCTTTCCCTGCCCGGGCGTGTCGCGGCGTGTTCATTTCATCCCCTGACCGCGTTTCGGGAAGCTGCCCGTGAGAAATCCCGCCGAGAAAACTAGGCTTATCGTCCTTGCCGCCTACGTGGCGATTCTCTTCTGCTCAATACCTTTTATATGGCATCTTGAAGTGTATCTCAGGGCCAACACCATGCTCATGAAGACCGTCGGTCTTGTGGTTGCGCTGTACATCGTCGTGCTGACGTGGAAGGGGCTTGCATACGCCGGTGTCAGGGCGGTGAACATTGCGCTTATTGGCCTCTTCAACGCGGGATACCTCTGGATGATTGTTCTTTCCAAGGGGTTCGATAAAAAGCTTCATTACGTCGAATACGGCATTCTCACCTGGCTGGCGTTCCTTGCCTTCCGTGCGCGGTTCGAAAATGCGCGCTCCTGCCTGTACGCGATGCTGCTCGTCATCGCCGTGGGCTGTCTCGACGAGATGGTCCAGTACTTCGTGCCGGGGAGGTCGTTCGACCCGGGCGACATGCTGAGCAACGTCATCGCGGGCGCCTGTATGATTACCTTCCTGTTCCTGGTGCGCGCGCTGCGCAAGCGCTCCTCCCCGGCCTGATTCACTCCACCGGGTTCTCCGCTTTCAGCGGCATCACTTTTCCATCGGCTTCCGCCGCCAGGGTGTCCCCGATCTGGTTGAACGCGAGAATGACGACGGTCAGCGCGATTGACGGAGGAATGATCAGCCAGGGCGCGTCAAAGATGAACCTGGAGCCTTCCTGGATCATGATGCCCCAGGACGGCAGCGAATCGAGTGAGCTGGCGCCGGCGAGCCCCAGAAACGAGAGCGTGGACTCAAGCATGATGCCTGTCGCGATGCCGGTGGTCGCCAGGGGGAGCAGCAGCGGCAGCAGCGCGGGAAGCAGGTAGCGTGCGGCGATGCGCAGCCTTCCCGCCCCGATGGCGCGGGCGGAGGTGACAAAATCCTCCTTTTGCAGCGCGACCGTCCGGGCCGATACCGCGCGTGCGACCGGGGCCCACATGCCGGCTGCGATTGCGATCACAATGGTGAGATAGCCCTCGCCCAGCACCATCGCGAGCGCGAGGGCGAGCAGGAGCGAGGGGATGGAGAGAAACACCTCGATGACGCTGTCGAGCGTCCGCCTGAGCATCGGGCCGCTCATCCCCGCGGCCAGCCCGAACGCGGCGCCCAGCGCCATGCTCGCGGCCCTTGAGGCGATCCCGATGAGTATTGAAATCCG
>CAZPZJ010000082.1:1760-14448 GCA_964591055.1 uncultured Leptospiraceae bacterium
ATGCTCAGCCCTATGGCATTGGGCCGGCACGGGGCGCGGGTTGCGAACACGCCGCGCTCCACGTCCTGCAAAAAGGGCTTCACAACCAGCCGTGCCTCCCGGGCCCGGTGAAGATAGTAGATGAGATAGAGGTGGGAAAAGCCCTCGACATCCCGGAGTCCCTCCTCGTATTCGGGAAACACGATTGCCTGCCCGCGGCACCCCTCCGCGAACGCGCCCTGAATGGGGCTTTTGTCCGGATCGGTGTGGGGGCTTCTGATAATGCCTATCGGCCTGTAGGTAACTGTCTCGATCTCCATTCCTCCTCCCCGCGCGCTATTATCAGCCTGCGGCCATTATGGCCGGTGCGGATTGAATAATCAACCACCTTATGGCATTTTCAGAACCTGACGCACTGCGTGTAATCCTCTTCCATCGTGTTGCCGAACGCGTCGCGAAGCCCTCCCGGCCCCCCCCGGACCGTGATCCTGTAGATGTCGCCCGCGTCCACGTCCGCGAGGTCGAAGCGATAGACATGAAAGGCACCGTCAGGAGAGATGTCGGGCCAGTCAGGATTGACAACCAGCGGCAGTCCTGTTCCGCAGCCCGCCTCACGGGTGATGTCGATTCTCACGCTTGCGGGATCGATCTCTTGTGTGAAGCGAAGATACACGCCGGGAAACACTGATATCGTCGAAGGCGGGACGGGCGGCATGTACTCGAGCGTCTCAATGCGGTCGTGCGCCCAGGCCGCGACGGGTGGCTCGGCGTAGGGGCCGTGCGTTTCGTCGGTAATGAAGCTGACGGCGGGGCGGATGGAACGGGCCCCGTTCGTCGTGAAAAAAAAGCGCGCCTCCCGGGTGGAGCGATTGCCGTTGACGTCCGACAGCGACGCGTCGATGGTGAGCGCGTAGCCGGTCTCGCTTTCAAGCGGACGGTCGAACACGATCTTCGCCTCTGCGCCGCTGACCGGCGCCTCCACGTGAAAGGAGCATGACGGGCTGAGCGAGATCGCGCCGGCAAGCGATTCGCGCGACACCGGCTCGCTGAAGCGCAGCGTCAGCGGCTCACGCTTCTCGATGCGCTCCACGGTGGTTTCCTCCATGAGCGCAACGCCGGTGGATTCCTGCGTGACGGAGAGAACCGCGGGGCCCGTGAAATCGTCGCCGATGGTGAAGCTGAACGAGTACTCGCATTCGAGCGTGTTGCCGCTGATGTCGGCGATGCTCTGCCCCAGGGTGACTGTGTACGACGAGCCCCATGAAAAATCCTGCATCGGGTCGAAGGTGATTCCGGTGCGCGTTTCGTTCCATGAAAAAAGCCCCTGCACGGCCGGGGAGACGGAGAATCCGCGGTGGAGCGTATCGACGTCGATTGCTTCGGAGAAGATGACACTGACCGCAGCGCCGGGAGCGACAACGGGATCGGGAACGCCGTTTTCGGCGTGAAACGCCGGGGAGTGCGAGACGACACGCGGGCGGGTCACATCGCCGCGCAGCGAGAAGAAGGAGTGGAACTCGCGTGCGAGGTCGTTTCCCAGATGATCCTCGGCGGTGGTGTCGAGCGAGATGGTGTGCATGCCCGGGTCGGCGAGCGGGGATGCGGGGGTGAAGCTCATGATGCGGCCGTCGTCGCTCCAGCGGAAGTATCCCGCGATTCTTCCCGACGGCGAGGTGAGCGAGAAGGCCTCGCTGGTCCTGACGGCGTCCATCCTCTCCGAAAAGGCGAGCTGTATCGTGACGTCGCCGGGGACGCCGGAGGCGAAGCGGTCCGGGAACACCGAGCTGACATGCGGCGGAGCGAGCCCCAGGCGTTCAGTGACGCGGTCGCAGGAAATCAGGGCGAATAGTGCGAGTGTGGTAATGAAGACGATTGATGGTTTCATGCGGCGCTCCTAATCGGGATCCTTGAACTCGAAGACGAGATCGCGTTCGAGCGTGTTGCCGAGCGCATCACGCAGTCCGTACTCTCCCCCCGTCAGGGTGAAGCGGTACAGCGTGCGCTTCGCCAGCCGCGCGAGCACGACCACCAGCCTGCTGCTTCCGCCGTCCCAGTACACGTCCCGGGTGATGGATTCATCGGACGCGCCGAAGCAGTGTACGATGATGTTGCCGAAGACGGAATACTCGTCCATCACGACGGGCCCGGATGCCCCCCGTGAGAAGGTGAAGCTGAACCGGTAGTCATTGTCGTCGGGTGCGTCGTCGCCCAGGTCGATGGGCACGGGCCAGGGGGCGAGGGGCGGCGTGAACAGCGTGGTGAATGAGGCCCCGTCGTTGGATCCTCTCACGGAGCCGGCCGAGAGGTGAAGCGAGTCCGCGGCGCAGGTGCGTACCTGCTGGTCGTACGATTCGTGCAGCAGCCTTCCCCCGGCGTCTCTGGCCGTCGCCGCGATGGTGATGGCGTACGTTGCTTCGGAATCGAGCCGGGACGAGGGGATGAAGGTCATGATGTCGCCCGGGGCGTTCCAGGAGAAGGTCCCGGCGACGGGGGGCGATACGGAGAACGCCGCCTCGGATGACGGGCGGTCCATGGGCGCGGTGAAGCCGACTGCAATTTTCAACGATCTTCCGACGGTTTCAACGGCATCGCGCTCCCAGTACGGCGGTGGCAGCGAGGCGGCGTCAAACATTCCGGTGACGGCGGGGGAGGTGAACTCATCGCCGATGATGAACGTAAAGCGGTACTCGGCGGCGAGCGGATTCCCGGCGATATCGCGCGCGGATGCGCCGACCGTGACGGAGTACCTCGTCCCGTAATCGAGCGCGCCGGTGAGATGGTATGTCATAGCCGTTTCGCCGTGGGACCATTCAAAGAATCCCGGGGCGTCGGGAATTATGCTGAACGCGCGCTCTGCCGACATCCGCTCCACCGGCTCGGAAAAACGGATGGTGATGTGTGAGAGCGATTCGGGAGCGCCGATGAGGCCGCCCTGGACGCGCGGCGGGTCGGACGAGATGACGCGGGGAGCGACGAGATCGTCCCCCACGTAGAACTCCGACAGGAAGTCCTTTTCCATCGTGTTGCCCCGCGTGTCGCTCACCGTGCGCGGGATCGACATGACGCATCGCGATCCGTGCGCGATGGGGGACAGGGGAATAAACGTGAATTTGCGTGCTGACTCCCACGCGAACGCCCCCTCGATGGAGCCTGATTTCGTCCTGATCGAAAATCCGCGCTCGATGTCACCCCGGTCCACGTCGGCGCTGAACTCGATGATCGCCGAAACTCCCTCCGGCAGGCCGTACGATCGGTCCGGGGGCGAGGAGTACACGACCTCGAGCGTTTCGAACGCGGAGCATGAGAGCGACAGCGCGGCAAGCAGGACGAAACCCGGTCCGATCCGTCTCATGGCCTGCCTCCATCGCGAATGGGCCGGCCGGGCTGTTTTTCCGAACGCGCATTGAGCGCGTCGGCGGCAGCAAGGGAGAGTGCGAAGGGCAGATGCGCCGACGGCGAGTGGACGCCGAACGCGGACATGAGCGCCAGCGCCCATGACGCGCACAGCGGCGCTACGTCCCGGAGAGAGGGGGGCGAAACAAGTTTCACGCGCCACGCGCGGATGGCGAGGCAGGGTGCAACGGCCTTCAGCGTGAAGGCGAGTGCGAAAAACGCGTAGCATTTCTGATGGCAGCGGATGCTTATACCGGCGATGAAGATCAGGAAGAGAAGCGTATACGACAGCGCGGAGCTTGCTCTTGCGTGGCCGTGGATCAAGCGCCAAAGCCCGGTCGCGGTGGCAACGAACAGCGCGACATTGAGCAGGTTGAAAGGCCTGAGGCTGAACATGAGAATTCTGTTGAACTCGAGCGTCGTCAGCAGCAGCGCCAGCAGGCACGCCGTGACGATGGTGTCATCATGTTTCATGGATCGTTTCTCCTTGTTTGAAATGCGTAGTAGTACGAGCACGCGAGCGGAACGGCCGTCAGCGTGACTGCGGTGGATACGGCAAGGCCGGATATCACCGCAAGGGCAAGGCCGCGCCACAGCTCGCTGCCCGCCCCGCCCCTGAGCAGCGACGGCAGCAGCCCGAGCACGGTTGAGGCCGTGGTGAGCATGACCGGCCGGAAGTGCGCCACTGATGTTTCGATGATAACGGCCCGCGCCAGCCCGGCCCCAACGACGCCCGCACGCAGGCGGCGGGTGATCGCATCCGTCAAAACGATGCCGTTGTTGACGGCGATGCCCGCGAGCATCACAAGGCCCATGTACACCGGCATTCCCACCGGCATTCGCGCGGCGCACAGCGCGACGGCGCTTCCCGAAAACGCCAGGGGCACGGCAGTCATGATGATGAGCGGCAGCGCCAGCGATTCGAAAAGCGACGCGAGCAGCATGAAGACCAGCAGCACGGACAGGGCGCAGATCGCCGCAGCCGACGAGCGCGCCTCCTTCATCCTTTCGTACGATCCGTCGAAGCGCCACGAATACCCTTCAGGGAATTGCACGGAGCGGAGCGCGCGGGTGATGCACTCGGCCGCCTCGTCGAAGGTCGTATCGTCGATGCGGGCGGTCACCGTCACCTCGCGCCTTGCGTTGTGGCGCCATATTTTCGTCGGGGCGAACTCCTCACGCACGGTCACGGTCTCGCCGAGTGGCAGCGCGACGCCTGAATCACCCGTCACGGCGAAGTCGAGTATTCGCTCGATAGAGGACGATTGTTCGCGGTAGAAGCGCATGCGCACGTCAACCTCCCGGTCGTCGTCGACCAGGCGGGTGATCACCGGCCCGTGGAGCGCACCGTGAAGATGGCCCGCGACCGCCGAAGCGGTGACGCCGGACGCCGCGCACCTCGCGCGGTCAATGCCGATCCGGTATGAGGGCCTGCCTTCCCTGAATCGGAGCACACAGTCGGCGATGCCGGGCATGGCGCTGATCGCCGACGCCGCGCGTGTGGCGATGGCTCGCAGCGTTTCGTTGTCATCACCTGCGAACGAGATGCTGAGCTCACGCGCGGCGCTTTCGTCGGCCTCGGTAAGGTAGGCGAAGCCGCCGTACGGGCGGAGGGTCCGGTTCAGCAGGGCCTGCAGCGAAGCCATGAGCTGCGAGCGTCCCGGCTCCCCGTTTCCGATCGTCACGGTGAACGAAGCGCGCGATTTTTCCACCCTGGACGAAATTCTGGAAACGGATTCGTTTGAGCGCAGGATGGATTCCACCGCGCCGGCCGCCCTGTCCGCGGCGGTGAGCGTTGCGCCGGGCGGCAGCTCGCAGATGATGTGCAGGTCGTGTCCTTCGACGGGGTCGAAGAAGCTGCTTTTCAGGAAGGGCGCGGCGGCCACGGCCAGGAGCGCCGGCAGCAGCGCCGCGGCCAGTACGCGACCGGGATGCGCACACGCGGCGGTCAGCAGGGTGCGGTACGCGCCTGTGGCGCGCGATTCCAGCGATGCAAGCGCCCGGTTGAGAGCGGCAAGGCGCAGCCGGGCTCCGGAAAAGAGTGGCGGGCGG
The DNA here is from genome assembly GCA_964591055.1 of uncultured Leptospiraceae bacterium. Lineage (GTDB taxonomy): Bacteria > Spirochaetota > UBA4802 > UBA4802 > JAGODF01 > CAZPZJ01. The sequence goes on from CAZPZJ010000082.1 coordinate 7,185, forward strand.
GGCGGCGCTGCGCGCCTTCCCGCGCGGGCCGCGGCCGCAGCATAGACCGACGGCGTGAGGGCGCATGCGGCGAAAAGGGAGATGATGAGCGCACAGGCGATGGTGAAGGCCATCGGGCCGTAGAGGGTCCGCACAGTGTCGTCGCCGAAGGCCACCGGAACAAATGCGATAATCGTGGTGAGCGTTGAGCATACAAGCGTGGTTTTCAGCGCACCGACGGCGCGCGCAATGGACTGGACGGTTGAGGTGTTTTCGCCAATCACGGACTCGGTCACGATGATCCCGTTGTCCACCACCATCCCGACGCCCACCGCGAGGCCCGCCAGGCTCATGACATCGACCGGGACGCGGGCGAAGTACATGAAGGCGAAGATCGAGACAAGCGACACCGGTATGGTCAATCCCACCGCGAGCACGGGAAGGAAGCGGCGGTACCCGCAGTACACCGACGCCATGACGATTACGAGGCCCCAGAGTGCGGATGAGACGACGTTGTTCAGGGAGGCGCGCACGCGCCCGCCATGGTCGTAAATGACCGATGCGGACACTTCGGGAACATGGCGCAGCGCCTCACGGGCGCGTTCACACACGTCGAGCACGCTCGCGTCGCCTGCGCGGTGAACGTAGAGCATGACGCGCTCCGAACCGTCGAGGCGCGCGATGTCATCCCTGTCCCGGAACGAGTCGGACACCGCGCCGATGTCGCCGATAGTCACCGAGCCTCCGTTGGGAGCTTTGCACACCGGCGTGCTCCCGATCGACTCCGCGCCATCATATCTTCCGGACACGTACAGCGCCCGCTCGCGCCCGCCCGCATTCATCATGCCCGAGGGGATGGAGACGTTGGCGCTTTGCACCGAGCGTGAGATGTCGCCGGGTGAAAGCCCGCACGCTTCAAGGCGGCCCCTGTCCATGTCAATTCTGATTTCGCGCACCATGCCTCCCGCGACGACAACCTCGGAAACGCCGTCCAGCCGCAGCAGGCGGGGCTTGAGCTTCCTCTCGGCGAACTCGCGCAGGCCCGTCAGGCCGCCCATCGCGCCCGTGCGGTCATCCAGCGTGGCGATCAGCACCGGCTGCAGGGACGGGTCATAGCGGCTCACCAGCGGCTCCTGCACTGCGCGCGGAAACGACCCCTGGACGAGCGCGATCTTCTCGCGCACCAGAAGCGGCGCGACCTTCATGTCGGTCCCCCGGTGGAAGATCACGTCGAAGCGGCACCGCCCGTCCTCGGATACCGAGTGGATGTCCCGTATGCCGGGGATGGTTCTCAACACGCGCCCGACCGGCCTGGCGATTACGGTCTCGATCCTGTCGGGGGTAACGCCCGGGTACTCGATGATCGCGGTGACGCCGGGGTCCGTGGAAGGTGGCGTCAGCGATACCGGGAGTTTCGTGACTCCGATCGCCCCGAACATCACCAGGCAGGCGAACGCCATCCACGCGCTGATCCTGTGTTCAATGAAGTACCTCATCGCCGCTCACCACCGCACCGGGTGCCGCCGCCGGCGTACAGGACCGCGTACAGCGCGGGTATCATCACGAGCGTGAGGGCGGTGGACACCAATAGGCCGCCCGTCACCGTTACGGCGAGGGGCCGCTGTATCTCGGCGCCGCTTCCGATCCCAAGCGCCACGGGGATCATGGCGAACACGGTGGTTGCGGTGGTCATGATGATGGGGCGGACCCTGCGCGTTCCCGCCTCGATAAGCGCCTCGCGCACGCCGAAACCCGCCGCACGGGATGCGAGCGCGCGGTCGACAAGCACGATCGCGTTGTTGACCACCGTCCCCACGAGCAGCACCATGCCGATGCCCGAGTTGATGTTGAGGGACTGCCCGGCGATCAGCAGCGCCCCGGATGAGCCTGTGAGCGTCAGTGGAATCGTGCACATGATGATGAGGGGCAGCGAAAACGACTGGAACTGGGAGGCCAGCACCATGTAGACAAGCGCAACGGCCAGGGCGATCGTGAAGATCATTTCGGGAATCGTTCCGGCCAGCTCCGAATACTGGCCGCGAAGGGACACGGCGTATCCCTCGGGAACGGGCATCGAGGCAAGCTGCGTTTCCATACGCCTGAAAACGCTCCCGCGGTCGCCGTCGATATCGCCGCTGACAATGTTGACCCGGCGCGCCCGTGACCGCACGATTTTTAAGAATCCCTCCCCCTCCTGAATCGACGCGAACCGGCAGAGAGGAATGATTTCGCCGTCGCCGGTTGCTACGGGCACCGATCCCAGGGAAGACGCTGAGGAGAGATCGCCCGTGCGTAGACGCACCCTGACGTCGATGTCATCGTCCCCGTCGCGGTATTCGGTTGCGACCTCGCCGCGCACGGCGGCCCGGATTGCTGATGACGCGGACGCCATGCTGACGCCGAGCGAGGACATGGCGGTCCTGTCGGCCATGACGCGCAGCTCGGGACTTGCGGAGCGCAGCAGGGAGCGGACATTGGAGACTCCCGGCACGCGCCGGGCTTCGTCTTCGATTCTCTCCCCGATTTCCTTTAAGACCTTCACGTCCCCGCCGGCAATTTCCACGGTGAGGGGCGACTCCCCGGATGAAAGGGCCGATTCGATCACGTCCGATCTCGCGAACACCTCGACCCTGACGCCCGCGGGCGCTGCGATGGTCGGTCGGACCTGGGACATGACGCGCTCCACGCCGGAGGAGCGGCGCTCCTTCAGGGTGGCGCGGATTTCGCAGACGTTGGATGCCCGGCCCGACATCTTCTCCGCGACGCCGTCCAGTGGATCGCAGCCCGCCACCGCGTGGACGCGATCGACGTACGGATGCGCACGCAGCGCCGACTCCGCGCTGCGGCACAGCGAGATCGTTTCGGCAAGGGGGGTGCCTCCGGGCGCGGTGAGGCGCACGGTGAACTCGCCCCTGTCCACCGGAGGCAGTATCTCGCGCGGGAGCGCCATCGTGACGGCAAGGCCCGCAACGGCGCAGGCGATTCCACAGCCGAGCACGAACCTGGAGTTTCCGATGGCGTATTCGAGCACCCTTCGCGAGGTCTCGCGCATGGACGCTGCCAGAGTCGCGGAAAGCGCTTCCAGCCGGGCGTGCGCGTGTGCCAGGGCGGGCGATTGCGGTGCGCCCCCGGCGGGAAGCGAGGCGAGCATCGGTATCAGCGTCAACGACGTCGCGAGCGAGCATGCCAGCGAAAAGGATATGGTGAGCGCGAGCTCGCGGAAGAGCGCCCCGGCGATGCCCGGCAGGAAGAGAACCGGGAGAAACACCACGAGCGAGGTCGCCACCGAGGCGGCGACGGAGCGCTTTACCTCCTCCGCGCCGATGATGGCCGTCTCTGCGCCGCTCGCGGCCGGGGACGATGAAACCGACACGGCCTCCAGCACCACGATGCCCGCGTCCACCATCATCCCCGCGCCGAGCGCGAGCCCTCCCATCGACATCACGTTGAGCGAGAGGCCGCTGAAGCGCATCAGCGCGAATGTGCCCAGCATCGAGACGGGAATTGCGGTTGAGATGATGAGGGCGGGCCGGACGCTCCCCAGGAAGAGCACAAGCACCGCGAAGGCGATGAGGCCTCCCGCGATCGCCGATTGCGAAATCCCCGTGACGGACTGCCGGATGAACACCGACGCGTCGTATATTTTCTCGCAGGTGACGCCGCCCGCCCGCCGTGCGAAATCGCTCATCGTGCGCCCGACGGCCTCGCAGGTTTCTATGGTGTTGCAGCCGGGCTCCCTGTGCACCATGAGGGACACTGCCTCTTTGCCGCCGGTGCTCACGGCGCATTTCAGGTCGCGGAAGCCGTCAGTGACCTCCGCGATGGAGCCCAGGTACACCGGCAGCCCGGACACGCTTCGGGCGATGGCGAGGGCGCCGATTTCGGCCGGGTTTTCAAATTCCCCGGCGGTCCGCACCGCGTACTCCAGGTCGCCGCGCTCGATGCTGCCGGCCGGAAAGCTGGCGTTTTCAAGCCCTATCCGCCCGACCACATCGGCGAGCGACACGCCGCGGGAGTGCATTGCTGCGCAGTCCATGTCGACGCAAATCTGCCGGGTGTACCCGCCGTTCACCCTCGCCATCGACACTCCCTCCGTGCGTTCAATCCGGGGGACAATCTCCTTCTCCACCCGGCGCCTGAGGCCCCGGAAGTTCGCTTCCGGGCATGTGATCGAGTAGACCATCACCGGCTCCTCGGAAGGGTCGTACTTCATCACCACGGACCTTTCCGATTCCTGGGGAAGCTGTCCCCTGATGATGTCCACCTTTTCCCTGGTCTCAATCAGCGCGAGGTTCATGTCGCGGCCCCAGTCGAAGCGCGCCGTCACCACGGAAAGCCCTTCTATCGATTCGGATTTGATTTCCTTCACACCACTCACCGAGCCCACGGCCTCCTCGACGCGGCGGGTGACGAGCTTTTCAATTTCGGATGGCGGGGCGTTTTCATACGGGGTCACGATGGTCAGGCAGGGGTGCTCGATATCGGGGAGCAGGCGGACCGGCAGGCGTTTCAGCGAGATTGCGCCCAGAAGGCACACTCCTGAAAACAGCATCGCGGTCGTCACCCTGCGCCGTATGAAAAAACCGATCATCCTCTCTTCTCCCCGCGCGCGCCGTCAGCGGCCGCCCTGTGCTCCGGCATGGCCGCGTTCACCGGCGTTTCGGGTCGCACGAGATGCGCGCCGCGGGCAACGATGATGTCGCCCGCATCCAGCCCCGAGGTGACCTCGACGCCCTCTCCGCCGTCCGCCCCGAGCGTGACGTCGTGCGGGAATGCGATCCCTTTTTTCACGACGTACACTCGCGCGGCGTTTCCCGACCGCTGAAGCAGCGATGACGCCGGTACGCTGATCACCCCGCGGCGGAGGTCGGTGACGATGGAGGCGCGCGCGAACATGCCGGGCAGGAGGCGGCCTCCGGGATTGTCCACCAGCGCTTTCACCTCGATCGTGCGCGTTTTCTGGTCGAGCATCGGGGTGATGCGCGACACCCTGCCGGCGAAGGCCGCTCCGGGGAACGCGTCGGCGGTGAAGGTGACGCGCTGGCCGGCTTTCAGCGAGCGGGCGTCCTTCTCCCCGATGCTCATCGCGAGGAACACGTTCGAGATGCTGATGATTGTCATGATGACGGAATCGGCCCTGAGCATCTCGCCCGCCTCCATGCTTTTCGCGGCGACGAGCCCGCCTATGGGCGCGCGGACGGATGTCTCCGCGATCAGAAGGCGCGTCGACTGTATCATCTTCTCCACCTGGCCGACCCTCGCCTCGGCCGCTTCAAGCTCCGCCTTCTCCATGCGGGTGTTGATGACCTGGATGAGGCGTATCCTCTCGTGTGCGCTCTTTGGCGGTGCGTGGCCGGAGGAGGCGATGTCGCTGTCGCGGAAGCCGACTTCCTGGATCGCCAGGTCGGCGCCGGCGTTGGAGTACTGTGACTGCGCGCTGGTGTACTGCGCCCGGAAGTTCTCAAACTCCGAGACGCTGATGCCGCCGGCCCCGAGCAGCTTCTCGCGGTTGTCAAGCGCGCGCTTCATGTTCTGCCAGGTGACCTTCCTGTCGTGCAGGTCGGTCCTGGCTTTCTCGATCTGCTTGAAGCGGATTTCGACCGATTTGAGCGCGTTGTCGTATTTCGCCTTCGCGAGATCGCATGAGCGTTTCGCGATGTCGAGCTCGGCGAGCTGTTCCCTGAGCGTGAGTTCCAGGGGAAGGCGCTCCACCTCGGCGACGAGCGAGCCGCGCGCGACCCGGTCGCCTTCCCGGACGAGGACTCGCACAAGCCTTCCGTTGACCCTGGACGACACGTTGACCTTCTCATGGTAGACGATCTGGCCCAGCGCTCCGATTTCCACGACCAGGTCCTGTCTGTGTACTTCCACAAGCTCGATGCCGCTTGTATGCGCGGGCGCACCCGCCGCCGGGCCTGCGTCTTTGCGGCAGCACGGCATGGAGAGGGCCGATGCAAGGCACAGCGTGATACACGCCCTGCCGGCAAAAGTCGCTGTCTGTCTCACGGCGATACCTCCTTCATGGTATTTTTCATCTTCGTTTTTTCTCCGGCCAGGCGTAAGCGGGGCATGGCCAGGCGGAAGCTGCCGATGTCGACGCCCGCGGCGGTTTCGAGCGCGGAAGCCGTCACGCAGTAGCGGATCAGGGAATCAAGCCGGGCGATCGCCGCCTCACCGCGCTCGATCTCCTTCTTCACGAGATCGTACCGTCTCGATTCGCCCATGTTGGCCTTGAGCCTTTCGATCGCGAGAAACGAGTCGTAAAGCTCCAGCCTCTCCGCGGACGTGCCGATCATCTTCCACGTGTGATTGAGGCTGGCGCACAGGGCGGCGATTTCGGCCGCGATCTGCTGGCGGATGCTCTTCTTCCGGTCGGCCGAAAGTCCCGCCGCGCTGGCGGTTTCGGCGATCGAGCGCCGGTATGACATGCCGTCAAGCACGCCGAGCGAAGAATTGCCGGAATACGCCGTCGAATTGCCGTTGTCGTCCCTGCTGTAGCCGGCGCCCGCGCTCAGGCCCGAGCCCAGAATCGCCGTGCTCACCTTGAAGTTCACCCCCCAGCCGCGCTCCCTTGGCATTGCCCGCTCGTCGTCGTTGGAGAGCGAGTAGTTGAGGCCCAGGGACAATTTCGGGTAGTAGTACCGGCGGCTCATCAGGTGCCGCCGTGCGCTGATAAGGCACTCGACGTCGGCGTTGTGCGCTTCGCGGCGGTTTTTCAGGGCCGCGCCCACGAGGAAGTCGGGATTGAGATGCGGCGGCGGCGGGAAAAACGCGAAATCGCGTTCGATGTCCCCCTCGGGCTCGATCGGCGTTCTCCAGTCGAGTTTGAGCAGCGTCTTGAAGCTGTTTTTGCGCGCCTCGTAGTCCTCCACCGCCTTTTCCAGCGCGAGCTCGACCTCGCGGACTTTCGCCCTGATCGCCAGCATGTCGAGCCTTGTCGCTTCACCGAGTTCGTGCTCCCTGGTGATGAAGCCGAGCTGTGTGCGCCCCTGCTCGAGGGTTGCGCGGTGAATCGCGATCTCGTCGCGCGCGCGCATGAGATCGAAAAAGGACGATGAAACTTCGGCTATCAGCCTGTTGAGGCCGATGCGGTAGTCGTTGGAGGCCAGGATTTTTTCGAGGCGCGCCACGTCGTACTCGATGCCGCGCCGCCCGCCGTCGTACACGGTGATGTCGCTTGCGGCCTGGATGCGGTGCTGCCGCGAGTCGCTCTCACGCGCGCGGCGCTCTTCGGTCTGCAGGTAGGAAAGCGTCAGCGACGGAAAGTAGTCGCGCCATCGCTCCT
>CAZPZJ010000083.1:0-2219 GCA_964591055.1 uncultured Leptospiraceae bacterium
TTTTTTTGAAAGCATTTTTTCATCGTCCATGCGGAGAGGCTTTTTATTGAATGTGCAAATTTATCGTTGATTTTTGGCTAACTTTGTGTATCATGCTATACTTCCTGTATGGAAATACGCGACGCGCGGGAAGGCAGTACGCCCCGAGAAAGCGAAACGCCTGGAGAGCTTACGAAATGTATCACATTGTGCTGAATCTTTCGCTTACCGCCAGGGACGCGATCAGGAACATACTCAGGTCCATGATTTCCGGCTTCGGCATCCTGTTCATTATCTCGTTTATGGTCATGTACCTGCCTTTCCGCGATTCGGTGAAAAGCTACATAGAAACCAATCTCTTCGGCAAGCTCGCAATCAACGAGGTGAAAATCTATCCGCGCTCAGCGATGGACAACAAAACATTTTCCCCGTCGGCGGTGATAAACTCGAAAATTCCGCCCGCCGCCGTTCGGGCGATCAGGAACATGCCCGAATTGAAGGACGTGCATGCCGCCATCAAGCTCAACTTCCGCGCCAAGGTGCACGGCGAGCTCATGGGGCACGCGAAGGCGCCGCATGTGCCGGTATGCGGGATCGACCGGGAGTTCTTCCGGGGCAAGATGGACAACTGGGCCGGCTTCAGGGATAAAACACCGCTTCCCGTGGTGATCCCCCGGATGGGCATCGAGCTGTTCAACAATTTCCTCCAGTCGTATGGCGTTCAGCAGCTCAAGGAAAAGGACCTTCGCGGGTTTCCCCTGAAAATCAGCATACACGTGCCGAATCTCCAGTCGCCCGATGGCAATAAGAACGTCGATTTTCAGAGCGTGATTTATTCGTTTTCGGACGCGCTCGCGTTTCCTGCCGCGGTGGTGCCCTCGGATTTTATTACCGCTTTCGCCGCGCGCCACAAAAGCGATGCGGGGCCCGGGTTCAGTTACATCATGGTGTACGCCTCCGTCAGGGATGTGAAAAAGATCCCGGAGGTGACGGAAAGGATCAGGAGAATGGGACTCGCGGTGGAGTCCAGCCATGATGTGGCCTCGAAAACCAACAGCGCAATACGCATCATCGACGGATTTTCGCTGTTTGTCGGCGGAGCGCTGCTCATCATTATCATGATTTCAATTTTCAACTCCTACCTCAACATCGTGTATACGCGCAGCCACAAATTTTCGCTTCAGAGGATCATCGGAGTTTCGAAGCTCATGATCATCGCGGGATTTGTCGCCGAGGCGGCTGTGGTGGGCGCGGCGTACGGCGTGGCGGGATATTATCTCGGGACCTTCCTGCTTGAACACGCGGCGGGGTCCATTCCGCAGTGGATTCCCGGGCTTTCGAACGTTACCGTTTCAGCGGGCGGCGGCAGTGTGTTCGCACTGGCGTTCGTCTTCTCGGTGCTCATCTCGTCGCTTTCGGCCCTCGTGCCGGCGATTTTTGCGGCCAACCTGAATTTGTTCAAGCAGATGAAACGGTGAGCGAGGTCATGCATCAACATATTCCCGGAGAACTCAGGCCATGATGAGAATAGAAAATGTTTCCATGAAATTCGGCGAGCGGAAGATACTCAACGATGTCAGCTTCGAGGTGAAGGAGCGATCCATCACGGTGATCACCGGCAAGTCCGGCTCTGGCAAGACGACGCTCCTCGGGATCATGTCGGGGCTTCTGAAGCCCGACGAGGGGAAGGTGCTGTTCGGGGGGAAGAACATCTACCGCTGGATGGATTTCCGCAGGTCGCGGTTCAGGAACAAGACGATCGGTTTCATCTTTCAGTTCTTCAATCTGCTGCCCGACCTCACCGCGTTCCAGAACATCATCTACCCCGCCGTCATCAATCCTTTTTCAAAGGACATCCGGGGCGAGGCTGAGTACCTGATACGGTATCTGGGGCTTTCGCACATCGCCGGCAACTACCCGGGCACGCTGTCAGGCGGGGAGCTGCAGCGCGTTGCGATCGCGCGCTCCATCATCAACAGGCCCCGCATCGTGCTTGCCGACGAACCGACGGGCAACCTCGACGAGGAGACTGCAAACGGCATCATCCGGCTGTTCGCGGAAATCCGCGACCGCTACAACATTTCCTTTGTGATCGTCACGCATGAAAAGGAATTCCTCGACATCGCCGATGCGCACTTCCATGTTGAGGATGGAAAGCTCCTGCGGATGAATGATCGCGTCAGGCCGCGCGAAGCCGGGGAGGGAGCGCGCCCGGCGAAGAAGGCCGCGGCGAAGAGCGC
>CAZPZJ010000083.1:2319-5341 GCA_964591055.1 uncultured Leptospiraceae bacterium
GGGCGATTTGATTGCCGTGTCGTGCAGCACCACAATGTAGGCGGCGGGCCGCTCGTGCTCCGCCGGTCCTCCCCAGTCCTTGAGGTAGCCGGCCCATTTGAGGTGGGGGAAAATGACGGCGTTGCGCGCGGGATCGGCGGAGAGCAGGTATTTCAGCGGCTGAAGATTCATCGCGGAGGCGGATTTCCTGCCGTTGTCTATCAGCTCCTTCAATGTTTCGGCGGAAATTTTCGCGCCGGCGTCAAAACGGCGGTAGCTTCGGTTGCGTTCTACGAGCCTGTCGAGCATGAGCGTCCTCTCCTGTCATGATGGTGCGGCGGGCGCGCTTCAGAGTTTCGCGGCGGGCAGGCGGAGCGTGAACGAGGTCCCGCCGCCTTCCCTGCTTACAGCCTGTATGCTGCCGCCGTTTTTTTCAACAAAATCTTTGCACAGCACAAGCCCCAGGCCTGATCCCCGCTCGCCCTCGGTCCCGATGCCCCTGAAGCGGCTATTCATGTCGAAAAGATGGGCGAGACGTTCGGGCTTCATCCCGATTCCGGTATCTGCAATCGTGAGCGTCACAGACTCATTTCCCCATCCGGCGCTTATCGTGATCGATCCTCCCTTCCGAGTGAACTTGACGGCGTTGGATACGATGTTTCTCACCGCGGCCTTCAGCATGTCGGGGTCTGCGTACAGACGCAGCGAGGAGTCGATCATGCATGAGAGGGTAATCCCTTTCTGCTCGGCGCCGGCGCGGTGCGGGGCGAGCGCCTCGTTGACCATGTCGGCAAGGGCGAGGTTGACGGGGTTCGGGACAATTTCCCCGAGCTGGCTCTGGGCCCATTTGAGCAGGTTGTCCGTCAGCGACAGGATGTGCTCAATGTGAAAGCGTCCCTTCATCACGATGTCATGGAGTGAAGGGTCAGAGCGGATGACCTGCTCCTCAAACAGGTTGAACATGGAGTAAAGCCCGCTGAGCGGCGCGCGCAGGTCGTGGGAGATGATCGAAAATAAACGGTCCTTGGTTTCAACAAGGGACTTCAATTCGCGCTTCTGGCGGCAAAGCTCGATGTGGGTCCTGACGCGGGCGAGCATCTCCTCGTTGCGGACGGGCTTGGTGATGTAGTCAACGGCGCCCGCATCAAATCCCCTGATCTTGTCGTCGATGTCCACAAGCGCCGTCATGAATATGACCGGGACGTCGACTGTATCGTCGCGCTGCTTGAGGTCGCGGCACAGCCGGATGCCGTCGTATTCCGGCATCATGACGTCCAGGAGTATCAGGTCCGGCTGCCGCGCGTCTATGAACGCGAGCGCCTCACCCGCGCCGCCGGCGGCGCCCACGTTGTAGCCGCTGTCGTAGAGCGCCTTGCCGATCATCTGTAAAATCGCGGGTGAATCGTCCACCACGAGAATCAGGGGAGGGTCAGTCTGTGACATCGGAAGCTTCCCCTCCGTTCGAGAGTGTTTTCACGAAATCGGGGTATCCGCGGATGAGTTTTTTCATGTCGTCAAGGTTGAAGAGAAAGACCGCATCGTGCAGGTCCGCTGCGTACTGCTGAAGGCGTTCCGCGTTGTGCGCCGAACCGAGCTCGGCCAGTTTCCGCGAGAACCTGTCGACGTCAAGTGTCGCGGGCATGCCGGAGAGAGATTCCCATTCACGCATCAGGGCGCCGGAAAGGCGCTCGACAAGCCCATCCCTGTCGATGATTGGCGGGTATTGCCGCTGCTCCATGCCCTCCGCGGGCGCTGAGGGGAGGCGGGTGTGGTTGAGATGGCGGGACACCTCATGAAAGAGCTGCTGCACGTTGAATGGCTTGGGGATGTAGCCGTCAAAGGGGGTCCCCTCCGCCGAATGGCGGGCGGTGCCTGAGACCGTGGCGGTCAGCGCAAGGATGGGGATGTCCCTGGTCCTGGGGTTGGTCTTGAGCCTGCGGGCGGCCTCGGTCCCGTCCATCACCGGCATCCTTATGTCCATGATGATCAGGTCGGGCCTCATCTCCTCCACCATGTGAAGCGCCGCCTTCCCGTTCCCGGCCTCGGTCACCTCGCAGCCCGTCTGTGTGAGCCATTCCTTGATCACCATCCGGTTTGATTCCACGTCGTCCGCGACAAGCACCCGGCAGTTTTCCAGGTGAAACGACTGCAGGTCGACAGACGCGCTTTCAAGCGACAGGGGCCTTTCCTGAAGCGAAAGGTACACACCGCGCAGCCTCACTTCAAAAGCGCTGCCTTTCCCCGGGCGGCTTGACACGCTGATAGCGCCGTTCATGATCTCCACCAGCCTTTTGGATATCGCGAGCCCAAGGCCGGTGCCGCCGTATTTTCTGGTGTTCTGGCCGTCGCGCTGGCGGAACGATTCGAAAATCACGCCGAGCTGTTCTTCCGGGATGCCGATGCCGGTGTCCTCGACGGTGAGGATGAGGTCAACCGTATTCGGGATATCCCCGCAGGCGGCAACCGACGCCGAAAGCTTCACATGTCCCTCTTCCGTGAATTTCACCGCATTGCCGATCAGGTTGAGGAGCACCTGCCTGAGTCGGGATTCGTCGAGGATGAGAGCGGAAGGCATGTCCGGCGCGATGTCAAGAATGAAGTCAAGCGTTTTTTCGCTGGTCTCGAGGTCAAAGACTTTCCTGAGCCCGGCGAGGAAGTGATGGATGTTGACCGGGCCGTAATGGATCTCGAGCTTGCCCGCCTCGATCTTCGACATGTCCAGAATGTCATTGATGAGCTGCAGCAGGCTCCGCCCCGCGTTGGTGATGGATTCCAGGTAGCCCTTGAGCTTTTTTTCGCTGACAAGCGTGTTGAGCAGCTCGCTGAAGCCGATGATCACGTTGAGCGGAGTCCGGATCTCGTGGCTCATGTTCGCGATGAACTCGCTTTTGGCGCGGTTTGCGGTTTCGGCCTCCTCCTTGGCGGCCCGGAGGTCCGTCTGCGTTTTCTTGAGCTCGGTGATGTCGAGCATGGTGCCCAGCAGCCCCGCGACCGTGCCGTCAGCCGCGCGGTAGGTGGTTTTGTACACGAGCACATTGTGGAC
>CAZPZJ010000083.1:5441-14403 GCA_964591055.1 uncultured Leptospiraceae bacterium
TCGTCCCTGATGAGCGACACGTTGGTGTAGCCCCAGATGACCCTGCCGTCGCGGTGAAGGTAGCGCTTTTCAAGGCGAAGATAATCTTTCCTGCCGGAGTCAAGGCGCTGGATCGCCTTCAGGGACATCTGCACGTCGTCCGGGTGCGTGAAGAAGAGCGCATCGTTGCCGACCATCTCATCGCGGGTGTAGCCGAAGATTTCGATCGTCTCGTTGTTGACGTTGATGATTTTCTTCCCGGCATCGATGAGGATCATTCCGCTCGCGCTGTGTTCAAACACGCCGCGAAAGAGCCTTTCCCGCTCCATGAGCGTCGTCTCGGCCTGCTTGCGGGTGGTGATGTCCATCATGATGCCCACGATGCCGGCGGCCTTCCCCGCGGCGTTGTAAAAGGTGGATTTATAGAAAATGAAATCGCGCGACTCGCCGTCGGAGCACATCACCGGCGATTCGTAGGTCTGGTATCCTGGACGCTCGATGAGCGCCATGTCCATTTTGTGATACATCTCCGCGAGGTCCGGAGGAATCCTCTCCCCGAATTCGAAGATGGTTTTGCCGATGATCTGCTCGCGCGGGAGTCCCAGAATCAACTCGGCGAACGAGCGGTTGCAGTCGCGGTAGTAGCCGTCGCGGTCCTTGTAGAACGCCGGGCTGGGGATGGTGTTGATGAATGTCCGCAAAAGCACGATATTCTTTTCAAGGTCCTCAAACGCCTTTTTGCGGTCGGTGATGTCGATCACCATTGCGACGAACTGGCCGGGCGCCGGACACGTCGCCCTGATCTCGAACCACTTGCCGAGCGCGTCGGAAAAAAACTCGAAATGCCTGGGAGCTCCCGTGAGCGCGACCTCGCCGAAGATCTCAACGAGGTTGTCATCGTAGCCTGGGAGCGCTTCGCCGACGGTGCGCCCGATTACGCTTTTATCGAGTCCCGTGATGTCAGTGAACGCGGGATTGATGTCCAGAAAGCGGTAGTCGACGGGAGCGCCCCGCCCATCGCTGACGATCTCGCAGTGTGCATACCCGTCAATCATGTTGCTGAAGATCATCTGAAGCAGGGTTTCGTGCCGCTCGATGGTCTTCTTGTAGTGCGAGAGCCGGGCGTTGAGCACCTTGAGATGGATGTTGCGCGTGCGCAGATCGATGATCTCGTCGATCATCTCCCCGTCCGGACGCTCCCCTGCGGGCGGCATGTCGGGATCGTCGGGCGCACAATGCTCCCTGTTTCGATCACTGGTCATTCTTTGACTCGCTGGTTCGATTATAATACGGAGGAATGAGCGCCAAGACAATAACTTTTTTTGGGGTTCTGGAGCGAGAATAGTAAGAAGATGTATGACATGAGTTCCTGTTGCAGCATTAAAAAATTGCGCTGCAACAGGAATTTCCCAATCAATAGTATGCAAACTGCAAGTAGTGTCGTAGTTGTCGGTTCATTATTGTTTAACTGCATACCAGCTATTTGTATGGTATCCGCCATAGTAAGTAACTATCCAATCCCCTTCCTCAAGTGTTGAGGCGTATGTGTAGCTGGTGCCATTCCACGTCCATGAATAAGTGTATGTGCCGGGATCAAGTTCGTATGATTGTGAAGTACAATTATTAGCAGGTACTGTTCCAATAGTTAAAGCTGATCCAAAACGTAGATTGGTTATATCATAGATTGTTTGATTGCAAATGATTGCCTTTGCTTTTCCTTCATCATCGCTGAAAAGACATCCGAGAATGACCGCGGAAAAAACCAGCGCTATTGAAAAAAATACAATCTTTTTCATGACCGTCCTCCCTTTAAAAACGTTAATCATTAATAATTATAATAATAGTAATGTCAACTATTATTTATATCATATTGAATATGTAATGGTGTTTATAATATTAATATATAAAAAGTTAGATATTAGCGCCGGGGTAAATATATTCCATTGAAGCAGTGGTGGAGAGGTTTCACGGCAGCAGAGGTGCTCAGCCGACCCTGCAGAAAAAGCACTTGAGGTAGTCCGACTCCGGGCAGCCGGCCGCGACGGGGTGGTCGCATGCCTGGCCGCTTTTTTTCAGTATTGTCAGCATTCTTCCACAGGATGAGGCGGCTCGGGCCAGCATGCGCGTGAACTCGTCGGCGGTGACGCGGCCGGAGCAGCTGCACGTGATGAGGATGCCCCCCGGCTCCAGGCAGCGAATCGCGGCGGTGTTGACCCGCTCGTAGCCCGCAAGCGCCTGCGCCACCCCCTTCGACGACTGTGCGAAGCGCGGCGGGTCCAGTACTATAAGGTCGTAGCGCTCTCCAGTCGCGGCGAGGCTTTCGAGGTGGCGGAAGGCGTCCGCCTTCGTGAAGGCGATGGCGCTGAATCCGTTGGCGGCCGCGTTTTCACGGGCGAGTGCGAGCGCGCTTTCCGACACGTCGGCCGCGTGCACTTCGGCGGCGCCGCCCGCCGCGAGGTTGAGCGAGAAGCCGCCGGTGTAGCAGCACATGTCCAGGCAGCGCCGTCCACGGGCAAACGCGCGCGCCAGCAGGCGGTTGTCGCGCTGGTCAAGGTACAAGCCCGTCTTATGGCCCGATGCCAGGTCGACCAGAAAGGTGAGCCCGTGCTCGGTGATGCGCACCGGCCCTCCGGGATCGGAGCCGGAGATGAGCCCGTCCCGCTGGATGACGCCCTCAAGTTCGGCGACTCCCTTTTCGGTGCGAAGAAACACCCCCCGCGGCGCAAGGTGCTTTTCGAAGAGGCGAAGCCACATCTCCCTGTTTTGCGCCATCGCAACGCCGTTGAACTGCACCGAAAGCCAGGGGCCGTATTTATCGACAACAAGCCCCGACAGGCCATCGCCCTCGCTGAACACCAGGCGGCAGGCGGTCAGGGGATCGTCGAGGTTGTAAAGGACCTTCCTTGCGCGGATTGCGTTGAGAAACAGGGATTCCCAGAGCTCCTCGCAGGGGAACACCTCTTCCCGCCACGAGTAGAGGCGCACCCGGATCTGGCTGTGCTCATTGTACACGCCCCAGGCTATAAACGAACCGTCGGGCGCGCACACGCGGACGGCACCGACGCTATCGGGCTCTCCCTCAATCGAGGCGATAGCACCGGAAAATACCCAGGGGTGAAAAAGCCGGAGCGGCAATACCCTGCTCTTGTGTACAATGACAGTTGACATACATGCTGCCTGAATTGGTTTGGGAGATACACTCCTTTCGCATGCAATCAGTCAAACTGTTTTTTCAATAAAAATGCTGAATTGAACTTCAATCAATTCAGCATTTTTAGCAAGAACCACTCACCCACCCCCAACCTGGTATGCAAATTGACAAGAACAGGCGGCGAGGATTATCGTGTGAAAATGTAGTTAATCTTCTGAAACTGTGTATGTATACGATCCACATGATCCGTAGAGTTTCATTGTGTACTTCTTACCCTCTTCAGGCGCATCCTGATAGCTGGAATAATACGTTGTATATCCTCCTGATCCGTTAGCTGCATAAATTGTAATCCGGTTGGACCCTGAAATATCCTTGTATCCGCTTTCTCCGTAAGCGGCGATATATCCCCATGACGTATTTCCATAACTCGCCGATTGGATAATACAGTTTGTCCAATTATCGATGCGTGCCTGGGCTGAATCCTCATCCTCGTCACATATAAAACCAAACGACGAAATCGACAGCACAAATGCTGCTATTAACAGAAAAATTTTGCTTTTCATACAAATTCCTCCCTCTCGTTAATACCTTATTATAACTAAAGTGATCATAATATGTCAACATAAAAGTAATATTATGATAAATAATAAATTATTTTATATTTTATATATATGTTGATTATAATTGGAGTTTTTTGATTAAGTGCCGTGATTGGAGAATGAAGAGGGTTTATGAGTTGATTGTAATATGAATTAATGAATATAGTCTATGCATAATTTGTACATTACGCGGAACCTGGGAAAACCTGGAAGGGCCGCAGGGCCCTTCCAGGAGGCAAAACGCTACTTCGGACGGGAGCGGCCGATCAGGTGCTCTGCGAGATATCCTCCCGCAAGGGCAATCGAGCAGATCGCCACGATGGCAATGCTTGCTCCCTGGCTCAGATGGAACCTCTCGCGGTAATTGCTGAAAAACACCAGGATGGAAAAAAACCATAGCATAAACAGAGCAATGTTTATAATCTTCATTATGGGCCTCCAATGGCAGTTGTCCGGCGCGGGGTGCGCCGTCAGAACGTGTGAATGTGGACGCCGGGTGGAGACGTTATCCGAACGTTCCCTTGCTCCATCGGGGGTGGCGGTTCTGGTTGGTGAAGCACAGCGCGATTTCAGGGGCCTGCCCCGGCGCGGTATGCGGCGTGGTGAATCGGAAAACGGTGTGAATGACGCCCGCGGGTACTGACACCTTCAGGTGGAATCCCGCGGGCAGCGATCCATCCACCGCATGGGCGAACACGACGGGGTACGCCGTGCGCGCATCCCGGGACGTTTCAGCACGTGGAGCCAGTGCGGCGTACAGCAGGAGCGCGAGCGCCAGCGCGCATGCGGTCACGCTGTGGCGCCGTCGCCCCGACGGGGGAGAACTTTCATGGCGCTCAGGGTGGAGATATCGGGCGTGTGCGCGCATCACGGTTGTTACGCCTCGCCTCGTTTCATTATACAATCCTCCTGCGCACAATGAAAAGGGCGATCGCACCCGCAAGCGTTGAGAGTGAAATGATCAGCGGTGCCTTCATGGCCTGAAACGGCGTGCGGAGAAATCCCTTCAGCATGACATTCCCGGAGTGGGGATCGAGGATGACGGGAACCGATGCTCCCGGCGCGATTTCCTGCGGGGCCGCGGGGAAGCCTATGGTGCGCTCGACAACGCCGTCCGTATACGCGTCGAAGCGGACGGTTGCGATCAGGGCGAAGTCGTTTGGCCTTGCAGGCCTTGAAATTGCGATGATGGTCGCCTGGCGTTCAACGCCGTGTTTCACAATTCGCTCATACTCGATGAAGGTTTTCATGGCGATGACGGCGAAAAAAACTGTAAACACGGCGCAGGCGACAAGACTGAGCTCCACGAATCTCCGTATCACGGGATCCTCCTGATGCTGGAATGCGCCGGGCTGCCGTGGCGATGTGTTCCCGGATTCGGGCGCACCCTCGCCATCCTGAACGAGCCGGTGAGTGCGGCCGCGCTGGCATTCAGGTTGCCCAGGCGCACTGTCCCGCCGGTGACCGCGCGGCGGCTTCGCTCCATCAGCCGGACGAAGCGCCGGATGCCTGCGGGCTCGTTGCCGGTGCCGTGCACCAGCACGATGCTTCCCGGCAGCGGCCACTGATTTTTTCCCAGCCAGGCGTCGCTCCCCAGGGGGATCAGGCCGTAGGCCGTGATCGCCTCAAAGAGACGGGTGTTTGACACCAGCCCCGGAAAGCGGAAAAAAACGGACGGAATGACGCCCTTCTCAAGCATCAACTGTTCGGTGTCGAGCACCTCGCGCTCGATGTCGGTCCCTTTCGTGAGCATGAAGTTGGAGCGCAGGGGCCGCTTTCTGGCGTAATGGTGGTGGTAGGAGTGGTTGACCCAGACCACGTCGAGTTTTTTCTCCTTCTGAAGCCCGATCAGCCAGTCCAAGTCGCCAGGGTGCTGCTCCATCCACCTTCCGGATGCGGCGATCGCCATGGAGGCGGGGCGCCCGGCCACATCGCGCATTTTCATCATCTCCACGAACGCTGTCCGGTCAAGAGGTTTGTCGGAGGGGCACAGGTCGATGGTGACGTGAAAGCCCGGCCCCGTGCGCGGGAAGCGTGTGATGCCGGAGTTCTGGAGCCGGCCAGCGTTGCGGCCCGCGAATTCCAGGGTGGCCCCGTACAGGGTGCCCCGGATCGCCTTCCTGAAGGCGTCGGTCCCCGGTTCGCGGATGTCGAGCCGGGCCGCCGGGCGCACCGAAGTTTCCAGGGTTTGCGGGTTCACCGTCAGGCACATTTCCCTGTCATCAAGCGAATATTTCCTGAGAACGACAGTCATCTCCCCGGTGTCCGCCGTGCGCGCGATGCCGGTGACGGCGCGGTATGACCGGATGCCGGCGAAAATCGGTTGTTGAAGAACAGGCAGCGCTATTGCAAGGACTGCGAGAGGGACAAGCGGGAAGGGAAAATGGTGGCGCATAAAATTTCATGTACACCGGGAGCGGTATTCGTACAACTGGGTAAATGTAGCCGGGGGCGCCGGGTTGTCAATGCGAAAAAATTCCGGAGTGCGAGGAAAATGTGGTCAGAAAAATTAATTGTTGATTAAATTATGGAGTAATGGTGCCGGAGGTGAAAGCGCGGATTTGTTGATCCGGCCCGGTTTTTAGTGTTGACTTTTCCGCCGGCAGGATTTAATGCCCGTTTTGCCGCGACCGTTCGCGTTCAGTACGGCGCATGATCTCGAGGGACTTCATGATTGAGAAGCGCATCAACAGGTTCAATGAATACGGCCTTTTTGCACGAGGGGAGATAGAAAAAGGCAGCATGGTGTTCACCCATGAAGACTGGGTCGAGGACGAAAAGCGGGGCTGGTTTCTGGTGTCGCTGGACGAGCTTTCCCGCTTTTCCGGGGAGGATCGGAGGATTTTCCTGAAATACTGCTACGATGTCGATTTCGGCATGATGGTCGGCACGCTCAACCCGGACCACGTCAGGCACCTTTCCAACTTCATCAACCACTCGTGCGATCCCAACACGCAGTTCGACCTGTGCGACAACATCATCGCCAGAAGGCGCATCCTGCCGGGGGAGGAGATCACCATTGATTACGCGACGTTCGTGGTGAACGCGGACCAGGACTTCATCTGCGGCTGCGGATCGCCGCGCTGCCGGAAGATCATCACCAAGGACGACTGGAAGCTGCTCCTGGACGAGTACGGCTTCAACTTCCCCACGTTCATGCATCCCCACATCGAGGCGCTGCTCCGCCAGCTTGTGCTGCGGTAGCGCCCTCCATGCAGGGGGCCTCCTGAAAACTCTTCTCCGGGAGGCGCTTTTCTCAGTTCTACTGTGGCGCACTGTGGGTCCTTGTGCGCCTGTTTCCCGAACCGCCCGTCCTCCTTTAAAATTTCCGAAAAAACAGCTTCTTGACCCCGGTCAATGCGCTCTATCCCGTGTATGTGTAGTATTGATCTGCGGGCCGTTGTTCGTGACGGCGAACGATATCGGACTATGGAGACATGAGATGGCGATTATGGGTGGATGCCCGGGCAAAGGCGGCAGGGAGCTTTGCTTCGAGGATATCTACATGGTACCGTGTCCCCGCTGCGGAACGCCGGTTGAGTTCTTCCGGGACGAGCCGGTCAGGCCCTGCCACCGGTGCGGAAGCGCGGTGGAGAATCCGGGATTTTCGGGCGGCTGTCTTGAATGGTGCGGAAAGTGCCGGGATAATTTCAGCAGAACGACAAACAGGGAGAACGGGAATGAAAAGAAAGATAATCACGATTGACGAGGTAAAGTGCACCGGGTGCGGCATGTGCGTGCCGGATTGCCCCGAAGGGGCGCTCAAAATCATTGACGGCAAGGCGCGGCTTGTGGGCGAGCTGTTGTGCGACGGGCTTGGGGCGTGCATGGGAAGCTGTCCCGAGGGCGCCATCACGGTGGAAGAGCGCGAAGCCGAGGCCTATGACGAGCGCAGGGTCATGGAAAACATTATCCCGCAGGGCGCGGCCGTCATCAGGGCCCATTTTGAACACCTGAAAATCCACGGCGAGGATGAGCTGCTGCGCCAGGCGCGCGCCGTGCTTGATGACCGCGGGATCGCGCTGCCGGAGCCGCTCATCAGGATGCATCCCCACCGCCATCCCCACGGTGGCGGGTGCCCGGGCTCTGCGTCCGTGCAGCTTCCCGGTGCGCATGCTCCGGTGCGGGCGATCGCGGACGGCGGAGGCGCGCCCTCGCGGCTTGGGCAGTGGCCGGTGCAGCTTCGCCTCGTCAACCCGGCAGCACCGTATTTTGACGGCGCGGATATGCTGGTGGCCGCCGACTGCACGGCGTTCGCCAGGGGCGATTTTCACGACAGGTTCCTGGACGGGAAAATCCTGCTGGTCTTCTGCCCCAAGCTTGACCATGATCCCGGAGAGTACGTTGAAAAGCTCGCTGAAATATTCACGCTTCACGACGTCCGCTCGGTCACGCTGGTGCGCATGGAGGTGCCCTGCTGCGGAGGGTTGTCGGCGATCGTCCAGGAGGCGCTCAGACAGAGCGGAAAGTCCATGATACTCCGGGAATACGTGCTGACGCTGAGGGGTGAAATCGCGTGAGGCGGGCGCGCTGCTGTAATTACCGCCGCGTTATTAAGGCGGGGCTGTGACGCGGTGAGGAGAACGGAGCTTGCGGAAAATCCTGGTGAGGGATTGACGGCAGGGCATTGTTTTTTTCTGGACAGGGATTTTTCATGGATTAGGAACAGGCCATGGAAATCATTTCAGTTTTCGCCATCGCGATCGCCCTCGCCCTGGATGCGTTCTCGGTGTCGATTTCGGCGGGCATGGCCATCAAAACGCCCACGCTCGGGCATTACTTCCGGCTTGCCTTTCATTTCGGGCTGTTCCAGTTTGTGATGCCGCTGCTGGGCTATGCGGCGGGTGCGGGCGTGGAGCGCTGGATCAGGAGCTTCGACCACTGGGTGGCGTTCGGCCTTCTCGCGTTCATTGGCGCGAGGATGGTGTTTGAAGCGTTCGGTGATGAAGCCGGCAAAGGGCGGGACCCGTCGCACGGATGGCAGCTTGTGGTGCTTTCACTGGCAACCAGCATCGACGCGCTTGCGGTGGGCCTTTCATTCGGCGTGCTGGGCAGGCCGATACTCGTTCCCAGCGCCGTTATCGGGATTGTCTGCGCCTCGTTTTCCGCTGCCGGAATTTTCATAGGCGCGCGCGCATCGTCATTTGCCGGGAAGCGGGCGGAAGCCCTGGGCGGCGTGATCCTCATCGCGATCGGTTTGAAAATACTTCTTGAACATCTGCGCGCATAACGC
>CAZPZJ010000084.1:0-14279 GCA_964591055.1 uncultured Leptospiraceae bacterium
AACAGGAGGGCCTTTTTGTCGGGCGAGCCCGTGTTCTCGAAATGCCGCTCCACGTCGGGCGCATTCATCAGCGTGTTCAGGTAGGCGTCGGCATCTTTCTTGTAGAGGGTGTTCCGGATGCGGTTTGCAGTGATCTTGTTGCCCAGAACGCGCTCAATGTTTCGCTGCGTCAGGGTGGCGACGTCGTTGGTTTTGATGATGTAATAGGAGTCGCCGATTTTCACCGGCTCCTTTGAATGCGAGCCCTCATCAAGCGCAAAGGCCACCCGTGCGATTTCGGGGTGGACCGTCTGCCTGGTGACGTATCCAATATCGCCGCCGCGGTTTTTTGAAAAATCGTCGGACATGGTTTTGGCGAGCTCGTCGAACGATTCGCCCCGGTCAAGCTTTGCGATGATTTCCTGCGCCTTGCCAAGGGCCTCCCGGGCGCTTGCGTCCACTTCCCCGGGCGAGAGGTTGACGCGCTTGTTGTCCTTGAACCCGTATGTTTTGATCCTGACGACAATCTGCTGCACCTTGACGGCGGGCTCGCTGAACTTCATCCTGTCCTTGATTTCTCTTTTCAACACCTGCGCCACAAGGTACGACTCCCCGGAGAGGTCGGAAATGACCCTGAAGTCATCGGATTTGTCAAAGCCCTTTTCCGCGGCTTCCTTCGCGGCGATTCGCATGTGGAAGATCGTCTGCAGCCTGGTTTTCTGCATCTGCCTGTTTTTCAACACGGGCTCGCGGTCGATCTGCTGGCTGTCGAGCCATGTGTAGAGATCGCCCCTTGTGATGGTCCCCCCGTCGTAAGTGGCCAGGATGTCGTTTTTCCCCTTGCACCCGCCAAGCGCAAGCACGGCGAGCAGAACGGCGCAATAAAACCTTCTCATTGTTGACTCCTCTACGTATCCGGGATGAGGGATGGTGCTGGTAACGCTTACCATGAATAGGAAAAAATGTGCTTGTCAATCCAAATTCCGGGCTTCAATGTAATTCGCGTCGCCGCGACGCCTGAAGTCCTGGCGCGCGGCCGGCGTCTGATTCATCACGACCGGGAGGATACAATGAAGATTTTTATCGATAGCGCGGACCTTGACGAGATCAGGCAGGCGTATGCCTGGGGCATCGTCGATGGGGTGACCACCAACCCGTCGCTGCTCAAGAAGGCGGTGGACAAACGCGTGTCGAAGGGGGAGAAGCTCGACCTGGGCTCGTATATCACGTCGATCCTTGAAACAGCGAAAGGCACCCCCGTGAGCCTCGAGGTGACCGAGACTTCGGCTGAAGGGATGGCCAGGCAGGGCCGGAAAATTTTTGCAACATTCAATCCCGTCGCCGGAAACGTCAACATCAAGATTCCGGTCAACCCCGCGTTCGCCGACGAGGACGGGACGCATTTCGACGGGATCAGCGCCATCAAACAGCTCGCGTCGGACGGAATCCCGGTCAACTGCACGCTGGTGTTCACTCCCGAACAGGCCCTCCTCGCCGCCAAGGCCGGCGCGACATTCATCAGCCCGTTCGCCGGGCGCGTGGACGATTACCTGCGCAAGAAGGCGGACATGGTGTTTGACAAGTCGGACTATTACCCGGCGCACGGCATGACGTGCGCGAATGAAATACTGGATGACGGCGGGATCGTTTCCGGCATCGACCTGGTATCGCAGTGCGTGGAAATCATGGAGATGTACGAATTCAAGTCGGAGATACTAGCGGCGTCGCTGCGCAACACGCGCCAGGTGCGCGAAGCGGCGCTCTCGGGCGCGCACATCGCCACGCTGCCCTTTCCGGTCATTCGCGACATGCTCAAACACCACAAGACGTTCGAGGGCATGAAGCTGTTCACCAACGATGTCGTGCCGGATTACGTGAAGCTCTTTGAAAAGCAGTAAAATAAATATCATATCAGAACGGGAATGTGAATGATACGTGTTAATGAAAACTATTTAAAGCTGAAGTCGTCCTACCTCTTCTCGGAGATCGCGAAGCGCGTCGCCGCCTTTCAGAAGGAGAACCCGGGAAGGGAGATCATCAGGATGGGCATCGGCGACGTGACCGAACCGCTGCCGCCGTCCATCGTCGAGGCGTTCCGCCGGGGCGTCGACGACATGGCGTCGACGAAGACGTTCCGCGGCTACGGCCCCGAGCAGGGGTACGATTTCCTGCGCGAGGCCATCGCCGCCAATGATTTTGACGACAGGAACGCCCGTGTCGACGCGGATGAGATATTCATCAGCGACGGGGCGAAGTGCGATACCGGCAACTTCCAGGAGCTTTTCTCGAACGACATCGCGATCGCCGTCCCTGACCCGGTGTACCCGGTGTACGTGGACACCAACGTGATGGCGGGGAGGACGGGTGCGTTTTCAGGCGGGCGCTATGAAAGCCTCATCTACCTGGAATGCACACGGGAAAACTCATTTGTGCCCGATCTGCCGAGCAGGAAGGCGGATCTGATTTACCTGTGCTTTCCCAACAATCCCACCGGCGCCACCATCACCCGTGAGCAGCTGGCGCGCTGGGTCGCCTACGCGCGCGAGAACAAAGCGCTCATCCTCTACGACGCCGCGTACGAGTCGTTCATACGCGATGAAAGCCTGCCGCACAGTATTTACGAGATCGAGGGCGCGCGCGAGGTGGCAGTCGAGTTCCGCAGCTTCTCCAAGACCGCGGGCTTCACCGGAACGCGCTGCGCGTTCACCGTGGTGCCGAAAAGCTGCATGGTGTACGATTCTGCCGGCGGCGCTCACTCGCTTCACGCGCTCTGGAACCGCAGGCATACCACTAAGTTCAACGGCGTCTCCTATCCGGTGCAGCGCGCGGCCGAGGCGGTGTATTCGCCGGAGGGGAAAAAGCAGGTGCAAAGTGTGGTCGATTTTTACCTGGGCAACGCGAAGATCGTCAGGGGGAAGATGATGTCGCTGGGCTACGAGTGCACCGGCGGTGAAAACTCGCCCTACATCTGGATCAATGCCGGGCGCCCTTCGTGGGAGTTCTTCGACCACCTTCTGAACAACGCGGGCGTGGTGTGCACGCCGGGAGAGGGTTTCGGAAGGTGCGGCGAGGGCTACATACGAATCAGCGCCTTCAACAGCCGCGAAAACGTCGAGAGGGCGATGGACCGGATTGCGAAGCTATAAAAAACGACGTCACAGTCAAAAAAACCCTCCGGTATGCGCCGGAGGGTTTTTTTGAGCGTCAGCTGAAGTATCTGGGGAGTATGGCGCTGAGCTTTTTCACCGTTGCCGGGTTGCGCTTTTCCGGGGCGGTGATGACCGCATACTTTGACGTGTCCTTGCAGGCGCAGTCGCGCTCCTTTCCCATGGAGATCAGCAGCTCTTTGACCAGGTCCCTGGCGCGCTGGCCGTTGCGTCCCAGGTTGTCAATGAGCATCTCCACGGACACGTGCTCCTCGTCGTCCTTCCAGCAGTCGTAATCGGTGCACATGCACACCATCGCGTAGCAGATCTCGGCCTCGCGCGCAAGCTTGGCCTCGGGAAGCACGCTCATGTTGATGATGCCGGCGCCCAATGAGCGGTACATGAAGCTTTCAGCCCTTGTGGAAAACGCCGGCCCTTCCATGCACACCAGGGTTTCGCCGGTATGAAGCTTTATGCCGAGCTTGCCCGCCGCGGGCTTGACGATCTCCTGCACCCTGGCGCAGAAAGGATGGGCGAACGAGATGTGCGCGGCCACTCCCTCGCCGAAAAACGAGCTCACCCGCCCCCTGGTGCGGTCTATGATCTGGTCGGGGAGAATGAAATCGAGCGGGTGGATTGCCTCCTTGAGGCTCCCGACCGCTGAAAACGCGACGATCTGTTCAACACCGATCATCTTGAGCGCAGCGATGTTGGCCCTGAAATTGATCTCGTGGGGAAGGTACACGTGCCCCCTGCCGTGGCGCGGCAGAAAAGCCGCTTTTACGCCCTGCACGTCAGCGATCACGATGCTGTCGGAGGGTTTGCCCCACGGGGTATCGACGGAAATTTCCTCAACCACATTGATGCCTTCGATGTCATAGAGACCGGAGCCCCCGATAATGCCGATTGTTGCCTTGTTCACTGTGCGCACCTCGCGATGATTTCTTGGCATATTGGAGCGGCGCGGCGGAAATAATCAAGAAAAAAAGGCGTGGTGATCGGCCGTGAGGGATGATTGCAGGTGGCTGGAATGATATATAAAATAAACTATTAACTAATTTGATATTCCCGATGAAAAAAGGATTGATTGCAGTTGCGGCCGGATTTATACTAATCGATTCAACTGAATAGCGGGGTATGCCATGCACACATTGGGTATCAACATCGGTTCCTCGAACGTGAAAGTGACCATGCTTGAGGGAGACGCCATTCTCTGGAACGTTGTGGAGCCGCACGAGGGCAATTTTTCGCGGGCGCTGAAAAACATCCTCTCGTCAAGGACGCTGCCCAGAAACATCAAATCGCTCGCGACCGGGACCGAGGGGAGGCATTTGCTCAACGTGCATAGCGTCATCGAGCCGCTGTGCGTCGAGGAGGCGCTCAGGCACATCCGGCACCGCGTGAGCGCGGTGGTGTCGCTCGGCGGAGAGGACCTGGTGGTGTACACGATCAACGAGAACAGCAGCATCATCGCCAACTATTCCGGCAGCAAGTGCGCGTCTGGGACGGGCGAGTTCTTCAAACAGCAGCTCGCCCGCATGGACATGACGCTTGATGGCGCACGCTCGCTTCCCGAGGACTGCAGGGTGCTCAAGCTCGCATCGCGCTGCTCCGTGTTCATGAAAAGCGACTGCACCCACCGGCTCAACAAGGGAGAGGCCGCCAAGGGAGACATCGTACTTTCGCTCTCCGACGTGATGGCCACCAAGGTGATCGATTTCCTCAAGCGCGCGCGCGTGACCGGGGGCCGCGTGCTTCTGACGGGCGGGGTGACGCTCAACCAGTACCTGGTGCGGTTTGTGCGCGAGCGCCTTCCCGGTGTGGAGTTCGTCATCCCCGAGCAGGCCCCCTACTTCGAGGCATACGGCGCAGCGCTGCTGGCGAAAACGATGGGGAGCGTCCTGCCGCAGCTCGGCGATCTGATCAAGCCTTCAAGGGTGCACTACAAGCGCTTCAGGCCGCTTTCGACGGCGGAGAGCCGCGTTACGCGCATCCCTTCACGCAAAACGCCGGTCAGGGCGGGCCGGGAATACATCCTTGGCGTTGACGGCGGATCGACCACCACCAAGGCGTGCCTCATCGACATGGAGACCCGTGAAATTACCGCGTCCTACTACGGGCGTACGCACGGCGATCCGGTGAAAGCGCTCAAGCTGTGCATGGGCGAGATAAAAAAGCAGGTTAAAGACGACATCGGCGACGAACGCATACGAATCACCCTCGCTGCGACCACAGGCTCGTCCCGTGAAATACTCGGCGTGTTCCTGGAAACGCCGGCGGTGTACAACGAGATCATCGCGCACGCGGTGGGAACCACCTTTTACAAGCCGGACATCGACACGATCTTCGAGATCGGTGGGCAGGACGCCAAGTACGTCTATCTTCAGAACAGGGTGCCCATCGACTACGCCATGAACGAGGCATGCTCGGCGGGAACGGGCTCCTTTCTCGAGGAGTCGGCGCAGGGCGATTTGAACATCCCCGAGGCGTCCCTCATCGGCGAGATCGCGATGCGCGCCTCCGAGCCGCTCAAGTTCGGGGAGCACTGCTCGGCCTTCATCAACTCGGACATACGCAACGCCATCCACCAGGGGGCCACCCGCGAGGACATTACCGCCGGCGTGGTGACCTCGATCGTGTCCAACTATCTGAACCGCGTGGTGGGCAACCGCACCATCGGCTCCAACATCGTGCTGCAGGGCGGCGTGGCCAAGAACAGCGCCGTGCCGGCGGCTTTTGCGATGCTGCTGGGCAAGGACATCACGGTGCCGCCGGACCCCGAGCTCATGGGGGCGTTCGGCGTGGGCGTTCTGGCGCTGCAAAAACTGGAGGACGGGCTGATCGCGAAGGGGGAGTACGATATAGACGAAATCATGGCGAGGGAGATCGTCTACGAGCGCGAGTTCAAGTGCCATGCCTGCGACAACTACTGCCCCATCCGCACGCTAGTGGTCAATTCCCACCGGTACATGTTCGGCGGCAGGTGCAACAGGTACGCCAACATGAGAAAGAAGCAGATGGTCGACGAGGCGGGAGTGTTCGATTACGTGGAGGCGCGCAACCGCCTGATGTTCGAGGAGTGCGCTCCGGATCCCGCGACTTTCATGAAGCGGAACGACAGGGTGGTGGGAATTCCAAGGTGCTTTTCGGTGTACACGCTCTGGCCGCTCTACTCGTGGTTTTTCCACCTGCTGGGCGTGCCTGCGGTGCTGTCGCAGAACGTATCGCGGGAGGGCACGGCGCGCACCGAAAGCGACTACTGCTTTCCCGCAGAGATCGCCCACGGCGCCGTGCAGGACATCGTGGACAGGAACCTCGACTACGTGTTTCTTCCGCACTTCCGGGACATGGAGAGCCACCAGGCCGACGCGCCCGCGAACTTCTGCCCCATAACGCAGAGTCTCCCGTATTACATACGCAAGGCGTTTCCGGAGCTTGATGAGGAGAGGATCCTTGCCCCCGTGCTGAGCTTCAAGTACGGAAGCGGAAAGGCGGCGGAGGCGTTTGTGGAGATGGGCGCGGCGTTGGGATTTTCCGCAGCCGAGGCGCGATCCGCGTTTGACCGTGCACAGGAGAAGCAGGCGGAGTTTTTCAGAAAATCGTCGGACATGGGCAGGGAGGCGCTGGAGGCGGCGCGCGCGGCAAAAAGGCCTGTGATTGCGCTTCTTGGAAGGCCGTACAACGCCTTCACGCCCGACGCAAATATGGGCATCCCGCGCAAGTTCACCACGCGCGGGTACTCGGTGATACCCTTCGACATGCTCCCGTTCGAGGAATGCGATATCTACTCCAACATGTACTGGTACTACGGCCAGCAGGACATGAAGGCGGCGAGGCTGCTCCGCGGGGAGCCCAATATCTTCGTCACCTACATCAGCAACTTCTCGTGCGCGCCGGATTCGTTCATGCTGCATTACCTGAAGTGGCTGATGGGCATCAAGCCCTTTCTCATCCTTGAGCTGGATTCCCATTCGGCCGACGCGGGCGTCGATACCAGGGTGGAGGCATTTCTGGACATCATCGAAGGCTATCGGTCGGGATTCAGGGACGGAGGGACAGGCGCGTACGACAACGGGCTCCGGTTCATCAACAACGGGTCGGAGGAGATACATGTGTACAACTCGCTGACCGGCGAAAAGATTCCGATCATGAACAACCCGCGAGTCAAGATACTGCTCTCCAGCATGGGGAGGCTGTCGGCCGAGCTGATGGCCTCGGCGATCCGCTCGTTCGGCGCCAATGCGGAGGCGATGCCCGTTCCGGACGTGCACACGCTCCAGCTCGCGCGCAACCACACCTCGGGCAAGGAGTGCCTGCCGTCGCACCTGGTGCTGGGCAGCGCGCTCAAGTACCTTTCGTCGGAATCGTACCGCAAGGACGAGATATACCTGCTGTTCGTGCCGACCACTACGGGCCCGTGCCGCACGGGGCAGTACTCGGTGTTCTATGAAAACCTGTTCCGCGATCTCCGGCTGGAAAACCTCCTGGTGTTCACGCTGGGATCGGACAACTCCTACAACGAGATGGGCGGCGGCTTCGCGCGGCACTGCTGGTGGGCGGTGACCGTGGGCGATTATATGAAGGACATTGAAACGTCGCTCCGCTCGTGCGCGGCCGATCCCGAGGAGGCGATGAGGGTGTACGACCGGCTGTGGAGGAAGATGATCACGGTGGCCGACAGCGATATCACGAAAATCGTCCCGACGCTGCGGAGCATAGCCGCCGAGATCAAAAAGATACCGTTGAAAAAAACGGTCCACGACTGCCCGAAAGTGCTTATCGTGGGGGAGATATACGTGCGAAGGGACGATTTCGCCGTTGATGAGCTGATCCAGCACTTCAGCAGGCGCGGTATCATAGGCAAGGTGTCCGGGGTGGCGGAGTGGGTGTACTACTGCGACTTTGTGCGCAGGCGCGAGCTCAAGAAGATTCTGGGCCTGATCCCATGGTACAGGAAGCTTTTTTCGCGCGAGCTGAAGGAGCTTGCGGGCTGGCGCCTTGAAACCTGGTACAAGCACCGCGTCGATTCGAAGGTGAAAAAGGCGCTTGGCGCCACCGGGCTCATCCCCGAAACGCCCCACGACATGGAAAAGATCATGGAAAACACCGAGCGGCATTTCGTGAACAACGAGCTGAACTCCGAGATCAGCATTTCGTCCGGTGTCGCGGCGACCGCAATGCAGGATGGGTTTTCGGGCATCGTGAACATCTCCCCGTTCGCCTGCCTTATCGGGCGCGTGATCGAGGGGCTCTATACGCCGTGGGCCAGGGAGCGGCGCTACCCGGTCATGTCGATCGAGATCGACGGCAACCTCTTTCCGCCCAACGTGCTCAACAAGCTGGAAATATTCATGCTGAACGTCCTGCGGTTCAGGGGAGAGGCGCCCGCGGGGCTCATGCTGGAGCGGGAGGGCGAAGAGGAGGTGGTAATCAACCGGATCGCGTCCGCGAATTGAAAAAGTTCTTGTAGAATACGCCCCTCTGTGAAAATCCACGTTGTGAGCGCGCGGAATGTGCTTTACAAACGGCGGGGGCGGCGTATTGTTGATCGGTCGCACTGCCGATGGTATTACGCTGACCGGAGGATTGAGAATATGGCACGGGCACTGGTTGTTGATGATTCCAAGTTCATGAGGCGGGTGATCATCGACGCCCTCGAAGACGGCGGACACAGCATCATCGGCGAGGCCGACAACGGGGAGGAGGCGCTGGAACTGTACAAGTCGCACAAGCCTGATTTTGTGACCATGGACATTACGATTTTCGGCACCGACGGCATCGGCACAGTACAGGAAATCAAGAAGTACGATCCAAATGCGAGAATCATCGTGGTATCGGCGCTCAACGAGAAGACGCTCAAGCTCAACGAGCGCAACCTCAACGCCGACGCCTATATCACGAAACCGTTCGAGAAAGAGCAGCTACTCGAAACCATACAGAAAATTCTGTAATTCCCTGCGCGGCGCGCGCCGCGCGCTATACTTGTCTCAGTTATCTGCGGAGCGCCCGCACGGCTGACCGCCGGACTTCCGTCCCCTTCCCGGACGGGCTGGTTTTGCCGGAGCGCCCACACATATCTTATCCAGAGTGGCAGAGGGACGGGCCCCGTGAAGCCACGGCAACCGGCGTAACGCGTCAAGGTGCCAATTCCCGCGGAAGAGATTCCGGAAGATGAGATGGCGTCACCTTCATCAACGGCTATCTCTTGAACTATATTCGTCATGCGGCAGGGATGGTCGATGAGCACAACATTCGCCACAAACACTTCCGTCGGCATTGTTGAAACGCAGTACTTCACCTTCGCGCGTTCTCCTGAAAAGCTGGTGCTGGTGTCGGGCAGAACGCTCTCGCCAGTCACGCTCGCGTACGAGACCTACGGCGCGCTCAACGAGAAGCGCACCAACGCGATCCTGGTGCTCCACGCGCTCTCCGGCACCGCGCACGCAGCGGGCTACCACACCCCTGACGACCCGTACCCCGGATGGTGGGACCTCTACATAGGGCCGGGGAAGGTGTTCGACACCGACCGCTACTTCGTGATCTGCGCCAACGTGATCGGCGGCTGCAACGGCTCCACCGGCCCCTCGTCGATCAATCCCGAAACCGGGCGGGAGTTCGGCACCGACTTCCCCATGGTCACTGTCCAGGACATGGTCAACGCGCAGCGTTATCTGATTGAGCACCTCGGCATCCCGAAGCTTTTGGCGGTGGTGGGGGGGTCGATGGGCGGCATGCAGGCGGTCCAGTGGGCCATCTCCTACCCCGACATGGTGAAATCATCAATCGCTATTGCGACGGCAAGCTCTATATCGGCGCAGGGTATCGCCTTCAACGAGGTGGGGAGGCAGGCGATTTACCGCGATCCCCACTGGAACGGCGGCAACTACTACGGCGGAGTTGCGCCGCGCAACGGGCTTGCGCTGGCGCGAATGATCGCGCACATCACGTACCTCAGCGAAAAGCTGATGCACGAGAAGTTCGGCAGGCGTTTGCAGAACACGGACCTGTTCAGCTTCAACTTCGGGACCGAGTTCACCGTGGAATCGTACCTGTACCACCAGGGCATCAAGTTCGTCAACAGGTTCGACGCCAACTCATACCTCTACATCACCAAGGCGATCGACTACTTCGACCTGAGGGCCGACTACGGCGGTAGCCTGCTTGGCGCGTTCGAGGACGTGACCAGCGACTTCATGGTGATAAGCTTCACCTCCGACTGGCTTTACCCCAGCGCGCAGTCGCGCGAGCTCGTCAACGCGCTTCGAGCCAACGGAAAAAACGTGGTGTACACTGATATCGAGACCGATAAGGGTCATGACGCTTTTCTGCTCTACGACGAGCGCATGGCGAAAAACATCTCGTTTTTTCTCAGGAGCCAGTTCGAGAAAATGTGAAAGGCGGGAAACTGAAACGGCCCCTGTCCCGCGGGCGATGCGGGGCCGCAATGGAGGAGCAGGCGAATTGACCGACTGGGACATTACGAGGGTGGGGTACGACATTATCGTGGGGATCGTGCCGGAGCGATCCAGGGTGCTTGACCTGGGATGCGGCGACGGCGTGCTGCTGCGCGAGCTTCAGGAAAAGAGGATGGTGAAGGGTTACGGCGTGGAGATATCCGCCGACGGCGTGAGCCGCTGCGTGGAGAAGGGCATTTACTGCTACCAGGGCGACATCGACGACGGCCTGTCCGATTACCGCACCGACTCGTTCGACTACGTCATCCTCAACCAGACGCTGCAGGACACCAAACGGCCGGAGTTCGTGCTGCAGGAGATCATGCGGATATGCCGCTACGCCGTGATCAGCTTCCCGAATTTCGGCAATTTCAGGGTGCGCCTGCAGCTCATGGCCCAGGGGAGGATGCCGAGAAACAGGCTGCTGCCCTACAGGTGGCACGAGTCCCCCAACATCCACCACCTCTCCATCCACGACTTCCAGGATTACTGCCGTGAACGGGGATTTCCCGTCAGGAAGGAGATGCATTTCAGCATGGGAAAGGGATCGAAATCAAAAATTATCCGGGTTCTGCCAAATTTACTTGCGGAATTCGGTTTTTTTATTCTTGATGGTGAAAAGTTCAAGGAAAAGAGCGGCAGTGCGTCAGCACGGCGCGGGGACAGCGCTTCATGAAACCGGTCGTCGAATACACAAGCGTTAGCTTCATCAAAAAGGTCAAGGCCAGGAACAAGTTCAAGGCGATCGAGGAGCTCGCGCAGGTCTTCGAGGGGGCGGATGTCTGCGGCGACGCGCAGGAGCTTGTGCAGGCGCTCAAAGAGCGCGAGCAGATCATGAGCACGGGAATAGGGTTCGGCATCGCGATCCCGCATGCCCGCATCAACTCGGTGCGCGAGATGGTGTTCGCGGTGGGAATATCGAAAAAGGGAATCGACTTCGATTCCATCGACAGCAAGCCGGTCAACCTCATTATCCTGGTGGCGGCGGGTGAGCGCCAGCACAAGGAATACCTCAAGCTTCTGTCCAGCATCATGGCCGTGCTCAAGAAAGCCGGAGTCAAGGACAGGATCATCAACGCCTCCTCTTCCTCGGAAATACTATCAATCCTCACCGACCAGTAGTGAAATAAACCGGCCGCAGCGGGATCACTGTATTGAATCCCCGGCGAACGGCGCCGGCGGGGCCGGGAAAATACATATCAGTGCGAAAAAATGGAGTCATGGCATGGCTGAACGGGACTACAATTTTCAGGAAATCGAGCTGAAGTGGCAGGATCGCTGGGAGCGCTCGAACACCTTTGCGACGAAAAGAGACGACGGCAGGGAAAAGTACTACCTGCTGGAGATGTTCCCCTACCCGTCGGGCAGGCTCCACATGGGGCACGTGCGCAACTACACCATAGGCGATCTGATGGCGCGCTTTCGCGTGATGAACGGCTACAACGTGCTGCACCCCATGGGGTGGGATTCGTTCGGGCTGCCGGCCGAAAACGCCGCGATTCAGAACAACATCCCGCCCGCGAAGTGGACCGCCGAAAACATCGCCCACATGAAACGGCAGTTCCGCCGGCTTGGATTTTCGTACGACTGGTCGAAGGAGGTGACCACCTACCGGCCTGAATACTACCGCTGGAACCAGTGGGTGTTCAACCGCATGTACGAGAAAGGGCTGGCGTACAAGAAGGTCGCTCCGGTGAACTGGTGCCCGTCGTGCAACACGGTGCTCGCCAACGAGCAGGTGGTGGACGAGGGCAAGTGCTGGCGCTGCGATTCCGACGTCACGCAGAAGGAGCTCAGCCAGTGGTTTTTCAAGATCACCGCGTACGCCGAGCGACTTCTCAACGGCCACGACGACATCGCGAAGGGATGGCCCGAACGCGTGCTGGTGATGCAGAAAAACTGGATCGGCCGCTCCACCGGACTCGAGATCATCTTCAGGCTGGAAAGCGGCGAGGAGTTCCCCGTGTTCACCACCAGGCCCGACACCGTGTTCGGCGTCACCTACATGGTGATCGCGCCGGAGCACCCCTTCCTTGACAGGGTGAGCGACCCGGCGGTGAGGGAGTTTATCGACCGCATGAAAAAGCAGTCGCTTCTTGAGCGGCTTTCCGAGGACAAGGAAAAAGAGGGCATCGACACGGGATTCAAGGTGATCAACCCCTTCACCGGAGAAAAGGCCCCGCTTTTCGTGGGCAACTTCGTGCTCATGGAGTATGGCACCGGCGCCATCATGAGCGTGCCCGCGCACGACACGCGCGACTTCGCATTCGCGAAAAAGTACGGCATCCCGGTTAAACTCGTCATCGACAATCCCCAGTCGCCCATTGACGTTGACGCCATGGCTGACGCGTACGTGGACGACGGCGTCTGCGTCAACTCGGGCGAGTTCAGCGGCATGCCCAACCGGGAGGCCATTGAAAAAATCTGCGACTGGGCCGAAAGGAAAGGCATCGGCCGCCGCTCGGTCAACTACCGTCTCAAGGACTGGCTGATATCGCGCCAGCGCTACTGGGGGTGCCCCATCCCGGTGGTGTACTGCGACAGGTGCGGCGCGGTGCTGGTCCCCGACAGCGAGCTTCCGGTTGAACTCCCCACCGAAGTCGACTTCCAGGGAAGCTCCAAGTCGCCGCTCACGTCCATGAGCGGGTTCGTGGACGCGAAGTGCCCCTCGTGCGGCGGGCCCGCCAGGCGCGAAACCGACACCATGGACACCTTCGTGGATTCGTCGTGGTACTTCGCCAAGTACACCTCGCCGGGCTCAAAGAACATGTTTGATCCCGCAGAAGTCAATTACTGGATGCCGGTGGACCACTACATCGGCGGCATCGAGCACGCGGTGATGCACCTGCTCTACGCGCGCTTTTTCACCATGGTGCTGAAGGACCTTGGCCTTCTTCACTGTGACGAGCCCTTCACGAGGCTGCTCACGCAGGGGATGGTGATCAAGGACGGCGCCAAGATGAGCAAGTCCAAGGGCAACGTGGTTGACCCGGACGCGATCATCAACAGGTACGGGGCCGACACGGTGCGCCTGTTCATGCTGTTCGCCTCGCCGCCCGACAAGGACCTCGACTGGTCGGACAAGGGAGTGGAGGGTTGCTACCGCTTTGTGGGAAGGGTGTGGCGCTTTGTTGATAAATTCCGCGGCCTGTACTCACCCGGCGCGTCCGCCGAGCCGGCAGGGGCGCTGCGCTCCGTGCGCTCCGAGCTGCACCGCGCCGTGAAGGCCGTCACGTACGACATCAGGGAGCGCATGCAGTTCAACACCGCCATCGCGCGCATGATGGAGCTGGTCAACGCGCTCTACCAGGTTCCCGACGAGGAGTGGAGCACTCCCGCGGGGAAAGCGGTCTTCACCGAGGTGGTTGACAGTCTCGTCCCCATGCTCTCGGTGTTTGTGCCGCACATGGCCGAGGAGATATGGGAAAGCCTGGGGAAGACCTCCATGCTCTACGACCACCCCTGGCCCGGCTACATCGAGGAGCTCACCGTGCGCGACGAGATCGAGATCGTGTTTCAGGTCAACGGCAAGATTCGCTCGCGCGCGATGGTGCCCTCGTCCATCACCAGGGAAGACATGGAGAAGGCCGCCCTCGCTGACGAGCGCGTCGCCTCCTTCATCGAGCGCCGGGAGATCGTGAAGGTGGTCGCGGTCGCCGGCAAGCTGGTGAACGTGGTGGTGAAGGGGTAGGATTCCCCT
>CAZPZJ010000085.1:0-3963 GCA_964591055.1 uncultured Leptospiraceae bacterium
TTTCGGGGTTTTCCGGGAGGTCGTAGTTGACCACGAGCTCCAGGTCGTCGATGTGCAGCCCGCGCGCGGCGA
Source organism: uncultured Leptospiraceae bacterium (assembly GCA_964591055.1). GTDB lineage: Bacteria > Spirochaetota > UBA4802 > UBA4802 > JAGODF01 > CAZPZJ01. Next base: position 73 of record CAZPZJ010000085.1, read on the forward strand.
CGTCGGTCGCGATGAGGTAGGGGAGCTTCCCGCTCTTAACGTCATTGATTATCTGGAGGCGCTTTTTCTGCGGCAAGTCGCCGATGATGTACTGGCAGTCGAAGCCGTTGTGCTTCAGGGTGGCCGCGAGCTTTTCGGCGGTGCTTTTCATGTTGGTGAAGATGATGGCGTTTTTCGGGTTGTCGCGGCGCATCAGCCCCACGAGCAGATTCACCTTCTCGTGCTTGCCGACGTGGTAGATGACCTGTGAAATCTTCTCCACCGTCACATGCTCGGAAGTGATTTCAACCTCCACCGGCTCGTGCATGTAATCTCGCGCGATGCGCTTGACGCGATCGTCGAGCGTGGCGCTGAACAGCATGGTCTGGCGGTCGGGGTACGACGGCATTTTGCGGAGAATTTTCTTGATGTCCGGCAAAAATCCCATGTCAAAGAGGCGGTCGGCCTCGTCGATCACGAACACCCCCACGTCCTGGAAGCTCATCTTTCCCGACTGGTTGAAGTCGATAATGCGCCCCGGGGTGCCTATGATGATATCGACGCCCCTGCGCAGATCGCTTTCCTGTTTGTCGTAGCCGACGCCGCCGTAGAACACTGATATCCTGAACGGGAGGTATTTGCCGATAAGTCTGGCCTCCTCCCATATCTGCACGGCGAGCTCGCGCGTGGGGGCGATGATGAGCGCCCGCCTGTTTTTCACGTCGCAGGTGAGAAAGCGCTGGAATATTGAAACAACGAATGCCGCCGTTTTCCCGGTGCCTGTCTGGGACTGGACGGCGACGTCGAGCCCCCTGAACGCGTGAACGAACGTTTCCTCCTGGACCTGCATGAGGTCGGTAAATCCGGCGTGTTCGATGCCTTTCATGAGGTCGGGGTGAAGATCCAGATCTGAGAATTTCATGATGCTGCTCTTGGGTTCTGTATGATGTGCGCAGGTGCGCCGAAGGAGGCGCGAGAGTGCGGGACAATGAAACCACAGAGCGCCAATATGGTAAAGAAGAAAAAAATTCCGGAGGACAAAATGGAGTCGTCCGGGCTAAAGATGGCTTTTTACCGCGGTATTTCATCGTTTGATGAAATTTCCTTTGACAAACGCCGGGAAATCATACATAATTGTTGTCATATTCAACTGGAAACTGGATTATGAATTTTTAACCTTTTGAAATCGAAGCCCGTTGTATCGCGCAAACGGGGGGAGCAGGTGGATGAAAAAGTACAAGATTCCCGGAGTGTCAATCTTCGAGCCCACGCGGATCACGGGCCTTACGAACATCGAGTTCGGGAAGAACGTCATTATCGACAGCTACACGTTCATTTACGCAAACAAGCGGATGAAAATCGGCAATAACGTCCATATCGCGAGCTTCGTGTTTTTGAGCGGCGGCGACGTCATCGAGATAGGCGACTTCGTGGGCCTTTTCCAGGGCTCGAAGATCTACGCCAGCACCGACGATTTCAAGGACTGGGGTTTCGGCAATCCCACCATCGACGAGAAATACCGCAATCCCTTCCGCGCGCCCGTGGTGATCGGTAAGTTCGCGGTGATCGGCGCAAATACCGTGGTGCTGCCCGGGGTGCATGTCGGCGAGGGCGCCTCGGTCGGGGCCTGCTCGGTGGTCACGCGCGATCTGGAGCCATGGGGCATTTACATCGGCAACCGGAAAATTGGGGAGCGCAACAAGAAGGGCGTGCTTGAAAACTACGCGAACTACCTCAAGGAGACCGGCGGCAAATAGCGGCGCGTTTCCGTTTACAGAAATATTTTCTTGAACAGGAACAGCGCCGCGAGCACAAGGACGATCATCGCGAGCGCCTCGATCTTTCTCCTGTTGTCGACTTCCCCCTCCTGCTCCATCACGCGGTACATGAAGGCCGACGCCGTGGCCATGAACGACACCACCGCCGAATAGATGAAAAGGCTCGCAAGTGCGAGCGTCCCCCCCACAATGGCCCCTCCCACGTGATGGGACAGGATGAGCCCGCCGATAAACGACTGCGTGACGCGGATGCGGTTGAGTATGAAGGGAAAATCAATCACCTGCTGGAGGCTGAAGGGAATCGCCGTAAATACGCGCGCATGCTCCGGGCCCATCACCGGGCTCGACAGCATGAGGGCCATCGAAAGCGCGCCGTGGTGCACCAGGGTGATGAGCGTGAGCACCAAAACGGCCGCCATTCCGGCGATGGGGATGATGAGCGCGAGCGTGAAGTTGTGCCGCTTCACGAACAGGGCCAGGCGCGCAATGCCGCCGGTGAACGACGATGGCTCGACGGCGAGCACCGGTGGGTAGAACCAGAAGCCGATGACGGCGAACAGCACCATCGCCACGGACGCCAGGTAGATAGGCAGAAAGAGAAGCGCGTAGAGCACGGGGCCGATCAGGGGGATTTTCCCGAACAGCGTCAGAAGAACGCTCGCCAGCAGGAGCGCGAGCAGGCAGAGCGCGAAAACCTGTCCGATGCGCCTTCCCAGAAAGGCGAGATGGCGTTTCCATGAAATCTCCGGCAGGCCGCTCATGCCGGCCAGAGTGATGCCGGCGATCGGCGCCGCGGTGATCAGATACGAGAAGAAGAAAATCATGACCGGGAGAAAGCCCGCAAAGGAGGCCAGAAGCGGGCTTTCTCCCGCGCCGGGAAGGCGGTGCATGAGCGCGATGAGCGTGTCCGCAAGGTCGAACAGCGCGATCATCAGCAGGATGCCTCCCGCCGCGAAAAGCAGCTTGCGCGGCATGAATGCCGACGCGAAGGCCGAGAGCGCCGAGCTTGCGCTTATGCCCGGATGGACGCGCTTCGCCTCCCGGCGCGGCGCGGGCGCTGACGGCGTTTCTTCAGGTTGTTCGCGCTCAACGCGTTCCCGCTCAACGGGCGGTGAGGGTTTCGGGCGGGCGGGAGTTTCACGCGGCGCCTGCCGTTCGGTCCTGTCACTGCCTGCCGCAGCCGTGGTCGGCTGTTCAAAGCCGACGGAGAAGGAATTGCCGCAGCGCTGGCATGAAATTTCGTAGCGTGAGGCCGGGGCTCTGGAGTACGTGATCGCATAGGAGGTTTCGCAAAAGGGGCAGAGGGCTATCCTGATGAAGCGACCGCATCCCCGGCAGGTCATGGTCTGGCCGGGCAGCGAGTCGATTTCCTGCCGTGTGACGATGTAGCGGCGTTTGCAGTTGGAGCAGGTTATGTTCATACCGGTTCCTGTAATGTCAATTCAGATGGTGTCGTCCTCGCCGTGTGTGCCGCTGCATGTCTCGCGAGGTTCGGTGCCGCGAAGAAAAAACTCATCCGCCACGGGGCATCCGCGCACCGGCCTGTTCCCCGTAAACGCGCACACCCGCGCGCGCGACACCTCGTCCGGCTGGGAGGGAAAGGCCGCCGGGGGGAGGTGCCGCCTCACCTCCTGCATGAATCTCCCCCAGAGCGGCGCCGCCGCGGAGGCCCCGCTCTGCCCGTTGCCGAGCGAAAATCGGGGAATATCGCAGCCGACCCAGACCACGGCGACCAGCGCCGGCGTGAATCCCACGAACCACGCGTCCCTGAATGCGGTGTTGGTGCCGGTCTTGCCGGCGGCCGGGAGGCGGAACCCGGCGACCCGCCGTATCGCGAACGACGCTGTGCCGCTCTCCACCACTTCCCTCATCAGGCTCGTCATGATAAAGGCGGCGCCTTTTGAAATCAAACGCTTTCCCGATGCGCTTCCCGCAGGCGGCGCCTGGTCGATGATTTTCCCGTACCTGTCCTGAACGCGCACCATCGCGCGGGGGACGATGTCAAGGCCGCCCGATGCGTACACAGCCGCGCCCCGGGCGAGCTCGAGGGGGGTGACCTCTGTAGTGCCCAGCGCAAGTGTGGGATCAATCTGAAATCGCTCGCGGGGGATTCCCATCATCGCCGAGGCGAAGG
>CAZPZJ010000085.1:4063-6236 GCA_964591055.1 uncultured Leptospiraceae bacterium
GTGGGATCAATCTGAAATCGCTCGCGGGGGATTCCCATCATCGCCGAGGCGAAGGTTGCGATGCGCTGCCCGCCGATTTTCTCGTACACCCTGACGGGGATGGTGTTGAGCGAGAGCGCCATCGCCCTTCGCACGCGCACCAGCCCCCTGGACTGCTTGTCGTAGTTGTGCGGCCGCCAGTCGCGCGCCGGCTCCATCCCGTCGGTGGAGATATCGAAAAACGAGGTCGCGGCCGTGATGATGCGCGAGGCGATGCCGGCCCCGTAGATGAATATCTTGAACGCGGAGCCGGGCTGCCGGCGCGCCTGGACGGCGCGGTTGAGCTGGTTGCCGGCGGTGAAACCGCTCCCCCCCACCATTGCGCGAATTCCCCCAGTTCGGGGATCGATCGCCACCAGCGCCCCTTCGGCCCTTCCGGACGACTGGAACCATTCCGCGCTTTCAGTGAACTCCCGCAGCGCCTCGCCCGTTCCGCCGTCCCCGAACAGCAGCGTAAGGAGGTTCATGCTGTCGGCAAGCTCGTTTCGCAGCTCGGAGTACAGCGCGGCGAGCTGCCGCGTGTCGGTCCTGCCGGCTGCCTGCTGTTTTGCGTAGAGCGAGGCGCGGGTGGCGTCGAACGTCCGCAGCATGTTCCTGTTGTAGGCGGAGGTGATCCTGTTCTGTGCCGCGAGGCCCTCCGTCATCACCCTGTCCGCCGCAACCTGGAAGCGAAGATCGAGCGTCGTGTACACCTTCATGCCGCCGCGGTACACCTTTTCAGGACCGTATCTGCCGAGCAGCTCCTGGCGCATGTACTCGGTGAAGTACGGGGCAAGGTCCTTTTTCCGGTCCCTGACGCCCAGCGTCGGATAACGGGTCTTCAGCTCTCCAAGGTAGTCGCGCCAGTACGAGTCGAACCCGGCGAGCTCGGCGGGTGCGATGAAGCCCGCGTCAATCATCCGCAGCAGCACCTGACGGCTGCGCGCGTACGCTGCGGCCGGGTTTCGAAGCGGCGAGGCCCTGTTGGGGGCGGTGGTCATCGAGGCGAGAATTGCCGCCTGCGCCACGTTGAGGCGGTCGGCCGTGGTGTTGAAGTAAAACCGGGCGGCCGAATCGACGCCGTGGCAGCCGTGCCCGAAGTAGATGAGATTCAGGTACATTTCGAGTATCTGCGGCTTGGTGTAGCGCTTCTCGTACTCCTGCGCGATGAGAAGCTCCACTATCTTGCGCCGGAAGGAGCGCTCTCCCTTTGTGTGCGCGTGCTTGACGAGCTGTTGCGTGATGGTGGAGCCCCCCTGCCGGAGCTCGCCCGAAAACAGGTCCACCATCAGCGCCCGTACGATCGATTTCAGATCGTAGCCGATGTGCAGGTTGAAATCGCGGTCCTCGGTTGCAATGAACGCCGAGCTGACATGCCCCGGAAGCCTGTCGATGCCTATGAAGCTGCGGTTTTCATCGTAGAGCTCCGATATCAGTTCGCCGTTCACGTCGTACAGGCGCGTGGCGAGCCCCGGCTCGCAGGGCCTGATGTCCCGAAGGAGCGTGTAGCTCTGATAGTAGATTGCGCTGAAGTACAGAAAAGGGGCGAGAACGACCAGCGCGGCGAGGATGTACGCGGACCTCCGGATCAAACCCTTCATGTTCCCTGTCGGCTCTTGTGGTGATATCGGCGCCCGGGCGTCGGACAAACGCGCCGGGTACGCTATACCTATCGGCAGCGTCTCGGCCCGTTTTCAAGCATAATAATGGGCATGGGTGTGTTGAACATGAAATGAAAAAAATTGTTGAGTTGACAAATGGCATTTTCATGTAAAAATGATCCGCATATACAGACCGTTTCCCGCATTTTGCTGGTGTACAGACAAGGAAATGCGCGCCGGGCGCGCGTCCTGTGGGATGGGATGAAGAAAAAGGAACAGACTACATGGAAGGTCTATCTTGTCGACGATCACCCGATCGTCAGGATGGGAATTGAACAGATCGTCAACGCCGAGGCTGAAATGGAGGTGTGCGGAGCCTCCGGCAACGCGGAGGACGCGCTCCGGGACGTAAGCAGGCTCTCCCCCCACCTCGTGATCGCCGACATCAGCCTTTCGGGCACCAGCGGAATCGAGCTCGTCCGCGCGCTGAAAACGCGCTTCCCCGAGGTGAAGGCGATCATCCTCACCATGCACGATGAGGCGATTTACGCCGA
>CAZPZJ010000085.1:6336-8136 GCA_964591055.1 uncultured Leptospiraceae bacterium
CGCTTCGCGGTTGAATGGCATATCCGCGAAGGCCCGTTTCCCTGAATCGCGTACACCCTCCTAGGTAAACTTCCCTACACCGAAAACGCGGTTTTCATTTATTGACCGTCTGAATTTTTATTCCTACATTGTTACTACCCTGATCGGCTCATTCGGAAACATACAATCCGTCGAACTGAGTGTTCAATCCTTTCCGGGATAATTGTCAGCAAGGGATGTGTCATATACTTTTTTGATAAGGAGGAAGGCGATGAAATGGTTCAATAATCTTCGTGTCGGAGTAAAAATCGTCATCATGTGCGCGGCGTTCATCGTGCTGATGCTGGTTATTTCTACCGTGGGCATTCGTACAATCAACGGGGCGGTCAGCTCCCTTGATTCGTTTTACGGGGACATCTATCAGCCCACCCGCATGCTCAACCGGATCATGCGGGACATGCTGCAGGTGCGTGTCAACATGATCCAGGAGCAGCTTGCGGCGGAGCAGGGAAACTGGGCCGAGGTGGAAAAACGCAAGAAGTCCAGCAACGAGCTGGCCGGCAACATCAAGAAGAACAGGGAGGAATACCTCGCGGGAAGGATGAGCGAGGAGCAGAAAAAGCTCTCCGCGGAGTGGGTGGAGTCCATGAAGGCGCCCGAGGAGGTGCAGGCGCGGTTTTTTGAATCGCTCATGGCGAAAAACATGAACCGGAGCAGTGTTTACCTGGAGCAGTGGGCCGACGAATACCGGAAGATGAGGGAGGTCACGGAGAAGCTCATAGGAATGCAGAACCAGACGGCGCAGCATCTGAACGCTGAATTCCGCCAGGACGGGCGCAGGACGGTGATGCTGTCGATAACAATCCTGGTTATCGCGGTGATGGTCGGCGCGGGATTGACCCTCGTCATTGCGCGCACGATCACCGGGCCGGTGAGGAAGGGGCTGGATTTCGCGCAGAAAATTGCAGCCGGGGATTTCAGGGACCGGATCGATCTCGACCAGAAGGACGAGCTTGGCATGCTTGCGAAGGCGCTCAACGACTCGGCCGATAACCTTGAGAGAATGGTCTCCGAGATAACGATTTCATCCCAGAACCTGGCCCAGGCGGTCGACCAGATATCCAGCGGCAACGAGAACCTCTCGCAGCGGACCACGGAGCAGGCGTCATCGCTCGAGGAAGTGGCCTCCACCATTGAGGAGTCCACCGCCACCACCAGGCAGAACGCCGACAACGCGGGCGAGGCGAACCGCAACGCAGGCGAGACCGCGCGCGTGGTCCAGAACGCGAGGGAGATTTCCGAGCAGGCTATCCAGATGGCGGAGGAGGGAGGCAAGGTGGTCGTCGAGGCGGTGATGTCGATCGACGAGGTCAACAAGTCGAGCAGGAAGATCAGCGAAATCCTCACCGTCATCAACGAGATCGCCTTCCAGACAAACCTCCTGGCGCTCAACGCCGCGGTCGAGGCGGCCAGGGCGGGAGACCAGGGCAGGGGGTTCGCGGTGGTGGCAGGGGAGGTGCGCAACCTGGCCCAGCGCTCCGCCAGCGCCGCCAAGGAGATTGGCGATATGATCACCGATTCCATCAACAAGGTCGAGACCGGTACAAGGCTTGTCAACAGAAGCGGTGAGGCGCTCAATAACATCATCAGCTCGGTCAAGGAGAACGGAACAGCGCTGGAAAGGGTGACCGATGCGGTCCGCACCATGGAGCAGCTGATATCCGAAATCGCGTCGGCCTGCGACGAGCAGAAAAAGGGCGCAGAGCAGATCACCATCGCGATCTCCGAGCTTGACAACATGACCCAGCAGAATTCGGCCCT
>CAZPZJ010000085.1:8236-13873 GCA_964591055.1 uncultured Leptospiraceae bacterium
ATCTCGTTGACGAAGGGCCAGGAGAAGGTGCGCGCGATATGCGCCGCCTTCATCCGGGCAAGCTCGCGGTGGAACGCCCCGTTGCCCGAGGATTCGGGATTCCCGATGTAAATGACCGTCGCACCTCCGGCGTCAAGATAGGACTTGAGCGCGCGAAACGCCATTCCGTCCTCCGGCGGCGGCCAGCAGAGGAAGAGCGACCTTCCTGCATGCCTTTCCGCTTCGGTCTCGTCGCCATCCTCAACGGGGAACCATGTGTCGTCAAACCACTGGTTGGATGAGCGCCAGTCCCATGGGGATTCCTCACCCGGTACGCGCAGGTCGTATGCGATGATGTCGGCCCCCATTTTAGTCAGGCAGGCCGCCCAGTATCCGCTGCCGGCGCCGATCTCGACAAGCGGGGAATGCGCACCCACAAGGCGAAGCGTCTCCGGCGTGGGAATGGAAAACGCGAAGCGCGAGGTGAACTCATCGCGGCGCTTGAGAAGCTCGAACGCGAGCTCATCGCCGGCGGAGCTTCGCAGGCTTTCGATGGCGTCCAGCACCTCGTGGAGGTAGGGGTTGAACATGCCCCGGTCGCGTTCGCTGAGCCGGTAATTGAGTATGGACTGCGTCATCGCGCGCTTTCCCTCCTGTAAGAAAAACGCCGCTTCCCGCCGCCGGCGTCAATCCTTTTCGCAAATACTGCTTGTAATCCGCCCCGCGCCGTCGCACAATGATCGCCGGTTTTACATCCCCGGCGAGGTTTGATATGCCCTATCATGACATTCCACTGTCGGCCGAGACGCTGCCCGAGGTGCTTCGAATGGCCATCGAGGAGTCGGAATTCCTTGCGCTCCTGGCCCGGTTCGGAAACGGCGGAACGCCAAGCCGCCTGTTTGGAGGCTCGGTGCGACGGCTTTCCGACAGCGAGATCGACGTGCTTCGCTCGCAGGGAAACCGCTGTGACGACTGGGGTGCGGTGTGGGTGAGCTTCGACTTTGTGCCGCACTTCATCTTCGGCTGTGTTTTTTCGGGCTCGTGCGTGATCGGTCGCGTGACGGGGGAGGATTGCCGGCTCCCCGGCGGCGTACTGCTTCCCGGAGGCATGAGAAACAGCACGATCGTGGAAAGCGAAATCGGCGACGGGTGCGCGGTTGTCGACGCGAAGCTCGTGTCCCGCTGCCTGCTGATGCAAGGGGCTGCCCTGTTCAACACGGGCGTGGTGGCAGCGTCGGGCGATACCCCGTTCGGCAACGGCCTTGCGATATCGGTGGGGATCGAGACCGGCGGGCGTGAGGTGCGCTCGTTCGCGGAGCTTTCCGTCCCTCTCGCCGCGTTCGCCGCGCTCAACCGGAAAAGCGATATCAGGGACGCGTTCGAAAAATTCGCTGCTGAATACGCGGGCCGCGCGTCGGCCGGTTTTTGCGTAGCTGGCGCCGGGGCGAGAATCGTCAACACGCCGACCGTGCGCAACTCCTTCGTTGGCGAGGGCGTGACGATTGACGGGGCTGTGCTCGTCGAGGAGAGCACGATACTCGGCGCGCCCGACGAACAGACGCGGGTAAGCCACGGCGCCGTGGTGAGATCGTCCATCGTGCAGTGGGGCTGCGAGGTGACGACCGGCGCCATCGTGGAAAACTCGGTGCTGGTGGAGCACTCGCATGTCGAAAGGCACGGCAAGGTGGTCATGAGCGTCATCGGTCCCAACACGGGCATTGCGGAGGGCGAGGTGACATCGTGCCTGGTGGGGCCGTTCGTCGGCTTTCACCACCAGGCGCTGCTGATCGCGGCCGTGTGGCCGGAGGGCAAGGGCAACATCGGCTATGGAGCCAACGTCGGCTCGAACCACACCTCCAAGGCGCCCGACCAGGAGATATTCCCCGGAGAGGGAGTGTTCTTCGGCCTGGGCTGCAGCGTCAAGTTCCCCGCGGATTTTTCCGACGCTCCATACAGCATCATCGCGACCGCCGTCACCACGCTGCCGCAGCGGGTGGAATTTCCCTTCTCGCTCATCAACAAGCCGTCCGCCGCGTTTCCCGGCATCTCGTCGTCGTTCGGGGAGATCTTCCCCGGCTGGGTGCTCTCGGGCAATTTTTACACCGTCAGGCGGAACGAGCTCAAGTTCGCCCGTCGCGACAGCGCGCGGCGCAACCGCGCGGTGGTGGATATCTTCCGGCAGGACATCATCGAAAAGATGCTGACCGCCAGGAACAGGCTGCGGAACGTGAGGGAGCTGAAGGATTACTACACGCACAAGGACGTTCCGGGGCTCGGCAAGAACATCATGCTGGAGAGAAGCAGGAAGTCCGGGGTGGATGCCTACTCTTTTTACATCGAGTACTACGTGCTGGAAGAGCTGTTCAGGCGGATCAGCTCGCAGCTCGATCCGAGGGGGGAGCCCATCAGCGAGGCATTGTACACCGCCGAGACCGCATACGGCCAGTGGGAGCACGCGCGGCGCCTTCTGATCATTGAGGGCTTTGCCGGCAGGACCATCCTGGAAAACCTTGAGCGCCTTGCCGCGATGAAGGAGCGCATCGCGTCCAGCACGCAGCTTTCCAAGGAGCGTGACGACGGGCGCGGACGCCAGATCATCAGGGACTACTGCCGGGTGCGTTCCAAGGCCGCCGACGATCCCTTCATTGTTGAAACGTGGCGGATGATGAAAAAGGAAATCGCCGACGTTCACTCGTTGATATCCGCGCTGACCATCAGGGGGAAAGTCCTCTAATGAGGAAAAGAGGAAGCCCGCCGGCGTAGCGCCTCGGGCTTCCTCTTCTATATATAAACCCTTTTCGGGACTGGTCTCTTATGCTACCCGCCTGATCAGGTTATTGGCGATCATCGTTTTAAACTCCCTCAACAGCACCTGTTCATGGCTGTCAATGACATGGTCCTCGTGTGCGGCGCTGATGATCTCCTCATACTCCTGAAACGTTACCACTCCGTCCTCTATTGCCTTCTTTATAAGCTGTTCCAGTTTTATCCCGCTGCTGGTCAGTGTCATCGTTAAAGTCCTCCATGATTTAGTATTTAATTAAATTATAAAATATTTACAGATTTTTTCTCCTTTCGTCAAGCCGGGGGGCGATTTTTTTGCTGAAAAAGGAAAATATTCTCAAACCGGAGAGTGGCCTTACGGCAGGTACCCGATGGAAAATGATCCGTTCGCCGTGTAATGCGCCGGGCCGCCTTCCCGGCAGTCGAGATCGATTTCCACTGCGAAAGGAACGCGGCGCCCCTCGTAGTGGCCGGGAGGGAGCTGTGCGTCAAGCTCGTGGCGGAAAAATCCATCCATCAGGCTCCCGACCAGGGAAAACCCCCACACCCGGCTCCCGGAAATCTCCAGCCGTTCCGCGGGGAATGAGCGGCCGCTCGCCGGGTCGGTGAATCGCGCCGCAACCCTGCATCCGTGAAGGCCCCGTCCGGCGTCCATGCTGAAGCAGATTGTGTCTCCCTGGAAGTAGAAGCGGTTGAAGAGCTGGCGCGGCGTCTGCGCGGCGGGTGCCGGTTTGAAATGAAAGTCGAGGCCGCGCGTTTTGATCGCTCCGTCCGCACGAACTTCCTGGCCGAGGCTTATGGTCCCTTCCCTCGCGCCGCAGCCGATCAATGCCGCAAGCGCGAGCGCGAGTGCAAGCCCGGAGAAGGCGTTAATTCTGCGCGATGTCAATCCGCCACCAGCCCTTGACGGCCAGCTCGTCGTCGCGGTGAATTGAATACCGGCTGAAATACTTTTTCAGGCGCTCGACGAATTCCGCGCGGAGTGCGGGGGTTTCGCCGTCCACCGCAAGCTCGTCAGGAAACAGCGATGCGATCTTTTCCGGTGCGGCGAGGTTGTCGATCTTTTTGTATTTGCAGAAGAGCGTTACAAACAGCGGCTCGTAGATTTCAACCGCTTCCGCGAGGGCGGCGGCGGTGGGGTGCAGTACGTTGAGCGAGGCGGTAAAGAGATCGTACACGATGAAAGGGTAGAGGTCGAGTGATATCGGGAACACGTTGAGGTCAAGCTTTTCGAGTATGCTTTTGGTGATCTTGCGGACGTTCATGTCGTCGAACACGGCGAACGTGTGGAAGTGCTGGTCGGATTCCACGTACTGGGCGTCGATGATCCGGAGCGGGTCGAAGTCGTTTCCCGCAGCTTTAACCGGCATCAGGCGCGATTTGAAGTAGAGGCGGTTGGTGATGTAGGACGGATAGAAGGTGGTGCTGCCCTTTTCCACGATGTTGTACGAGTCCCCACCGAACCGGAAATCCAGCTTGAACAGGTGCGCAAAATCCAGCAGCCTGCCCCGGAGCGGCATGGCGAACTGCAGGCTGTGCACTTCCGCCGCCGGCTTCCTGCGCTCAAGGATCCGGTGCCCCGCGAGAAATTCGGGAATGTATCCGGCCAGGTCGCGCACGATATCGACGGAGAGGTCGTAGGTGAGCTCCTTGACGGATATCCGGGGAATCACCACCCGGCCGGGGAAGGTGATGAACTCGTTTTTCACGCTGTTCAGGTAGATGCTCTCCGCCATGTTCGCGGTCCCGGGAGCGATGTCCTGGATTATCTTTTCAATTTTCGCGAGGGGTGATGTCATGTAAATCGCCTCTTCACCTTTCAGATCGGGACATTCTTTTTTCTTTGACTTTTCCGCGCGTTCTTTTCATGTAGACGCAGACACGCTCCGCCGGTGGTGGCCTGGCCTCCGTCCGGTCCCTCTCAATGTGTATCGTTGAAAAGGGGTCGAGTCAACAAAAAATTGCCCGTTCCGGCCCGGGCGTGTTGAATACTTCCGTGAGGCGCGTGTGCTCATGCTGGAATACATGAAAAAGCCGCTGGTGTTCAGGGTGATCTTCTGGATTCGCTCCACTCTGCACTACCATCTTTCGTTTAAAAAAAAGTTCTCGGGCATGGGAGGCAAGCCGGACGCCTGGGGCGTCTGGAACATCGATATCGTGGGCCCCAATATCAGCATCGGGAAAAACGTGGTGTTCGCGGCGGGCAACGGCGCGCGCACTTCTCTGACGTCGGTGAAGCTCGGAAAATACGAGGGGCGCATCGAGGTGGGCGACAACGTGCTGCTCATGCACGGCATCAGGGTCAGCAGCGCCGAGCGAATCGTCATCGGCGACGACTGCATGCTCGCGAGCTTCTGCTACCTCACCGACGCCGACTGGCACGACATCCACGACCGCACACGCGCCGTGGGGCGCACGGCCCCCATCGTCCTCGAGAAGGGAGTGTGGATAGGCGATTCGGCCATTGTCTGCAAGGGCGTGCACATCGGGCGCAACTCCATCGTCGCGGCGGGCGCGGTGGTGACAAAAAACGTACCGCCCAACGTGATCGTGGCGGGAAACCCCGCGAAGGTGGTCAAGAAGCTCGATCCCGACAAGGTCGTCACCATGGGAGCGCTCTATGATCGGCTGGAAAAGGCCGGGCTTGAGAAGAACTCGTGGGTGGGGAAAACGCGGAAGGGCCGCCGGAAGAGGAGCGGCGTTCGGTGAAAATATGCATGCTCTGTTACCGCGCCAACCCGTTCTGCGGGGGGCAGGGGATCTACCTCAAGTACGTGGCCGAAGCGCTTGCCAGGCTGGGGCACGAGGTGCACGCCGTGGTAGGCCCCCCGTATCCGCACGCCATGAAGGGGGTCTACGTTCATTACATCCCCA
>CAZPZJ010000086.1:0-7836 GCA_964591055.1 uncultured Leptospiraceae bacterium
ACCGTGATTCTCGCCATGGGCGCCGGAAGAAAGGCTGCCCTTGCCATGCATGAGTATCTTGAAACGGGAGCGTGGTAGGAAACAACAGTAATTGCCGGGGAAAAAATGGGCTGCCTGATGGCAGCCCATTTTTGTTATTCTGCGTATTGCAACTAGATATACACCTGCGTTTGCAGCGTGAAAAGCTGCTCACCGGCAGTGTCGATCTGATCGTTGCCATTCTGGTCTTCACCAAGCGGATGGCGGTATTCGAATTTGATGTTAGCGTTGTGCCCGTGCAGCATGTAGTTGATGCCGACAGTCAGGTAGCTCCATTTCTTGTCACCCAAACCACCTGAGCCGTCAGTTGTCGCTACGTCTTCTGTAATCCAGCGCGTGTACTTGATGACCGGCTGAATGGTGTCCATGATAAGAAGGCCAACCTGTGCAAAATAGCCGTACTGGGACTCAATACCCGTTGAACCTACAACCGTACCTGTTGGCTGATTGTCGATGTTCACATACGCCGCCTGGAACGCAAGCGCCATTCCGGGAGCAAGCGGATAGTCGATGATCACATCGGCCGTCCATGCGAGGTAGTCTTCCCTGCTGCCATCGATATTTGCGACATCAGCCTGGTAGTCAACCGCACCACCGAAAGATACAATCTTCTTCTTTCCGAGGTAGTTCTCGCTGTAGAAGAAGCCGTCTTCCGCGTCCATCAGGTTGATCTGAATCCTTCCGGTGAACCTGGGAAGGCCGTCCGGATTGATATCATTCGATGTGTCAGCATCACCCTGTGTCCTTCTCGTCAATCCCTGCAGAACTGCAAGCCTGTAATCGATGATTCCGCCAAAGAGAAGTCCCCTGAACTCAACACCTGTATCGCGCCAGAGGTTCGTTGACATGAGCTTAATAACGTCAACATTGTAGTCGACACCAAGCAATGAAGCCGCTGACTGCCTGTTATGGTGCATAAAGGGGATTAGGAACATACCCATGGTGACGTTGAGCTCGGGAGCGATTTTAAAATTGATGTATGCATCCTGAATGAATGTTCCAACCCTGTCAGTCGAAGCTTCTTTCGCGCCTGTCCCCGCGGCATCGTTGTTAAAACCGCCCCTGTTGTAATCATCGGTTTCAACAAAGAAGTCCACCATCGGGGAAATCTGGCCATTCACAATCAGCCTTGCCCTGCGAATCCTGAAGCTGGATGCCCATACGCCGTCGCTGTCTGTCTCACCAGCTGCCGTATCCCAGGTGTTTGTGTTCTGATACTGCGCCTGAAGCAGAAGATGAGCCGCGATCCACTTGCCGGGACCGTACGTCAGTTTCGCCACTCCGGCGTCAGGCGCTGCGGGCGCCGCTATTGACGTTGCCGCCGGCGCTGCGCCCTGCGCGAACAGCGGCATCGCCGCGAACGCGAAGATCGCCACGAGAGCGAGTAATAATGCTTTTTTCATAAAACCCTCCAAGTTTTAAAAAAAAGAATTTGATTAAGACATCTTTGCCGCTCCTTTATAACTTGCAACTAAAAAAATGTAACTTTTCGGCTTAAACACTCTTAAGCATTATGACCAGTAAAATGAGTTTTACCAAACCCGGTCATAATCTTTTAAATCGCTACGAATTATTCCTGTACCTGTAGTAAAGCACGATGTCGCACAGAACCATAAGCCCGTTTGTAGTGTAAAACACAATCACCCAGTCAAAGTTATTCATAAGCTTGTGGACAAATCCGGCTACATAACCGGTAAAGACGAGCCACAGGAATAAAATGGATTTCCCTATCACCTTTTTCACCCTGAATGATTTGTATATTGACGCCGGCCATGACGCCCCGAAACAAATCATCATGATTGCCTCAAACATATACCGCTCCATAATGAAAAGGGGAGGCATTTCTGCCTCCCCCGTGTTGTTCATGTCAAACAGCTTACATCCCGAGCAGCTTTGCGATAACCGGTGAAACCTTGACGATCATTCCCGAAAAGACCACCGCGACCATGCTCATCAGCTTGATGAGAATGTTGAGCGCAGGGCCTGCCGTGTCTTTGAACGGATCGCCCACCGTGTCGCCAATGACGCCAGCCTTGTGCGCGTCGGAGCCCTTTCCGCCGTGGTTGCCTTTCTCAATGAACTTCTTGGCGTTGTCCCACGCGCCGCCCGCGTTGTTGAGCAGACAGGCCAGTGAGAAACCGGCCGTCAGAGCGCCGGCAAGAAGTCCTATGGTTCCCGCGACCCCAAGCAGAAGCCCCACCGCAATCGGGATCACCAGCGCGAGCATTGAGGGAAGAATCATCTTCCTCTGCGCTCCTTCTGTGGAGATGGCGACGCAGCGCGCGTAATCCGGCTTTGCCTTTCCTTCGAGGATGCCGGGGATTTCCTTGAACTGACGCCTTACTTCCTCAACCATCGCGCCCGCGGCCCTTCCGACCGCCTTGATGGCCAGTCCGCTGAACACCATCGTCATCATGGCGCCGAGGAAAATGCCGCAGAGCACCTTCGGGTTCATGATAGTGATGTCATACGCGCGGACAAAGTCAGCGTACGTCGCGTTCTGGATCAGGACGCCGGTCGGGTCAATCGCCGCCTGCGCAATATTGTTGTAGAACTTGATCGCGCCAATCTGATAGAATCCTTCTCCCGCGTGTGATGCGTATTTGTAAATCCATATCTTGACTTCCTCAAGGTACGCAGAGAGAAGCGCCATCGCCGTAAGCGCCGCGGAGCCGATCGCAAAACCTTTGCCCGTCGCGGCGGTGGTGTTGCCCAGCATGTCAAGCGCGTCGGTCTTCTTGCGCACTTCCGCGCCGAGGCCGCTCATCTCCGCGTTGCCGCCCGCGTTGTCGGCAATGGGGCCGTACGCGTCGGTGGCAAGCGTGATGCCCAGCGTCGCGAGCATGCCGACAGCGGCAAACCCGATGCCGTAGAGGCCCATGGAGGCCGCATTGGGAGCGCTGCTGAATCCGCCCGCCGCCGCGAACGCCACAAGGATGCCGAGCACAATCGTTATAACCGGGATGCCCGCCGACATCATACCGGTCGCGATGCCGTCAAGGATGCCGGTTGCCGGTCCCATGACATGCTGCCCCGCGATTCCCTGCGTGGGCTTGTATTCGTCCGCGGTGTAGTACTCTGTCGACTGGCCTATTATAAGTCCCGAAACCAGGCCCGCGATGGTTGCGCCGAACACGCCCCAGGTGATGAGGCCGGCCCACGCCATAACGCCGAGCGCGATAATCAGCATGAACGAGCTTCCCCAGATGCCCCGGTTGAGGGCGGCGAGGAGGTTTTTCATGGTGGCGTCTTCCTTGGTCTTGACAAGGAATATGCCGATCACCGAGAAGATGATGCCGAGACCCGCAACGATCATCGGGGAGATCACCGCGTTGACGTTCTGGATCCCGGTCAGCGCAAGCGCTGCGCCCAGAGCGGCGGTCGCGAGAATCGAGCCGCAGTACGATTCGTACAGGTCGGCGCCCATGCCCGCCACGTCGCCCACGTTGTCGCCCACGTTGTCGGCGATGGTCGCGGGATTGCGCGGATCGTCTTCGGGAATGCCGGCTTCCACCTTGCCCACGAGGTCGGCTCCCACGTCGGCCGCCTTGGTGTAGATACCGCCGCCCACCCTGGCGAACAGCGCCTGGGTCGAAGCGCCCATTCCGAAGGTGATCATCGTGGTAGTCACCTCAACAAGCTTGGCGTGCTTGAAAGCCTCACCCGAAATCATGGCCATGCTGAATGTTTCAGTCTCGCCTATGAGGCCAATCTTGATGGCGAGCGTCTGGCTCAGGTTCCAGATGTTGTTGTCATACATGTAGTTAAGGACTATGTACCAGATGGAGATGTCCAGAAGGCCAAACCCCACCACGACAAGCCCCATAACCGCGCCCGACCTGAACGCGACTGTAAGTCCCTTGTTCAGCGACTGCCGCGCGCCTTCCGCAGTCCTCGCTGAAGCGCTGGTTGCGGTCTTCATGCCAAGAAAACCGCACAGGCCGGAAAAGAAACCTCCCGTAAGAAACGCAAAGGGAACAAAAGGATTCTGGATGCCGAGAAACGCGAGAACCGTAAGCAGGATAACAAGGCCGATGAACACCATGCCAACAACCTTGTACTGCTGCCTCAGGTACGCGTACGCTCCCTCGCGCACATGCCCCGCGATCTCCTTCATGGTGTCGTTTCCTTCGCTTTCCTTCATCATCAGCTTGTAAAACAGGAAGGCGAAAACAAGCGCAACCAGGGATCCAACGGGTGCAACCCAAAAGAGAACACTTTCCATATCGGATCACTCCTGTGAATTTATTTATGTGATGCAAAAAACAAATCCCCCGTTGCGATAACCGGGGGATTTTGTGTGCACAGTTGAAACACTTACTGCTCCATATTTTTGAGCACGAGCTCTGCTATATCGAAACTCTTGAGATTTTCGATTTCAAGCTCATCAGCGCCGTCGGAAAGCATGATCAGGCAGAACGGACATGCCGTCGCGATTGTCGCCGCGCCCGAGGACTGCGCATCCTTGGTTCTGAACTGGTTGATGCGCGTTCCCAGGTGCTCCTCAATCCACATTCTCGCTCCACCCGCGCCGCAGCAGAAGCTCTTTGCGTGGTTCCTGCTCATTTCGACGAAGTTCTGAGGACCCGCAAGGGCCTTGACGATGCTTCGCGGCTGGTCGTAGATTTCGTTGTAGCGGCCGAGGAAGCACGAATCGTGATAGGTGATCTTGTCGGCGATCGCCTGCTTCACCTTGATCTTGCCGCTCTTGATGAGGTCGGCGATCACTTCACTGTGGTGGTACACTTCGTAATTCGCCTCAAGCGGCTGTCCGCTGGAGTCGACTCCCACCTTTGCAAATTCGCGGTATTCCTTCTTCAGCACGTTGTATCCGTGCGGACACGCGGTGATGATCTTTTTCACATTGTACTTCTTGAAATTCTCAAGGTTCATCGCGGCGAGAGTGTGGAACAGATACTCGTTCCCCGCCCTGATGGCAGAATCGCCGCAGCAGGCTTCCTCGACGCCCAGAACCCCGATCTTGAGGCCGGCTTTCATCAGCACCTTGCACAGCGCGATCGCGACCTTCTGGTTTTTCTTCTGGTCGAACGATGCGGCGCAGCCGACGAAGTACACGTAATCAACGTTGGAGTCTTCTTCGAGGGTCTTAAGGCCCATCTGGCGAAGCTCGTCCGTGATCCAGTCGGCGCGCTCGGCAAATCCGAACGGATAGGGGCTGAAGTTGGTTTCCATGTTCTGCAACGATGACTGAAGCTCGGTCGCCATCACGCCTTCCATGAGCACCTTGTAGCGCCGCATGTCGTTGATCTTGGGGACGTGCTCAATGTTGACCGGGCAGGCTTCCATACAGGCCGCGCAGTTGGTGCAGGACCAGATTTCATCCTCAAGCACGTGCTCGCCTATGAGCATTTTGGATTCGATTACGGTGAGGTCAACCGATGCGGGATCCTCAGCAGCCTTCTTCGCTGCAAGGATCAGCGGCATGCGCTCGTCCATCGCCTTCTTGGTGTCCTGCTGAATCTTTTTAGGAGAGAGAGGCTTCTCTGTCAGGTACGCGGGGCAGTTGTCCTGGCAGCGGCCGCAACGCGTACATGCGTCGCTGTCCATAAGCTGCTTCCACGTGAACTGCTCCACGGAACCCACGCCAAAGCTTTCAGCCGTCTCGAATTCCGCCGGGGAAATAATCGGCATCGTGTACTTGGTTTTGGCGCTTTCGTTTTTCAGATTCATGAAATACACGTTGAGCGTGGAGATGAGAATGTGCCCAAGCTTGTCCGACGCCACAAGACCGATGAAAATGAAGGCCCCAAGTACGTGAATCCACCAGCTTATGTAGTGCGTAACAGAGAGGGCGGTCTGTCCCATCCACGAGAATGCGAGACCTGTCACGTAACCGACCGGCGACCATACTTCAAACGCCGGAAAGTTTGACATGGCGATGCGGAGACCTTCAGTGGTGAACCCTGTGACGATGATGACCGCGATGAGCGACAGCGCGAAGGTGTCCATCATCTTGTTGTCAAGACGGCTGGGCTTAACCCAGTACCTTCTCCAGAACGCCATCGCAAGGCCGGCAAGCACCACAAGACCGCACAGGTCGGCGAACAGCGACCAGTAAATGTAGAAGTTGCCGTACAGGAAGCGGACGTGGAAGAACAGCTCGGTCAGGTCGTCCTGAATCATAATGAGCAGGGTTACCAGAAACAGCCCCACGAAGCCCCAGAAAATCGTCACATGCATGATGCCGGGGAACGATTCCCTGAGTATCTTTACCTGAAACACCACGTACTTCATGAAAGCGACGATACGCTTTTCATGATAATCGGTTCTGAGCTCGGGCTTCGCCTGCCTCCACAGCCTGACCCGCTGGATCAGCGTGTAGAACAGATAAATGACAGCCGCGAACATCAGAAGGTAGATTGCCCACCTCATGAAGCCATGAGGACCACCGATGTTAAAAAAACTTTCACGGGTGATATCGGTCGGGCTATACGTACCACTGTATAATTTCGCGATATCCATAAAAAACTCCTGAAATTTTGATAAAACATCCTGCGAAAAACATAAATTACAGAGATCAAGAACAATAAAAAGGATAATGAAATCCGCTAATAACTGAATCCTATTTGGTTGACACAGCCCTTATTGTCAACAGAATTTTGGGCATTTGATTGTCAATATTTATTCCGGTGTCACATTACAATTTAATGACGGAGCGCTCTCTCTTTTCCGTTATTATGGGATACAATGATACGAATTTCAACCAAAATTCTGAAAAATCAAAATAACTTGCTCTTTTTACATTCATATTAATGCTTGACTGGAAATGGCGGCGAATGTTTGCTAATTAGCGGTTCACGGCCGGAACGGACGGAAAGCATTCACCGGCCCGCCTGTGGCATAACTGCATCATTCACAACATGAAGCAAGCGCCTGTATTTTATTCTATACAATCGCCAGGTTCAGGAATGGAAAACGAACAGCCCAACAACGAATCTCAAGACACCACGTCTGATGGGAAAAAATCTGTGTATTTTAAAACGATAGGAAGAATAACACTGATATTCTTCGTCGGATTTTCGATTTTTCTCCTTTTTTCCACAATCATTCTCATCTTTCTCACCAAACCCGAGCGTGAGGTGGAAGTACCAAACGTGGTGGGCCGACACTACACCGTTGTACATAACAGTCTCATACGAAGCGGCTTCCGCCCCATACTCAAGTTCAACGACGTCCATGACATCGACAGCGGCATGGTGCTTACGCAGTTCCCGGAACCTGGAAGCATTATCTCGGAGGGGAGCACCATCAAGCTCACCGTAAGCCGCTGCGCCCTGACAATTGACGTGCCGGCCCTGACGGGAATCGAGCTTCCGTTCGCACTCAACAAGATCAAGAACCTGCACATCAATGACCGTTCAGTATCCCTTCCTCTCGGGGTGGTCTCCTACGTGCCTTCAGACACGACCGCTGAGAACATTGTACTCGACCAGTCGCCCAGGCAGGGTGAAAAAGTGCCCCTGCACCGCAAAATCAACCTTCTGGTATCGGCCGGCAAAAAAGAGGCGGAGATGAAGATGCCTGACGCAACCGGGCAATCCGTGGAATTCGCAAGGACAATGCTGATGGCCCGGGGCCTCATGGTAAAAGAGGAGTTGTCCGCGACCGGAGACCTCCAACAGAGCGGCATTGTTTCCTCCCAGTCCCCGGCCAAAGACACCGAAGTGAAGAGCGGTGACACGATCACCCTGAACGTGAATTACTACCGCATGACCGACCACCCGTATTATGCGGTCGAGATGGTTCAGTACACCATACCCTCCGGTGAGAAGACGG
>CAZPZJ010000086.1:7936-9637 GCA_964591055.1 uncultured Leptospiraceae bacterium
TTTACCGGCGTATTCTTACCTTGCGGATGATTCTTTTCTCAATCTTGGTCGCGCCTTCCGGATTGTACTTGTTCTGTACTTCCTCAATGTTCTGGATAAGCAGCATCCTGACGACCTCTTCCGCCTTGTTCAACACGTCTATCAATATGAGGTTTTCATCATCGGTGAAGTCCTGAAGCAGGTAATCCTCGTACTTCGTGGATTTATCAGGAGTTCCCACGCCCACCCTGACCTTGGCGAACCTGTCCGACTTGAGCGCCCTCGCCATGGATTCAATGCCGGGGTGCTGCACGCTCGACATCATATAATCGACACGCAAATCCCCCACATCGAGGGTAGTATCCTCGAGCACGCAGATAATATCCTTCACGTCGATCCTGAGAAAACTGGCGATGTACAACACTGACTCCCCGATTATATTGACAAACGTCTGCGGCTTGAGAAGAACCACATCGTTCCCGTTGATGCTGCCGCGCCCGATCAGGGATTTCTTCTTTTTGATCCTGACATCAATGTTCGCGTTGTTTCCCAGAATGTCGACCACCTTGAAGCCGATATTCTGCCTGTTGTTATCAAACTTCTCTCCCGGATTTCCAAAGCCGACTATTAGCTTCAATTAAAAACCCCCTCACCTCTTGATTCGTGAGACAGTTTTGCAATGCCGCACGTGAACGACCTATATAAGGGCTTTCCCGGGTTTCGGGTTGATTCCTCGACCTCTTTCACGTCCTTACGCCGGCCTGTCAACTCTCGCTTCCGGCCCCTTTCTCGCCTTCGGTTCCCGCCGCTTCCACCGGCGCTGCAGCCTCTTCCTCTTTTACCTTGGAGGGTGACAGTACCGCAACGATAACCCTTTCCGGGTCGGCGAGAAAATGAATTTCACCTACGCCTTTTATATCTTTAATATGTATTGACTCGCCGATTTCGAGATTTGTTACATCAAGCACGATCTTTTCCCTGAGATCCCCGGGCAGGCACTCAATTTCAAGCTCGCGCTCGATGTGCTCCAGGATGCCGCCTTTTCTTACGCCGGTAGCTATCCCGGTGATCTCCACTGCAACATTGGTCCTGATCTTTTCATCTGCCGTGACCTTGTAAAAATCGAGATGAAGAACCCTGCCGGTCACCGGATCCCGCTGGTAATCCTTCACAAAAACGGGCACTTGCGCCCCTGAACCCGGGATTACCAGATTTATAAGCACGCTTTCCGAGATGTGCCCCTTGAAAATGCCGGAAAACTCACGCTGCTGAAGCTTAATCGACTCCGCCTTCCCGTGGGAATACATCGTCGCAGGGATAAAGCCCGACGATCGAAGGCGTGAGCACGCGTTCTTTCCCTTTTCACTTCTCATTTCCGCATTCAGAACAAGCTTTTCCATTATAACACCTCATTTATTGAATTCTGTGAAATCATTTCTCTTGCCATGCGTCGCCTTCCAGGAGGCGCAATTACAGGAACAGCGAACTTACAGACTCCCCTTCATGGATTCGGCGAATCGCCTCACCGAAGAGGTACGCGATGGACAGCACCTGCATGTTCTTCAGCTTTTTCTCCTCAGGGATACGGATGGTATTCGTGAAAATGATCTCCTTGAATCCCGCTCCCTGGAGCCTTTCGGTCGCTATCCCGGAAAGCACTGCATGCGTTGACACGCAGTAAATGTCCCTTGCGCCGCTTTCCTTGAGCGCCTGGGCCGCCTG
>CAZPZJ010000086.1:9737-13872 GCA_964591055.1 uncultured Leptospiraceae bacterium
ATATCGAAAAAACCCTGTATCTGGTCGGAGTGAAGCTCCATGGTCAGCACCCTGTTGAGTCCCACCGCCTGAAGCAGGTTCGCCACAACCTTCGCTGAGATCGGCACCCTCGGCTCGACCTTCCTGTCCTGGCGCGCATACCCGTAGTAGGGGATGATCGCCGTGATTCTCCTTGCCGACGCCCTGTAGGCCGCGTCGATCATCAGCAGAAGCTGCATCAGATGGTCGTTCGCCGGGTTCGATGTCGACTGCACGATGAAGAGGTCTACACCGCGCACGTTCTCGCATATTTTCACGGAAAGCTCACCGTCCTTGAAGCGGATAAGCTCCACTTCGGCAAGCTCCATCCCAAGGTAGTCCGCGATCTCCTTGGCGAGGGCGGGATTTGAATCACCCGCGATAATTTTCATCGCATCATTCATCGTAGTAGTCCGCCTTGGCTTCATCCGGCATGCGCATTGCCTGCCGCAATTCCGGATTCAGCATTTCCCTGCTCACATTCGGCCGAGGTAGCTTTCCACGCGGGCGAGATCCTCCGGCGAGTTAATACCGCTTCCCCGCATGGGATCGTCCAGGACAAGCGCCTTCGCCAGATAGCCCCGCTGCCTCATATATCGTATCACGTCGGGGAGATAGTACTCCCGCTGTGCGTTATCGCATCCCACTGTGTGGAGCGCTTCAAAGAGCAGCCTGCAATCGAACAGATAGGTGCCGGTGTTGACTTCCTGAATTGCTTTCTCCGCTTCGGATGCGTCCTTCTCTTCAACAATACGGGAAATCACATCACCGCTTTCGCGTATGATTCTTCCATATCCGAAGGGTTTTTCCAGCACCATCGTCAACACGACGGCCTTTACATTGTCCGCCTGTCCCGCTATCGCAAGGCTTTTAAATGATTCCGGGGAAATCAACGGTACGTCGCCGCACGCGACAATGACGCCGCAATCGCTGCCAGCCAGAACCGGCTCTGCCTGCAATACCGCATGGCCCGTTCCAAGCTGTTCCCGCTGCCACACGTAATTCACTTCCGCCCCGAGGGACTCCATGACCGATTCCCCCCTGTATCCCACAACCACCGTGATTTCATCAATCCCGGCATGATTGAGATTATCCACAACGTGCCTGATAAGTGGTTTGCCCTTCAGGGGGTGAAGCACCTTGGGGATATCGGACTTCATTCTGACCCCTTTCCCGGCAGCCAGTACAATCGCCTTGACGCCTTTGATTACCGTGCTCCTTCATTCATGTATCTGAGGCGCAAGGATTCGAACCTTGGGATGCCGGGACCAAAACCCGGTGCCTTACCACTTGGCTACGCCTCAAGATTGTTCTGCTCAAACTCTGTAAGAATAACCTGCCGGATTTTCCCTGAAAACCGCTGCTTCGCCATCCGTGCGGCGGCCTCGTCGGAAAATATTCCAATTATGGTAGAGCCCGATCCCGTCATGATTGCGATTTCGGGACCCATTGAAATCAAATCCCGCTTTATCTCCGCAAGCACCGGATGCTTCCGGAACACTATTTCCTCAAAGTCATTTCCGACCATTCCGGCAAGCAGGTCATAACGTCTGTCCGCAACCGTCCGCCGGAACCTCTCCCTGCTGAGATTAACGATGTCTGTCGCGCAAGCCGCTTCTCCGTAAGGCCGTGCAAGCGACCTGTAGGCATCGCCGGTATCGACCTGAATGCCGTCGTTGAGCACCAGCACGCTTCCTGCCAGCGACACGCCAAGGGGAGTCACGATTTCACCGGCTCCCTCACAGATCGCGGTCCCGCCCGTGAGACAAAAGGGAACGTCCGCTCCAACCCGAAAACCTGTTTGCACAAGCTCCCTTCGCGAACGATAGCCGAGCATCGAGTCCAGAATCCTGAGCGCAGCGGCGGCGTCGCTGCTGCCGCCACCCATCCCCGCCCCTGCCGGAATGTTCTTCTCAATCCCGAAGGAAGCCGAGCACGCTTTTCCGGTCCCCGAGAAATACTCTTTGACCGCTTTCGTCACCAGGTTCGATTCTGAGGGCATTCCCCTGATAACATCCTCGTTCGTTCCCCCGGCCGGCCTTATATCAACACGAAAAGCATCTCCTTCCCGGACATTCAGGTCAACAAGCGTTACCCGATCATGAAGCGCCAGCGAAGCCATCAGGCTGAAAATGGAATGATAACCGTCGGAACGCTTGTTTAAAACCTCAAGATGCAGGTTAACCTTCGCGCAGGCTTTTTCTTCGAGCTTCAACTGTCACCGCATGGCAAGTATTGGCCGGAAAGAACGCTTTAAGCACAGGAAACGCGCCAAAACTATAATAATGCCCTTCATATGTCAAGCAATAAACAGGATGAAAGAGCCATGCTCAATCCTCGTTAATCCTGACTTTTTCCACCTTGTCGTGTTCTGTATCCAGAATTGCGACAGTGAGCTCATCGGCGCCGTAGAGGGTTCCCGGATTTATGATTCTTGTGTTATTTGATACGTAGTTTTCAAATATGTGCGTATGCCCCTTTATAATATAGTCATACACTCCCGATGCGACAGCCTCTCTGAATTTCGGCACGTCGTTGCCGTGAAATACCAGAAACCTCTTTCCCCCTGTTACAAAATCACAGAACTGATCAACCGTTCCGAACCCGAGCTCGGCCGCCTTCGTGTTCAGCAGGTCAGCATCAATATCGGAGTTTCCCAGCACAAAACGGCAGTTTATGCCGCGGAAAAGGTCAAGAAGGCGGGGGGAAGTGATATCGCCGGCGTGCAGTATCATGTCGACATTTCTGGTGCGCAGATAGTCAATCGCCTTCTCTGTCATTTCAATGTCATTGTGAGTATCAGCGATAATTCCGATCACCATCGTCCGCGGCCGTCATCATGTTAGAATCATTTATGCACCCTGTGCTTTCCTGGCTTCTCCCGCAACTGAACGTCCTCTGAATCATCATCATCAGCGCTTGTGATCCTCCTGACAAGCTCCTCCGAGAGGCTGAACCTGCCACCATGCTGTTTGAGCTCTCCCGAGGAAACATCCACAATCCTGTTTTCGTATTTCAGCCTGACGATCTCCCTCAGGGCATCCACTGAATCAACCACACAAATCCTTTGCGCTACATGGACCTCGGCTCCCACAGGAGGAAGCCCCCTGTTCAGTTCGCGGTACACTTCATATTCATAGCTGAGGCAGCACAGGAGCCGGCCGCACATTCCGGAAATTTTCATGGAATTCAGATTAAGGCTCTGCTCCTTTGCCATTTTTATGGATACCGGATCAAAGTTTTCCTTCATATGTGAACAGCACAGCTCCCGACCGCAGGGGCCATACCCCCCCACCAGACGCGCTTCGTCTCTGACGCCGATCTGGCGCATCTCGATTCTCGTGCGGAATACTGCCGCCAAGTCTCGCACAAGCTCCCTGAAATCAATCCGGTTTTCCGCTACAAAGTAAAAAATAATCTTTGTTTTATCGAAAAGGCACTTTACCGAGATCAGCTTCATTTCAAGTCCTTTCTCTTTCGACCTGACCTTGCAGATTTCGAACGCTTTCTTCTCAATGGATTCCAGCTCGGGCACCACCACGTAATCGGCCTCCGTAGGCACCCTTAAAAGCTTTCCCCGCACTTCCGACTCAACGCCCCGCGTGTTTGACCTGCACATGCACACTCTGCCCATATCGATTCCGTGTTCGGTCTCAACAATACAGGCGCTGCCGCATCGCACGAAAAGATTGTTGGTCATCACGTGACATATCTGGTAGCTGTTTCTTAACTTTACATCAGTTACATCTGGAGCCATACCTTTTCTACATCCGGAGCACGCTTTCCCCGAATGCCTCATTTTCAAAATTACCTGCGCTTCTCAATGAATATAGCAGGCCTTTCAATGCGTTTCTAATATTTAAATTACGGGACAACCCTTCCCTGACCGCACACAGGATACTAATTATCATCAAAATATCCTTTTCGCAGTAATCAGCGCCGGTTTCACCGCAATTCCGGTTATTACTGATTGAAAGATGCAGGATGTCTCTAAACACATTGATCATACAGTCAAGCAACCGTTCTTTCCCCAGCTTCTTTTCAAGATCAGCAGTGTCCAGAAGGAAAGCCTTTCCCGCAACCGCATTGAGCATCCCGTCACGGAGGAGACCGATTT
>CAZPZJ010000087.1:0-13751 GCA_964591055.1 uncultured Leptospiraceae bacterium
AAGACGGCTGTAAAAAAGGTCATTTTCGCTCTGGGCCACCTCCCTGCCGTCCTGCACATGCGGTGAGTCCGTCCACCCTTGAGCGCGATTATCTTCGCTGCGGCCGTTATCCTCTTTCATACCCTGCGCTGTAGAACCGAAGCTTCACCCGCTCTTCCCGGCCGTCATTCGCCGTCACCCCAGTACTCGATGCGGGCTGCCCTGACGTACTGCAGAAGGAGCTGTTCAAGCTCTTTCCTGGCCTTCGTGGTGTTTCCCTTTTCCAGTATCGAACGCGAGGAGAGGTAGGCGTCGATGTAATACTTGAGCTGCTCAACCGAATAATCGATGTCTCTTTTAATGTACTCGACATCCTCGACGGACAGCTTCGACTGCTTCACCTGCGGTTTTATATTTTCTGATTGAGGGTCCATAGTCATCCCTTAATTCCCTGAATGAGAATGTCATTATATGCATCAACAATATGTCATGTCAATCCGATATTCTTAACTGATGTATAATTCCGCAATCGCGTCAGCAACCCGGAGAAACCATGGAACACAACACAATACCTTCATCACTCGCGGGAACAGCACTCAGGAAACACCGCTCCCTGGTGACATGGAGGGACACCACCAATTACGCGGCCGGGATAGGCGATACGAACGGCCTTTACTTCAACGATGAAAGCGCCGATGGGCTCATCGCACATCCCGTCTTCCCGACCGCGCTCACCTGGCCCGTCATTGAGCACCTGGAACAGTATGTACCCGATCCCGACTTCCCTCTTGAGCTGCTGCGCAGGCAGGTCCATTACACGGAACAGCTTGTACTTCACCGCCCCATCAGGCCCGGCGCCGCACTCACTATTTCTGGCGCGATTCATGCGATCCAGCCCCATCGTGCGGGTTCCGTGTGCGTGCTCAAGTTCGACGCGTCCGACGACGGAGGCGTTCCCGTGTTCACTGAATTCATCGGGGGCATGCTGCGTGGCGTTTCCTGCGAAGGCGCCTGTGACGGGGAATATGCGCCTCCGGGTCGAATAGATATCGAACAATCCCGGGGCATTCTCAAAGAGACGCACATTCCCGTTCCCCGCCTGCTGCCCTACATCTATGACGGATGCTCGCGAATTCACTTCCCCATCCACACCTCTCCCGCGTTCGCGCACATGGTGGGCCTTCCGGGGATTATCGTGCAGGGCACGGCCGTGCTTGCGCTTGCCGTGAGCGCGCTTGTCGAATCCGAGCTTGCCGGAAACGCCGCATCGGTCCGTGAAATCGCGTGCCTTTTCACCGGAATGGTGTTTCCCGGCGATACCGTGACATTGCGACTCATCGAACGCCGGCAGCGGCAGGAAGAAAGCGAGCTTTACTTTGATGTCGCGGGACAAAACGGCAAAAAAGCCCTGAGTTCCGGATACCTCAGAAGCGGCATGAACGCCTGATCCTCACATAATGGCGTTTTCAGAGTTCCTTCCCGATGCTTTCACGCCATTGTGTCATGAGGGAAAAAGTCTTTTCAGTGGTTGCATTGAATTCAGGCACCAGATCCTCGATTTCCACCAGCTTGCCCTGCATGGCGAATTCCTCCATCCTGGCCGCGATGTTGCACATCCCGGTCGCGCCCATCTGCGCGGAGGCCCCTTTCATGGAATGGGCAAGGCGGCGTGATGTCTTCTGGTTGCCCTCGCGGATCGCGGCGCGAAGACCTTCAATCGTTTCTGGAACCGTTTTAAAGAACATCGGCAGTATGACGTCGACAAGCTTCCTGTCCAGTTTCATCCTGTCTTCAAGGGGCCCGGCGTTGAAAAGCCTCTTTTCCTGCTCAGCAACGGGAGCGGGCTGCGCGTACTTTTCTTCGGAATTAATTGCGTCGCCCGACTCCTCTTTACCGCCAAGCCATTTCCGGAGCACCGCGTCAAGCTTCTTCAGCTTTATCGGTTTCGAGAGATAGTCGTTCATCCCGCTTTCGATACATCGCTCGCGGTCCCCCCTCATCGCGCTCGCGGTCATTGCGATCACCGGTATGTCATGGTTTTTAACCGTTGAGCCGGGACTGCGAATCATTTGCGTTGTGGCGAATCCGTCCATCCCCGGCATCTGGCAATCCATGAACACCATGCCGTACTCCCCGCCTGAAAGCGCCTCGATCGCCCTGCTGCCGCTCTCCACCGCATCGGCGGAATAACCGATGCTTTTTATGATCGACATCGCCACTTCGCGGTTGATTTCATTGTCCTCGACGAGAAGTATCCTGTACGGCTTCGTCTCCCTTGCGCCGCTTCGAAAAGCCTCGCGATTTAGCGGGACCGGAACATCCATGCGCTCTTTCCTGTGTGCGATAACGGCCATCATTCCGGCGATCAACTCGCTTCTCTTCACCGGCCTTGTGACACGCGCCGCAAAACCGTAGGATTCCATTTCGGAGTCCGTGACCCTGTGACGCATAGGGTGCGTCAGCACCAGTGAAAGCGATGAGTTCGACGGGTCCTTTTTTATGAGCCTTCCCGCGGAAAGCCCGCGCTCGCCGGATCCTTCACTGCCCGCCGAATAGTCGACAATACCCATGGTGAATGGAGTGTCCGCACGCCTCGCCTTTTCTATTATATCGAGAGCGTCATCGACGCCTTTCGCAATAACCGTTTCAGCGCCCCGGTTATTGAGCATGCCTGCAATCGCCAGGGCCGACCGCTCGTTGCCGTCGAGCACAAGAACCGATTGTCCTTTCAGCAGGTCGGAAGGGCCCTCTTCCTCTTCACAGCTTTGCGTCACCTCGAAGGGAACGCGAAACCTGAACGTAGAGCCCCTGCCTTCCGCACTGTCTACGCCGACCTCGCCCCGCATGAGATTCACGATTCGCTGCGATATCGCAAGCCCGAGCCCCGTTCCGCCGGCTTTCCGCGCCCCCGGCGTGTCCACCTGCACGAAAGGATTGAACAGCATTGACAATTTCTCATCGGGAATGCCGATACCGGTATCGGTCACCTCGAACATCAGTTCCGCAGTATGCTCATTACCGCACGTCCTCGATACGTGCAGAAAAACTTCACCGCGCTCGGTAAACTTTACCGCGTTTCCTATCAGGTTTATTAGCACCTGCCGCAGGCGGTATGGATCGCCCAGAAGGTGGAGTGGCACATCATCGTCAACGGCATAGACGAGCTCCAATCCTTTTTCCTGCGCCCTCAGAGCGAGCGTGTCAATGAAATCCTCTATCATCGACATCAGGTTGAACTCCACTCGCTCAAGTTCAAGCTTCTGCGCCTCAATTTTTGAATAATCCAGAAGGTCATCTATGATTGAAAGCAGATGGCTTCCGCTCGCGCTTATAATCTCCGCATAGCGCCGCTGCTCATCGTCAAGCGGAGTCTGAAGGATGAGATCGGCCATGCTGATAACGCCGTTCATGGGCGTCCTTATCTCATGGCTCATGCTGGCGAGAAAGCTGCTTTTATAGGCGCTTGCCGATTCCGCCTCCCTGCGGGCCTCGATGAGCGCGTTTTCATACCTTCTCTGTATTTCAAGCTTGGCGTAGAGCTCGGCGAGCACCGTCAGCAGGGCAAGCTCGTCCGGCGTCCACTCCCTCTGGTGAAACACCATGCAGAACGCCACAAAGCCGAGGCATTCCTTTTCGTACATCAGGGGTATGGTCAAAACCGATTGAATGTTGTTTTCACGCAGGTATGCGCTCAGCTCTTCGCTCAGAACGTCACCTCCCCCGTCTTTGAGAAGAATCGTCTTTCCCTCACGATGAGCACACACCATGTTTGAAAATCGGTTCATTGCAAGGCCCTGAAGCCTGTGCCTGTAAGGGTGAAGGCTTTCCAAAAACCACTCGTGGGTGCATCGCGCGTTGGAATTGTCGAAATCGTATCGGAAGAAAAAAGCCCTCTCCACGCCGGTATAGGTTCCGATTGCGGCCAGCGCGTCGTCAATGGCGGTGTCGATGCGGTCAAGATCGACGTGCACGAATTCGGAGCCGAGCTTCATGAGCATTCTCTGCATCTCGTCGCGACGATGCATCAGCTCCTCCGCCTCCCTGCGCCCGGATATATCGCGGATAACCCCAATAATTCCGGTGATGTCCCCGCCGCTCCTTATGGGCGCCGCGCCCACTTCGCCATAAAACTTGCTTCCGTCCCTGCGGCGCATCATGTACTGAACGTCCTGTGATATGGTTCCTTCGGCAATTATTTTTGACAGGTTTTCAAAAGCCCGCGCGCGTTCCGGTTCCTCAAGGTATTCCACAACAACGGCGCCCTGCATCTCATCGGGCCTGTACCCGAAAACCTTTTCAACCGAGGGGGATATAAAGCGGATTGCGCCGTTCCCGTCAGCGACAAACAGCACGTCGGACACCTGCTCCGCGATGGTGCGAAAACGCTCTTCGCTTTCTTTCAGCGATATTTCGGCCTTCCTTCTCTCCTGTGTTTCAAGGATGGTGCTTACGTAGGCGGAGAGCGTCAGCATCATCTGCTCTTCCTCGGGGTGCCAGCGCCTTTTGTCGCCGGTGTGCCACAGCGAGAGCATGGCGCGCAGCCCCCCTTCGACGAAGACAGGAGAATCAAGTACCGAGACGACGCCCATTTCTTTCATCTTTTCGCGGGGCAGCTTTTCGGCCCTGAAATCAATCCCTATATCATAAACTGCGATCACGCTGCCGTTTCGCTGTATCTCAATGTACTCCTCAAGCTCGGAAAGCGGGACATCATAGCCCTTACCGTGTACGCCCGCTTTCCTATCGTACAGGTCAAGGCACCGGGCGACACCCTCCTGTTCGTCGAAAAACCAGACTCCCGAAAATGCGACTTCAAAGGCCTCCGCGGTAAGCTCCGTGAGCATGTTCAGCGCCGTCCTCGGATCGTCATTTGAATACGAACCCACCAGCGCGGTGAGCAGCCTGTTGTATCTGCGGTAACGGAGCTCCCGCTCCTTTTTCTCGCTGACGTCGCGGACCAGCCCCTCATAGCCGGCGATCTCCCCCTCGTCATTTTTAATGACGTGGGCCGATACTGACGCGTAAAATACCCTTCCATCCTTTCGAAGCGCCGCAAACTTTACATCGCTCACTCCCTCG
Source organism: uncultured Leptospiraceae bacterium (assembly GCA_964591055.1). Classification (GTDB taxonomy): domain Bacteria; phylum Spirochaetota; class UBA4802; order UBA4802; family JAGODF01; genus CAZPZJ01. The sequence continues at coordinate 5,059 of CAZPZJ010000087.1, forward strand.
GTGAGGTTCAATTCGGCGATGAAGAATTCCCGCTCGCCGGGATCATGCCAGAGTCGCCGTATATCGCTCCCCGCAAGCTCCTCCCCTGATTCATAACCGAACAGCCTGCACAGGGAAGGACTGGTGTCCTGAATGATTCCATTCGCATCAATCCGGTAGTACGCCTCGGTGATGTTGGTGATTACGCTGAGATATTTCCGTTCAGACTCTGTGCTTACATTCTCCAGGGCCCTGATCCTCTCAATGTTTTTTTCGTTTCTCCTGATGTAGAAATAGATGAGCAGCAAGGTCACGCCGAGGAGCATCATGAAGATGATCGAGAACACGGCTCGTTTGAAAATAACAAATGCAAGGTGCGAAACATCCATGTCGACGCCGACGATGTCCTTGATCTCACCGTTGTCCCGGTTGACCAGGGGGGCCATTGCGGTAAGCCAGTTGCCGTATTTATCGCGAATTGGGCCCTCGACCGCCTCCCTTCCGGTTTCGAATACAAGTGAGATGACCCTTGTCTCCGGATAAAGCTCTCCCGGAGGGGAAAAATCCGGTGAGTCCTTCGGCTCTGAATCGACAAGGAAGAAGACCGAATCATTTTTCTTCCGCATGACATACACAAAACGCGCGAACCCGGATGATTCGCGCATTTCGCCGAGGAGCCGGGCGGCTCTGTGGTACGCCGGATTGCCGAGGTCGAGCTCGGCGCCCGTGAGGGAAGCGATATCATGTGACTGAAGGGAAAAGGCCGCGCCCCTGACGAATGTCAGGAGCAGTTGCCTTGTGCCGATGAGCTCATTGCGCGCGACATACCAGGTATGCACCAGCCCGCTTACCAGCAGCAGCGCCAGCGAAAGCACCAGAAACAGCTTTAATCCATGCGCATTCTTCATGTCCGCACACGCACGGTCATTCCGAGAGCGGAATAGTGATCACGCAGTTCACCTTGACAGCGGGACCTTTGGAAATATCGGTGTAATCCTGTATGTTGCCGATCCTCACCTTGCCCTGGTGGCGCAGTATTATCTTCTCCACGATGGTCAGCCCCAGGCCGAAGTCCAGGGTGTCGTACCCGTCGGAGACGGTTTTGGTGAGCCTGAAAAAAGGCTCGAAAATGATGTACTCGTACTCCATGGGGATTCCCGCCACGCCGTCCTCGTTGGGGAGCGGCTTGTTGAGAAATGAAATCTCGATGTTCCCCTCCTTCAGGGAAATCATGATGATAATATCAGACCCCGCTTCGGAAAACCTGCAGGCGTTCAGAATCAGCTCCCGCGCGGCTCTCGTGAAGTGCTCCCGCGAGATGCGCAGGCGGGTATCGCTGAAATAAGGCTTTTTTTCGCTTATCAGGATTGAAATGCTTTTCCTTGCAGCGTACTTCTCCGTTTCGCCTTTCAGCGCAAGGATGATGTCATATATTTCTTCACCGCTCGTTTCCGCGAGAGGCAGCTCGTTGGAAATGAGCCGGTCGACATCCCTGAACGCGTCAAGGGCGTTGCGCGCCATCCTGACGTTCTCATTGATGACATCCATGATTCCGGCGTCGATGTTGTAATGTTCGTCATGTCTGGTCGCCGTTTTCGAGACGATGTCCAGCAGGGTGATCAGCGCGCCGAAGCCCTGCCCCTGGTTGAAGCTGGTTTGCAGGCTGTGGAACAGCGTTTTGTCCTTTCGATTGATTTCACCGGCTGATCCGAAACGTTCCTTCCACTTCACCCATTCAAGCTGGTTTTCCAGGCGGATGAGCTTTTCCTTTTCGATGATCCGCTGGGTGCGAAGCATCTCCGCCGCCTGAAATGCGCGGTTCATTTTGATGATGAGATCGTTGGAATCAACGGGCTTGATGAGGTAATCGTACACCCCCATCTTCATTACGTCTATCACGAGGGAGAGCTCGTCGTGCACGGTCTGCACAAACACCACGGGCGGGTTGTCGAATGACATCAGCTTGCCGATCAGCTCCTTGCCGGACATCTTCGGCATTTCCAGGTCGGTGATGACGACAAGGAACGGATTTTTGGTGAAAACCTCCAGGGCCGAAAGGCCGTTGTCCGTGACGACCACCTCGTACCCCGCCGCCGTTACAATGGATTCGATTATTTTGGCTGAAACAGGTTCGTCCTCAACCAGCAGAATTCTCTTTGGCATAAGCCTGTCTTCCTTTTGATTACCTGATGTGTGAACTCAACCGGGAGTTCCGGTTACATGTTCGGGCGCCATTTATGGAAAGAACATACAGAATGCACAGAATACCATTACAGCCATTATACTCAAGAAAAATAATCATTTCTAAAAGAATATTGAAGTAAAAACGAATTAAGGAATGACAATATTTTAACAGATTCTAAAGCATAAAAAACAGGTACACCACCGGCGTACCTGCGTTCCCTTACCCCATCAGACGCTGATTGATTCGGCATTCCGTCAGGGATTAAAAATGTGCGATTATGGGGAATTGATTTGTGAAAGGTTTTGCCTCCTCCCGGCGCATTATGTTCCTCACACTATGCGAGCGATCCACCGTCAACCACGATTGTCGCCCCGGTGGTGAAAGTCGACGCATCGGAGGCGAGATAGAGCACCGCACCCGCCATCTCATCCGGCTGCGCCACACGGCCCATGGGGATCGAGGGCAGGATCAGATTCATGAGCTCATCGCTCTGCGTCATCGCCGCCGCGAACTTGGTGTCTGTGAGCCCCGGGAGCAGCGCGTTGACGCGCACCTTCACTGGCGCAAGCTCCTTTGCGAACGACTTGGTCATCGCGATCACGCCGGCCTTGGTGATGGAGTAAATACCCTGGAACGGCGCCGGCCTGATGCCGTTGATGGAGGCCACGTTGATAATGGAGCCCCCGCCGGCCGCGACCATCATCTTCGCCGCAAACTGTGAAATGAAAAAGTAGCCTTTCAAATTCACCTCGACCGTCTTGTCCCACACCGACTCCGACGCGTTGATGTTGTCGCCAAAATAGGGATTGGTCGCCGCGTTGTTGACCAGGATGTCCAGCTTCTGGAAGCGGTTTTTGATCTCTTCAAACAGCTTTTCTATCTGCTTCATGTCCCCCGTGTGGCAGGCGATCGAATGCGCCCTGCCTCCGGCCTTTTTAATATCGCCCTGCACAGATTCAAGCGCGTCGATCTTGCGGCTCGACAGGATCACCTCGGCCCCGTACGCTGCGAGCGTTTTCGCGATCGATTCGCCGATACCCCTGCTTGCGCCCGTTACCAGCGCCGTTTTTCCCTTGAGTGAAAAATCAATCATTGCAGCCCTCCTGCAGTTGTGTATTGATCGCGCCGTTGATTCAGCACGACAGTCCCGCCGCGTATCCTTCGTGTATCGCCTCAAGCAGCCGCCTCGGCTGCTTCGCGTCTCCCGCGACGGTGTAAGGAATCGACCTCACGGTGAGCGAGCGCTCCAGAGCGTTCTCCGGCCTTACTCCCATCGCCGTTACAACCATCTTTACAGGTTCGAGAACAGATGTTTTTCCATCTGCGAAGTATTTGACCGAGTGCTCTCCGATCTCTTTCACCTCCGCGCCCAGCACAAGCGCGCCGCCGGATTTCTTCAGCCTGCGGTGCAGCCAGTACCCGTGCGCGGTGTGGAGGCCCACCGGCGGAATCGGCTTCATTTCAAGTATCCGCACCTGCACCCCCCTCTGTATCAGGTAGTCCGCAGCCTCCATGCCGGTGTACCCGGCACCCAGCACCACGGCAGGCCCTTCCGTCCGGACTTCTCCCTTGAGCACCCGCCACGCATCGTGCACAATGGGAGATTGTATGCCGGGGATGGGCGGTGTGACCGGAACCGCTCCCGCGGCAAGGATCACAGTATCCGGCTTTTCACCGTCCAGCATCCGGTCCGTGACCTCGACACCCAGTTCTATGACAACGCCCTGCCGCGCGAGCTCCCGGAGCGCCCATTCCAGCCAGTGCGCAATGCCTTCCTTGTGCGGCGGTGCAGACGCGACTCGGATCTGTCCGCCGGGCTCACTGTCACGCTCGAACAGCCGCACCCTGTGCCCCCTGGCCGACGCGGCAAGCGCCGCCGAAATCCCGGCGGGGCCTGCGCCGATGATCCAGACGTTCTGTGAAAATTTCGATTTCTCCAAAGGGCCCACGTGCTCCTTTCCGCACTCTGGATTCAGCACGCAGGCCACCGATTTCATCTCGTAGCTCAGCCGCTCGATGCAGCCCTGGTTGCAGGCCATACAGAAGCGGATCCTGTCAAACTCCCCTTCGCGCGCCTTGCACAGGAAATCCGGGTCGGCGATGCTCTGCCTTCCAAAAGCTACGAGATCGGCGTCGCCGCGGCGTATCGCCTCATCGGCAAGACGCGGATCGTGGATCCTGCCGACCCCGATCACCGGCACATTGACCGCCTGCCTGATTTCCCTCGCACGGCCTAGGTTGAAGCCCTCTTCCGTGTCGGCGCACGCGATGCTGAGGTTGCCGGGCGTTGAGTACACTCCCACCGAGGCGTGGATCGCATCGGCCCCGGCCTCGACGAGCCGTGGCGCCAGCCATTTCATGAATTCGATATCGTATCCGCCCCGGATTTCCTCCGACGATGAAACGCGCACGATCACCGTGAAATCCTTTCCCACCTTGTCCCTGACTGCGCGAACCACCTCCAGTGCAAACCGCGCTCTGTTTTCGTCACTGCCGCCATAGCTGTCGGTGCGCTTATTTGAAAACGGCGAAAGGAACTGTGTGATGAGATAGCCGTGCGCGCCGTGCACTTCCACCGCGTCGAATCCGGCCTTCTTCGCGCGAAGCGCCGCCTCTCCGTACGCCTGCACCATCTCGCGGACGCGCGCTTCGCTCATCTCCTCGCAGGGCTCGCCGAGGATCGCGCTGGGTATCGCAGACGGCGCTTCCGGCATGACGCCGATCACAGACTTGAAGGTTTCGCGCCCCGCGTGGTGAAGCTGTACGGCCGCTTTCGCCCCCTCGCGGTGAATGGCGTCGGCGAGAGATTTCAGGCCGGGAATGAACGAATCGTGCCAGATGCCGAGCTCGGCAGGGAAGTTGCGCCCCCTGGGGTCCACGGCGCAGATTTCCGTGATGATAAGCCCCACTCCTCCCTGTGCGCGCCGCGCGAGATATGCGGTAAGGCGCTCGCTCACGGTGTTGTCGCGGTTCGAGTAGCCCGTGGCCATCGCGGGCATCACGGCCCTGTTTTCAAGGCGCATGGCGCCGATGGTGATCGGCGAAAAAAGAGTTTCCAGCGTTCCGGCGCTCATATAGTCTCCATAAAGGTCATGATCGTTTCTTCTTCACAAAATCCGCCTCCGCGTACGCGGGATTCGGGTACGTGTAAAATCCCTTCCCGGATTTCATCCCGAGATCGCCACTGTCGACTTTTTCCTTCAGCAGCTTCACCATTCTCTCCGCGCCTTGCCCGCCACGCTTTCTCGCCCAGAACTCCGTCACCTTGTAACAGGTATCGAGGCCGATGAAGTCCATCACGCCGAACGGCCCCATCGGTGCGAACATCACTCCCATCCACGAGCGGTCGACGTCCTCGATCGAGCATATATCGCGCGTCACCAGCCGAAGCGCCGAATCGATCCACGACATGAGCATGGTATTGAATACGAAGCCCGGGTGCTCCCTGGTCAGCAGGATGGGCGCCTGCCCGATCCTCTCGGCGAACTGGCGGGTAATTTCCGTCACTTCCGGCAGGGTGCCGGGATGCGGCATCACGTCGGCGACGGTGGCCATCCACACGGGTGGGTGAAAATGCAGCGCGATCAGCCTGCCCGGCCTGCCGCACTGCGCCGCGAACATCGACGGCACCAGCGACGAGGTGTTGGTGGTGAAAATCGTGTGGTCTGGGCACAGCTCATGAAACTGCCTGAACACGCGTCCCTTGAGCTCCGGTTCCTCGGGTATGCTCTCGCTTACGATATCGGCGTCACTGGCCGCTTTCGCCGCGTCCGCGGTCGCCGAAATCCTTTTGAGCGCAGCCTCCGCGTCGTCCGTCAGTCCCCCGGCCGCGATTTTTGACAGCGTTTTAGGAATTTTTTGCATGCTCCTGTCAAGCGCTTCCTGCTTGACGTCGTAGAGCGCGACATCGTAGCCGTTGATTGCGCACTGTATCGCGATCTGCTCTCCCATGGTCCCCGCGCCGATCACGAGCACTTTTTTTATGTCCTCAACCTTCATAGCCTCTCTCCATAATAAATAAATGTATGTGTGCGCACATGACGTCCGTATCACCTACTCCGCATCAAAGGCATGCGTTTACCTTCCGGAAGCGTCAATCGCCAGTCGAATTTCCTCCTCGACCGTCCGCGAGCCTCCGGCATCAAGCCTTTTGAGCGCCTCAACTGCCCCGGCGCCGCCGATCCTGCCCAGCGCCCACGCAATCATGCCCCGGACCCTCTCATCCTGATTCTCGCCGAACGCGCGCTCGAGATGCGGCACGTACTTTGCGTCAAGGCTGTTGCCCATCACGCGCGCGACGTTCATCTTCCAGCGCCAGAGGTCGTCGGCCGACATGTAGAACATGTGAGGCCATATTTTCGATTTGAAATACTCAATGTCCATGTGGAGAAGCGCGGTCAGCTCGAAATCGCCGGCGCGCGCTTCGACGTTTTTATTGACGGGGAGATCCTGCGCCATCCATGCCGAGTTGCGCGGGCAGACATTCTGGCACCGGTCGCACCCGTAGACGAACATCCCCATCGGCTCCCGAAGCTCCATCGGAGTGATGCCTTCCCCGTAGTAGCTGAGGTACGAGATGCACCTCCGGGGATCGATGACGCAGGCGCTCTTCAGCGCGCGGGTCGGGCAGGCTGCGATACAGGCGTTCCGGCACCACGACGGGCACGACACGCCTATCGTCGGGGCGCAGGGCTCGAACTCAGCGTTTATGACGATGGCGACCGGCAGAATCCAGGAGCTCCCGCGGGCGACATTGTGTGCATAGAGCAGGCAGTTCTTGCCGAACGTGCCCAGTCCCGCGCGCGCGGCCGCGACGCGGTGCGGCATGTCGAACGGCACTCTGGAGTCGATCCCGCTGTCGCGCAGAAACGAGCGCAGGGCCTTGATCTTCATTGAAAGGCCGTCGCGAGTTACCCGGTCGTCGTCCAGGTAACAGCGCCCGAAGTGCCCTTCCATTGACGCGGGAAACGATTGCCTGAAGTACATGTCCAGCACCACGATAACGCTCTTTGCGCCGGGCATTATCTTCTTCGGATCCGTGGCGTTGAAAATGTCAAGACCCATTGACGCGGCCCACTCGTAATCCGCCCTGCGCTCCATGAGCATCTTCCGGTGCTCCTCAAAGGGTTCGGCAGTGGTAAACCCGATGTCGTCAAACCCGATCCGCTTCGCTTCCGCGATTATCATGTCACGCGTGATCATCCGCGCGCCCCCCCTGTGCATAACATGATGTGCGCCGCCTGGCAATCACACCTCAAGCAGTTCAGGCCCTACCTGCGCGGTCAGGCCTTCACTTTCCCTGAGTATTCTGAAAAGGCCTTCCGCCCTGGGCAGTTCATATCGGAAAAAGTAGGAGCACACCCGGACTTTCCCTTCATAAAACGCCTTTTCATCCGGGGATGAGGCTTTGCCCAGCTTCTCCTCACACACCACAGCCTGGAGAAGCCACTGCCACGCGATGGCGACCAGCCCGAAGAGCTCCAGGTACAGCGTCGCGTCCGCCAGAAAGCGGTCGATCTGCCCCTTGAGCGCAAAGGAGGCGAGAAATCCCGTGACATCCTGTATCTGCTTCAGGTATGAAAGCAGCGATTCCGCGAACGGTGCGAGGCGGTCGTGCTTTTTCGCATCGGCCGCGGTACGGCCTATCTCCTCAGCGAACTGCGAGAATGCCTTTCCGTTTTTCATTATCACCTTGCGTCCGAGCAGATCCATTCCCTGTATTCCGGTAGTCCCCTCGTGAATGGGGTGGATGCGCATGTCGCGAAAGTGCTGTTCCAGCGAAAAGTCCTGGCAGTACCCGTATCCCCCCAGGCACTGTATCGCCTGGCTGGTGGAGAGGATTCCCATCTCAGAGGGATATGTTTTCGCGACAGGAGTGAGAAGGTCGAGCAGCAGTTCGCACCGCTCCTTCTCCTCTCCGTCGACGACCCTCGCCAGGTCGGTAAGTTTCGTGAGGAACAGGATGAGCGAGAGCGAGCCCTCGACCACCGCCCGCTGGAAGAGGAGCATGCGCTTCACGTCCGCGTGCTCGATGATGGCGACCTGCGGCTTCATGGGGTCCTTTTCCGTGATGCTCCTTCCCTGCGGCCGCTCTCGCGTGTACTCGAGCGCCTCGTGGTAGGCGGCGGTTGCAATCGCCGTCGCGCCAAGCCCCACGTCGAGGCGCGCCTCGTTCATCATCTGAAACATGTATGACAGCCCCTTGTTGGCTTCGCCCACAAGAAATCCCCTGCAGTCGCCGGCCTCGCCCATGGAAAGCTGACAGATAGGCGATCCACGGTATCCCATTTTGTGGTCAATCCCGGCGCAGGTCACGTCATTGGGCTCGAGGCCGCCCTTCCCGTCGGGCCTCATCTTGGGCACCACAAACAGTGAGATGCCCTTCACCCCCGCGGGAGCGCCCTTTATGCGGGCGAGCATCAGGTGGACCACGTTGTCGACGGCGTCATGATCGCCGCCCGATATGAATATCTTCTGACCCTTGATCAGGTAGTATCCCCTGTCCGTGGGCTCGGCGCTTGTGGCGACA
>CAZPZJ010000088.1:0-3388 GCA_964591055.1 uncultured Leptospiraceae bacterium
ACATCGGGAACCCCCTGAAGTACTCGTTCAAGGAGAGCTATTTTGACGGGGAGAAACACCGGTTTGCGACCGTCGCCTTCGAGAGGCGAAACATGGCGTCTTTTCTGCCGAAGGTGAGCATCGACGGGGCGTTTCAGCGGCACAACCGGCATTTCCACATGCTGAACCCTTCGGACGTGGCGATCGACATCTTTCTTGACATAGACACCTGGAACCTCCAGCCCGCTCTCACATTGAAGCTCGGCGACGTGCATCGCATCACCGCCGGGGCGCAGCTCTTCTACGAGCAGATCAGCTCTTCCCGGGAAATGACAACGGCGTCGATGCCGGGAGTGATTCCCGACTGCACGAGGCTGGGCGCGGGCTTTTTTGTTCAGGATGAGCTGTTCATCACACGCCGCCTCACCGTGGTGCTGGGAGGACGGTACGACCGCATCGTTTCCGAGTCCGAGCCCGGCGCCGACGAGATCGCCTTCGGCCATCCCATCGGCGAAACAAGCATGACCGACGGCAACGCCAGCGGCAACGCCGGGATTCTCTTCGCCCTGATCCCGGGAAGGCTGAACGCCACTGTGAACGCGGGGCGCGCGTTCAGGGCGCCCACGCTGCTGGAGCGTTATTTCTACGGCACTCACACCGAGGGTGAGGACAGGGGCAATCCCGACCTCGATCCCGAAGTGAGCATGAATATAGACGCGGGGCTGAAGCTCAACATGCCTGGCTTCTGGATGACGGTGAGCGGATTTCGGAACCTCATCGACAACTACATCGTGAAGCTCGATACGGGACAGACGGGCCCGTCCGGCAGGATTTTCGAATTCAGCAACGTGGACAGCGCGCTCATCTACGGCGCGGAGGCGGAAGCGGAGCTGGCGCTTGTGTGGGGGGTTGCCGTGTTTGGAAATGTCACGTGGCTTCGGGGTGAGAACAGGGATACGGAGGACGCGCTGCCCTGCATGCCGCCGCTTTCAGGGACGTATGGCGTGCGGTATTCGCGCGATTGCCGCGCGGTAAGCTTCTGGGCCGAGGGCGGCGCCCATTCCGCGGCGAGGCAGGACCGGGTTGACGCCACGTCTGAAACCGAAACGGAAGGGTACACCGTCTTCGACATCAGGTGCGGAGCCGATTACGGAAGGACCGTCAGCCTGACCGCCTGGGTGAAAAATCTCACCGATAAGAGCTACCACAATCACCTTTCTCGCGTCAGCCACATGAATGAGCAGCCGGAGCGGAGCATCGGCGGGAGCGTGCGGTTGAGAATCTGAATGGAGTCGCTGAACGCAATTGTGCCGTCGCGGGAGGCCCGTCGAGTCAGGCGGGCTTCCCTCCTTTTACAGGTGCCACTCCGGCTCTTTGCGCTCTGTGCACGTCGACACGAGCCATTCGGCGATCGTTCTGACGGGAGGCGCGTCGAACACCATGGCCTGTTCGGGACAGTGCTTCACGCAGGCATGGCACAGGATGCATGTGCCGGGATCGGATGTTACCGCGCCCTGCATGGTGATCGCGCCGGAGGGGCAGACCGCGGCGCACACGCCGCACGACGTGCAGCGCTCTTCTATTACGCGCGGGGATACGCCTCCCATGGCGCGCCGCTCCCTGTAGGGCCTGTTGCCGGGTATCTCCGGCGGGCGAACCCCTCCCGCGTCATGGAGGGACCGTATCCTGTCCGCAGCGAGTGCGCCGAATTCGGCGGCAGCGCGCATGTCGCGCTCGTCCGGCCTTCCGGCCGCGATTGGAGTCCCGGTGTTCGAGAAGGAGTGCTCCCCGATGAAGGCGGCGCAGGCCATGGGAACAAAGCCGCATTCCGAGGAGATGTCCGCCAGTTCGACGAGCGCGTCCTCATAGGCCCTGTTGCCGTACACGGCGACGAGTATCGCGGGAATCCCGTGTGCGCGCACGCGCCCGAGCCTTTCAGCTGCGGCGAGGGGCACGCGGCCGGCGTACACGGGAACTCCGATGATGGCGCAGCCGCTTTCAACTGGATCATGGCTTGCGGAGGCGGAATCGGGCCGCGTCAGGTCGATGCGCCCGGTTTTCAGCCCTCCCATGCCCGAGGCGATGCCGTCGAGAATACGGCGCGTGGTTTCGGTGGGCGAAAAATAAATGAGAGTGATGGTGTCGGTATTCATTGCGGTCTTTTCCCCTGTTTTCGTATGATGCGGCACGTCAGAATACAGGCGTGGGGCATGGCGTAAATGTTTTTTTCTTGATCAGTTCGCTTTTTTCGGAAAGAGTGTAATGACTGACGGAGGAGTGGAATTTTTCAATGGAGGAAGGTCATGAAAGTTCTGGTTCTCGGCGGATGCGCCGACATGGCGGTGCCGCTGCTGCCGCTTTTAAAGAATGACGCTGACGTGAAGAAGGTCGTGCTGGCCGACCTGAACGCCGACAAGGCGCAGGCGATCGCTTCGCAGATGGGAGCGAAGTTCAGCGCAGTGAGGTGCGACGCCATGGACCATGACGGCGTGGTGTCGCTGATGAAGGGCAATGATGTGGTGTTCTGTTACGTGGGCCCGTTTTACGTGTTTGAGAAAAAGCTTGCGGCCTGCGCGATCGAGGCGGGAGTGAATTACGTGTCCATCGCGGACGACTACGACGCCTACCTCGATGTTGTCACCCTCGAGAAAGAGGCGAAAAAGAAAGGGGTGAAGATCCTCACGGGCTTCGGGAACTCGCCCGGGCTCACGCAGGTGCTTGCAAGGCAGGGCTACAACGACGTGAAGAACGCGACGCGGATCAACGTGCACTGGTGCGCGGGCTCCGACGAAGCGGCGGGGCCGTCAAATCTCACACACCTGTTTCACATCTTCAACGGCACCACCCTGCAGACCATCGACGGGCGGGAAATTCAGGTCAGGACAGGAGACGGCAAAAAGCTGGTCGAGTTCCCGGCGCCGGTCGGCGCGCACCACGTGTATTACACCGGCCATGCCGAATCCGTGTCCCTGCCGCGGAACCTCAAGGGGATCACCGAGGCGACGCTTCACGGCGGGGTGAAGCCTGGCTACATTGTGACGCTGATAAAGATGATGAGCTCTCTGGGGCTTTTGAAAACGCACGCGCGCCGGGCCAAGCTCGCAAAATTCTTTTACAGGATCGAGGGACTCTTCGCCTCCGGGGGCATGGACAAATCCGTGGGGAGGATCGACGTGTTCGGCTCGGAAAAGGGGAGGGAAACCTACAAGTTCTTCACGTATGTCGGTCACATCGCCGAGATCACGTCGCTTCCCCTTTACGTCGCGGGCAAGTGGCTCCATAAAAAGAAGTTCTCGAAAAAACCGGGCGGCGTGTATTCCGCCGAGCGTATCCTGGACGATCCCCGGCCCTTCATCAACGACCTGAAGAAGCTGGGAGTGGCGATTTACGAAAGCGATCTGATGCACCG
>CAZPZJ010000088.1:3488-13743 GCA_964591055.1 uncultured Leptospiraceae bacterium
TCAACGACCTGAAGAAGCTGGGAGTGGCGATTTACGAAAGCGATCTGATGCACCGCTGATCGTCTTCGCGATCGGGTTTTTCCGGGGCCCCGGGGAGACGGCTGCAGGGCTTCCCGGAGCCCGTACGGCATGTGCGTCCCCCCTACGCGAGGAGCTTCACGATCCTCTGCACAAGGGGGGATGCCATCTTTCCCATCATCCACGATTCCGCGATGCGCTTGTTAAGCAGCGATATCGTGGGGAAGGAGTGCTGCGTCATCATGATTTTAGCGAGCCCGATCCTCTGCTCAATCGCCAGAATCCACTCGTGGATCATTTCGCTTGCCGATTCACCGACGATCGTGGCCCCCAGCACCCGGCCCCATTTCGTCGCGATCACCTTGACAAAGCCTTCGCTCACCCCGTCGGCGATAGTGCGGCCGTAGTTTTCGTATCTCTCTTTCAGAACGACATGCCGGATTCCCCGCTCGATGGCCTCCTGCTCAGTGATTCCCGCATGGGCGAATTCGGGTTTTGTGAACATCGACCATGGCACGATGTAGCGGTCCCATCGCATTTTAAAGGGAAGCGGGTTAAGTGCGTTCATCAGCGCGATCATCCCCTGGTGCATTGCGGCGTGGGAGAAGAGCGCGATCCCGTTTACGTCGCCCACCGCGTAGATGTGTTTGACGCTGGTGCGCAGGAACCTGTCGACAATGATTTTCCCGGAGTCGTGTCTCACTCCCGCGTTTTCAAGCTTCAGCGGTGTTATCACCGGCCTCCTTCCGGCCGCCACAAGGAGCTTTTCCGACTTGATGATTCCCCGGTCGGTAAACACTCTGATGGTTTTTCCGGATTTTTCGATCTTATCGATGGTGACGCTGTTGAGCACGGTGATCCCCTCGGCCTCGAAGCGCTCCTGGAGCACGGCTGCGGCTTCCGCGTCGCCGGAGGGAATGAGGTGCGCGTCGTTGTGAACGATGGTGACCTTCGATCCCAGCCGCGAAAACGCCTGCGCCATCTCGGCGCCGATTGCTCCCCCGCCGATGATGGTCAGCGTGGGAGGGATGGCGTTCTCGTTGAACATGTTGACATTGGTGAGATACGGCGCCTTTTCGATTCCCGGGATCGGGGGGATAAGCGGCTCGGTGCCCGTCGCGATAAAAATCTTTTTTGCCTGAATGGCTTTCCCGCCGACGCTGACCGTGTGCTCGTCCACGAATTCCGCCGTTCCCTGGCCCAGGAACATGTCCACCTTCTCGAACATCTTGAGCGTCTTGGGCCCGCTCACCTGGCGCACCTTTTCCCTGACCAGCGCAAGCGGATTTTTCACCGACGATGTCCCCGCGGGTTTGATGCCGTACTTCGCGAGATTCGACGCGGTGTGGCGCGCCTCCGCCGCCTTTAAAAGCGCCTTGCTCGGGATGCACCCCACGTTGAGGCACTCGCCCCCGATTTTGTCGCGCTCTATTGCCGCGACACGCAGCCCCATTGCGCTCGCCATCGCCGACACGGCCATGCCCGCCGGGCCCATACCGATGACAAGAATATCGTATATGGTTGCGTTGTTCATTGTTCTGCCCCTCAGATATTTTAGTATTTAAGTATATTATAATATTATATCATTTTTGTCAACCTCTATGGGGAAAAAGGGCGATTAAATTCGAATTTTTTCCGTTGTCGTCGAGTGAGACTCCTGGATAAAATTCCCCGCCTGCCGGAGCGCTGGCGGGCCTTTGCTGCGAGAGAAGTGCGGATGAATCATAATCATGAGGGCGGCTCATCGCGTAACCGAAAACGTAAGGGAGCGCAGCATGCTGCCGTCGACGTAGACATCGGCCTTCCACTGTCCCGCGGCATCACGCATGTCGGCTGTTTTCAGGGTTGAAGTGGAGTACCACCAGCTCCTGTGCGTTCGCCAGCTTGATGAGCGCGCGTCCGTCTGATCGAGCTCTTTTCGGAATACCGTTTTCAATTCATACTCGCCCGCGGTGAATATTGGAATGTAGAGCAGGATGTCGTCGCCTGAGCGGAAGCTGGTCGCCGCGCCGGCGGGTTCGTTGTTTTTTATCCCGCGGCAGAGGACAATGGCGTCAGTGTCGATTACCGGACGGGGTGATGACATCGCGCCCCCGTCGTGATAATACACATTGCCCTCCAGGAGCGTTTCTGATTTTGAAAACGCGGTGACAAAGGCGACAGGAACCGTTTCCCGATGATTTCCGTCAATGGGGTGGCACACATCGAGATGCAGGTGGGGGCCCGCGCTGTAACCGCTGTTGCCCGAGAGGGCGATGACATCACCCGCCCGCACCATCTGCCCGGGGCGAACTTTTGCGCCTCCCTGTACGATGTGGCAATACCTCGCCACGGAGCCGTCCACATGCTGGATGAACACGTAATTTGTTTTCGGGATAAACGAGCGGTTGAACTTGCCTTCGCCGTACCGGTCCTCAATGGCGGCGACCGTCCCTTCGCGGGCGGCGCACACCGGCGTGCCCGTGGGCATCATCCAGTCGATCGAATACGCGAATTCGCCCCTGTGAGTGCTTGGGCCGTTGTAACCCTGGCAAACCCTGAATTTTTTTTCCCTTTCATAAGGGAGTTGATACACGACGCTTCCCGTGTGTTCGCTCTTCGGGGCCCCGAAGGACCAGTTGTAGTACAGGTTCGGGTTCCATCTTCCGGTTGTGTCCGTGATGGTGAGCGTGGCGATTTTCAGGGGACTATCTCCACGGGCCACCATGGTCAGCGGGAATGCGACCGGGGAGCGCAGGTTGTCCATTGCGCTTTTCATCTCAAACGTGACGGTTGAGATGGCCCCCGCGGGTGAGAACGTATTCCGGTAGTACACATCGACAAGGTTGCCGCGCTGTTCAAGTATGAGCATCGTCCTTTTTTCCCTGTCGGGGTACTCGCCGCGCCATTCGGATGCCGTAACTCCTGACACCACACACGCCTGGATGAACACCGCAACGGTAATCCAGGCTTTCATGACTGTAAAATATCCGGCATGGATCGCCTGTCTCCGTTTCATGCTGGCGACTTTGAACCCTGTAATCCCCGCATATCTCATTGCGCACCTCCGTCCGATTGTAATGTGCCAGTCTGGTGTTCGAACTGTTTTCAGCCTGGAATTGCCGCGTCCATTGCGCATCAGGGGTTTGGCAATAATGGACTCTTAATGTATCCGTACACACGGAAAAAACAAAGAAAAAAAATCGGGTGTATGTCGGGGGTTGTGTCAAGGTGTGAATGTCAACATGTTATCAGGAAGTGCGCCTGCGCGTCGTGCCTGATTGAAAAAGTAATAGCATTAAATTGTCCCGGATGGATATTCTGTCAGCAGGACGCACCATTATCCGGCGCGGCAGGGTGTCGTATGGACGAGTTTTCGCGTTTAAAGCGCATGTATGCCAATATCGGGAAGCTGATCACCTCTTCCCTCGAGCTCAACGACATCCTTGACGGGATCATGGAGGAGGTGCGTGGATTTTTCAAGGCGGATAACTGGAGCCTGCTGAGGCTTGACCCGGCCACCAACGAGCTTTTTTTCGTGATCGCCGAGGGCATCGATAAAAGCGCCGTCGAGCACGTCAGGCTCGGTCTCGGTGAGGGCATTGCGGGGATTGTGGCTAAGAGCGGGAAATCGGTGTTTGTTCCGGACACGTCGAAGGATTCGCGCTTCACTGATAAAATCGACAGGGTTTCGGGGTTCAAGACGAAATCGATCATCGCCGTTCCCATGGTCTTTCAGAATACGGTGTACGGTGTGATTGAAATCGTCAACAGGAGCAGGGGCAACCCGTTTTCTGATGACGAGCACCTCATTCTGCAGACGATCGCCGATTTTGCGGCAATTGCCTTCGCCAACAGGAGCGTGTATGAACAGGCGCTTCGCTTCGCCAATTCCGACCCGCTGACGGGACTGTACAACCGCGGGAAGCTTGATGAAATCCTGGCTGTTTCAAAGCTGTCGGTGAGGCGCGCGCGCAGGACCAGCGATCACACGAAGTACTATATAGCGGTTGTTGTCGATATCGATAATTTCAAGGATGTGAACGACGCGCACGGGCACCGAATGGGCGACGCGGTGCTCAAGCATGTGGGCAATCTCCTTGTGTCGTGCATCCGAAACGAGGACTTTTCCTTCCGGCTGGGCGGCGACGAGTTCCTGGTGCTGATTCCGTGCTTTACGGACATCGAAGTTGGCAAAACGGCAAAGCGCATTGAGAAAAAATTGAAGGCAGTCTGCCGCTTTCAGATCAATGAAAAGATTGAAGGCTCATTTTCCTACGGCATCAGCTCAGGACTGAAAAATCAGCTCAGGAACATTATCCACAGGGCGGATTTGCTCATGTATGAAAAAAAGAACAGCCGTGCGGGAATGAAAGCTCTTATCCCTTGACGGACTGCGAACATAAAACCGTCTCCTCATAATTCCGTCATCGCGCAAAACAGATGATGACAGCATGGTTGATGCTGCTTGCCCTGCTCTCTCCCCCTCTCTTTTGATTTATTCCTTCATTCCTGTTGCCCGCATCCGCTGCGGGCCCATGTGCGTACAGCTTATTTTCAAGGACATGTTCGCCTGTAACGGCGCTGTAGCCCGACTGTAATCCCGGTGTTTATGGACTTCCTTCCATGAAAGTAAAAAATCACGCCAAACCGTTGTGAGCGGTGTGTTTTTAACAGAAGCGAAGTGGCACTACTATAGTGGTCATAAAATATTGTTTTCCCGCACCTTGTGTATATCTTGCATTCAGGGAGGAATTCTCGCGGGCCTTGCTTTCGGGTGCGGGGGCCGGTTCCTTCTGAATATCATAGGAGCAGTTCCTTCGCTTTAATCTCATTATGACGAAACCGGGAGAATAATCATGAAAGGCGCGATTGCGGGCAGGTGGTGGAGACGATTGTTGAAGCGGAAATACCTCACCACGAAAGAGGAAGAGGCGGTCATCGCGGCCATCCGGGAGGCCGAACGGGGCAACAGGGGAGAGGTCCGCGTGCACCTCGAAGCGCACTGTCCGGAAGAGGATGCTGTTCTCCGCGCCGCAGCGCTGTTCAGGGCGCTCAACATGGATCAGACAACCGGAGCGACCGGGGTGCTCCTCTACGTCGCGGTGAAGGACCGCCGCGCGGCGGTGTTCGTGGGAGCGGGGATCCACGGCGCGGCCGGGGACGGCTTCTGGCAGGACGCAATCGACGCGGTTGCCGGGGGGTTCGCATCGGGAAAGCCGGCGAGCGGCATCATACGCGCGCTGAACATGATAGGCTCCCTGCTGCGCGCATCGGTTCCGGGAGATGATGTCGCGGGCAATGAGCTTCCTGACGAGGTGACGCAATCATGAAAACAGCGCTTTTCCATCTATTGATCATCCTCCTTTCCATGACAGCGCTTGTGGCGCCGCTTCGGGCTGCTGACGCCATCCCTGAGATTACGAGCCCGGTGAATGACTACGCCGGGGTGATTGATCCGGAAGATGAAAAAAAGATATCCGGCATGATCGTCGCACACCGTGAAAAAACGGGCGTGCAGATAGCGGTGCTGACAGTCAACACCACGGGAGGCGTAGACATCGAGGACTTCTCGATCAGGACCGCAGAGAAGTGGGGCGGTGGGACCAAAGGCCGGGACGACGGCCTCCTTTTCACCGTTGCCGTGTATAACCGCCGCATGCGGCTTGAGGTCGGCTACGGGCTTGAGGGATACATCACCGACCTCAAGGCGGGTCGCATTCTGGACGGCATACGGGGTGATTTTAAAAAACTGCACTATGGCACGGGCGTCGAAAAGGCTGTTGCCCAGATCATCAGCCTGACATCCGAGCTGCGGCCCGGGGAGGCGGTGCCGGTATCGGCGAGGCTTCGGGGCGTTCTCGAAAGGATGGTGAAGCTCTACAGCATCTATTTTGCGCTGGGTGTGCTTGCCGGCTTCTTCTTCGTTCACTGGAAAAAGCGCTTCAAACTTGCAATGGCGATCACCGTGCCGGGAGCGCTGCTGCTTTTTATCGCGGTTCCGGTGCTGCTTCAGGTGGTGCTGCCCGTATCGGGGTGCTGGGTGCCGGTAACGTATCTGATGGGAACACTCGCGGGCGTGTGCATTGTGATGGCGAGATACGCGCCCGGCGATTCCAGAAAGCTTTCAACCGTGCTGGCCGCAATTCCGGCCTTGATAAGCTTCGTGGCCGTTTTTATGCTGATCCAGGTAATGAAGCCGGGGAGCGGCGGTATATCTGGAAATGAAACGGCGCTTATTGTTATTCTGATGTTCATCGGTCTTTTCCAGCTCGCCTTTATAGTGGCCATGCTTGATGACGGAAGCTCATCAGGCGGCGCAAGCTACAGCAGTGACAGCTACAGTTCGTATGGCGGGTCATCGTATTCCGACAGTTCCAGCAGTTCCAGCAGCTCCAGCAGCGACAGCTCCTCATGGTCGGGAGACAGCGGGTCCTTCGGGGGCGGGGGGGCTTCGTCGTCGTGGTGAGCGGCGGCGCCCGGGCCCTGATTGAAGCGGCGAACATGTCACGCGTGCTGCGGGACTTCGTGAATCCGCATCTCTCCCGATGCTCCTGTTCTATCCTGAAAGATGCTGGAATGATGCGGTCCCATCCCGCCCAGGGTGAGGATTGTGCTCGTCCGCTCAACTGATCTCCGTGAAACATCATGACTGCGACATCACCGTCAGGACCCTGCAGAGTATCGGCAGGATTTGTTTTCCTTGACATACATTATCCAGGGATGATCATTTCCAAAAAGTCTGGGAATGTGGGAAATGCATCATGAACCGAAAAACAGTATCCGTATGTATCGTGATAATGCTCGCAGCAGCGGCATCAGCGGGACTGCTCAACGCCGATGACAATCGTCCAATAATCGCAGTACGCGGGCTTATGAAGCAGCCTTCATCGTTTACCGCGCGTGACCTTGGCAACTTCCAGCAGGCGACGGTGCGCCTCAATGAAGTCACTTCTGACAGGACATATCGAGGCTCATTCACCTACCGTGGCGTACCGTTGAAGTCGCTCGTTGAGATGTGCGCGGTTGAGAAGGAAGAGAGCCCTTTTTACAAGCCCATCGACCTGGCGATCGTGGTGCGAAGCCGCGGAGGGAAAAAGGCGGTGCTTTCCTGGGGCGAGGTGATGTACCGCAACGCAGGTGACGCGATCATCGCACTTTCCGGCGAGCCGGTGATGCCTTTGAAGAACTGCGCCGAGTGTCACAAGTCGCCGGCGCAGTACGGGAAGTGGCTTGAGCCGCTCCAGCGCCGCCCCGGCTTTCCCAGGCTTGTGCTGGCCAATGACTTCTACACCGACCGTTGCATCGAAGACGTCGCCAGCATAGAAATCACCGACCTTAACGTCAGTATACCGTTTGACAGGTCAAAGCGCGGCGATGCGCCGTCGTTTGAAATATGCGGAGCCGGAGTCAAAGGAGCGGCTGTATCCGGCCTTTCGGGGTACCGGAGGATCGAAATACCGGCAAAGCAGTCCGGGGACGGGAAGGGCTATCATGGACTTCGGGTGTACGAGGGAGTCCCGCTCATCGACGTGTTGAAGCGTGCCGGCGTCACGCCCGGCCTCGAATCGGTGCTGGTCGCCTCGTCCCGGGAGGGCTACCGAACGCTCATATCGGCGGGCGAGCTTCTGCTCACCCCGGCCGGAAAATTCATCACCGTGGCCGACAGGGTTGACGGCTCGGCGATCAGGGAGCTTGGAAAGCACAACCTCGTCCTTCCATTCGAGCTGTCCGCGGACAGGTGGGTGAAGTCACTCACTAAAATTGAAATCATCCCCGTCCATGACAACGCCAGGCTTTCCGTCATCGGCGTGGGGTGCGGCGACACCTCGCTGCTCACGCTCGAGGCGGTGTCGGCCATCGGAAGGGCCGATGTGTTCGTGTGTTCCGACGATATCAAAACACGGTATTCTCGCTATCTCGCGGGAAGGCCCGTGCTCTACGATCCGCTGGTCAATCTGATGCATTTTTATCAGAAGCAGAATCCCACTGCGACGAAAGAACAGGCGCAAAAGGAGGTTGCGAGGCTGCGGCTTGAAAACATCAACCGGATCAAGCGCGCCCTCGATGAGGGGAAAAACGTGGCGCTCCTCGAATACGGCGATCCCACCATTTACGGCTCCTGGACGTACTGGATATACGATCACTTCCGGCGCGAGGACATCGACATCATAACGGGCATCAGCGCGTTCAACGCCGCCAATGCAATGATCGGCAAAAATCTCGCGGTAAACGGTTCGGTGGTGATCGCAGTTCCAAACGGCATCATGAGAAACGAGCGCATGATCGAGGGAATCGCGAAGAACGGCGACACCATCGCGGTGTTCGTGGGGATCGAGGAGATCGACCGGATCGTGCCCGTACTGAAAAAATACTTCAGCGAAGACACCCCGGCATGCATCGCCTACAGGGCTGGTTATTCAAAGACTGGAAAGCTTGTGCCTACGACGCTGGGCGAACTCAAGCGGGCGGCGGAGGGCGAGAGGGAAAAATTCCTGGGCGTCATCTATGTAGGGAAAGCGCTCAGGTAAGCGTGACATACTGTGCGCCTTATATGAAAGGCCGGCTCATCGACCGCTCACGCCAAGGAGACGGCACCATAACCTGATTATCGCCTCGACCGGGAATCGCAGGGGTGTCGCGAGCAGACGGCCGCAGACCAGGTTACGCACTCGCCGCAGGGTCATCCCGTTCGGGCCCCAGAGGTGATTTCGGCTGATCCTGCCGGGGCGGATTTCCCAGTATCGCGGCAACCTTACCGGCTTCCAGCGGCCTGTCAGCGTTTTTATCACTTCCATCGCTCCCAGCGACGATGCTATCCAGACTACGGGGCAGAGCTGCGCGGGGGGGAGCTCACCCTCCACAAATCCGCGGTAGTAGCCGCGCGAAAAGCCGCCGCAAGACCGGTAGAAGCTCAGGCCCAGCCGGTACGCAGTGCTCTCCATGTGTCGGTGAAGCTCCTCGTAGGTCTTCATGAAGGGGCAACCGCCTATCAGCTCCGCCCTCGGACCGCGCGGCATGACCATGGAGACTGCGGCCCAGGCGCCCGCCGGGATGATCAGCAGTGACGGCCTGCCGAGGCTTTGCGCCGTCCTGAAAAGCATGATGCTGAACGCGAAATCGTCAGCCGCCGGAAACACCACGTCGGATTCGAGCACGTACGGTTCGAGCTCGGAATGATCGAGCTTCCGGGCGAAGGCGGTCACCGACGCCTGCGGATTGATCGCCCTGATGCACTCGGCGAGCACCTCCGCCTTGTTGCGCCCCATTGTATGGGCAAAGCACGCCACCTGGCGGTTCATGTTAGAGGCGGTGTACACGTCGAATTCAACCAGGGTGAAATGCTCAACTCCGCTGCGTGCAAGCGCCACTGCCACAGTGCCGCCGATGCCCCCGCAACCAACGATCAGGATACGCCCACGCCTGATCGTTGCCTGCTCGGCCGGGGTGAGCACCCCGAAATTGCGTGCGAAGAGGTCCTGGTATTCCATCAATGCGCTCCCGGGAAAGAAGTATGTGTTTATCAGACCATGATGAGGATCGTCGTGCAAGGCTTAATTCAGAACGGGCGTGATGAACTCATGATCATCGTAAACAGCGATCGGAGGGAGAAAGATGTTCAGTTTTCACCTGTCGGGATTCTCTTCCAACCTTCGTTTATTTTCCCTCAAGAGCCGGCAGCATGGCATAATCGTCCGTTTTCTCAAGGCCCTGCATGGCCGCGCACAGCTCGGGTGGAGGGGTGATCAGCGTCCGATGCGCGAGGTCCAGCCAGCCTCCGGTTGAGGTGACGGTCGCGGCCTTTTTGCCGTCGCTTCTGAAAAAAGTGTTCCTGACCCGGAATCTCGATCCGTCTTCGCTGAATCCCGCAAGCTGGTAGTAGACCCTGAAATCGTCGAGAAGGCGTATCTCCCTGTAGTACTCGATCTCGTCTTTCATGATGACAGGGCCGATGCGCATCTTCTCGAAGTTGCGCATTGAAAAGCCCATTTTTTCAAAGTAGAGCATGCGCACGTCCCCGGACGTGTTCAGATACGCGATGTTCGCCATGTGGCCATTGAAGTCCATGTCTCCCCAGCGCGCTTTGAAGGGAACGGAAAAACCCTCTTCCATAGCAGATCCTCCGCCGAAATTTGTGGTGTCATCTCCTGTAGCACATGAAGCCCGTGCTCCTCCCGGCGTCGGCACCGGTTTCGTCGCGGCTGAAGCGCTCGCAGAAAAAACGGCGGCACTGTTCGGGCCTGGTGGCGTATATCGA
>CAZPZJ010000089.1:0-13692 GCA_964591055.1 uncultured Leptospiraceae bacterium
CGTCGGAGACGATCGATAAAACGAAAGTGCGCACCAGGGCGATCGAGAGAAAGCTCAAAGGCGTCGAGAATATGCCGGAGGAAGAGGCCGCGACACTGCTGCGGATGAAGGACCGCGCCGACTGGCCTGCCGACGGCGAGGAGTGAGGCGGGCGATTTGCTGCTCGCGCAAGGTATGTACGGTACGGCTGTGCCGGGGGGATGCGTGAAGCGCAGCACATTGCCCCCCGTCCCCCATTGGGGGCGCGGTTCAGAGAGGCGCTGTCCGTGCGACGGTGTGGCATGATCCGGGACATCACGGCACATGTCATGCGCTGTTGTGCCGAAGGGAGGCGTCTACACACGTGCATGATGACGTCGTTGCGGCCTGCTGGCCGGGAGTGGTTCGGATTTTGGGGAAGGAAGTTTGTGGTCTCATGCCCCCGCCGGGGGACAGGGGGGCGTGAGGAGCGGCCAAAGCTTTTCGGGACGTCCTGTCCCGCTTCGGCACTTGCGCCTCCTGCGCGGCGACGTGGCGGCAGGAATGAGTTGCACACCGCAGGCGCGAAAACGCTTTCGTGCCTGCGTGTGGAAATGATTTGTGATCCGGAAAGGCGAAGGTGCGCTGTCCGTGCGACGGCGTGGGAGCGAAGCGCGGCACCTTGCCCCCCCGTCCCACAGGGGGGGCGCGATTCAGGGAGGCGCTGTCCGTGCGGCGGCGCGGGATAATCCGGGACATCACGGCACATTCCATGCGCCGTTTTACCGGGGGGAAGCAGATGCATAACCTGTTTCTTCTTGACATGCGACTTGGCATATATACAGTTTTATGCATGTGGATTGTTCAGATGATGGTTCGTCCTATACAGAGAAAACGAAGTGCCCGGCTGTGAACTGCAAGCGCGTTCCCAACGCAACGCGGAAGGCGTTTTATCCCCCTGTGTGTTATTTCGAGAATCCCGGCATGTGGTTTCCCCGGCCGTCTGTGGTCAATGCGGCATGTCTTCGCGGGATCGAAGGAAACGGGGGAGAGCACATGCGGGTGATAGCGTATTGTCCGATACATACATTCACACACATGCCGGATCAGGGAAGGGATTGTTCATAAGCATCCGGAGTAGAATACAACGATGGCCTATGCGCATGTGAGCTCAATGTCCATCTCAAAGGCGGGGAACATGATGGATTCGTTATGGCCATAGTAGCTTTGACGCCATTAGCTTTTCATGCCGACTTGGGTTGCCAGACACAATAAAGGTGCGGACAAGAATTAATTGTTCGCCATTGCCGCGTTATATTATTATGCTGTGAGGAAGCGGACATGGAAGATTCGAAAAAAGATGTGGCGGTAAAGGCAGCTTTTGGCCGGATGATGGTTATTACGCTGCTGGTGGGGCTCTGCCTCTTTGGTTCCGCCGGAACGTTGGCCTGGGTCGGCGCCTGGATTTTCATGGGGTGTTATGTGCTGGTCCTGGTGACCTTGAGCGGGCTCATTTTCCGGACCTCTCCGGAACTGGTGGCTGAACGGATGAACGCAGGGGCAAACGCCAAGTCGTGGGACAGGGTGATTGTCCCGATCCTTGCCATGGCGCTCCCACTGCTGGAAGTGATTCTGGCCGGACTCGATCATCGTTTCGGATGGACCAGGGGGATAGGCGTCGGGGCCATGACACTTGCGGTTCTGGTGATGACGGCTGGCGTTGCGCTCACCCTCTGGGCCATGCGGGTCAACCGCTTCTTTTCCAGCCATGTGCGGATACAGGCCGAGCGCGGGCATGTTGTGATAACGGAGGGGCCTTACGGGTTCGTCCGGCACCCCGGATACACCGGGTCCATCATCTTCAATGTTGCGGCGGCGATCCTCCTCGGTTCTTTTCCGGCCCTTGGGGCGGGGATTGCCTTTGCGCTCCTTATGGGGGTTCGCACGAAACTGGAAGATAACACCCTTCAAGAGGAGCTGGCCGGTTATGCGGCTTATGCGTCGAAAGTGCGATGGAAACTGGTCCCCTTCGTCTGGTGAAGGCGGAAGAAGGATGCACCATGAACTGTAAAGAGACGCTTAAGGCCATCTTAGGCTTTGACCATTTCAAGTCGATGCAGGAACCGGTGGTGAAACAAAATTTAAGGCCCCCCGAGAGAGTTTTTTTACAGGAAGGATGCCGTGTCGACGGAAGCAGCTCCGGGAACGGCGCTCGTCCCGGGAGGAGCATTTTCCGGGGGAGGGTGGAAGTTCCTGGATATTAATGTATCCGGTCATTAAAAGTCTCATGTATCTTGATGGCATGGTGCCGCGCTGCAACCCGCAGTCGGTGCCGGTCCGTGATATGCGGAAATTCATCGATGAATTTAAGATGGCCATTAATCAACAGAGGATTAAGACAGACCGAGGTGATGCATGAGCGACAATTCTTCCAAAACAACTTATGACCTTGTCCGTCCGAGCGTACTTGTCAGCCGCTGTCTCTCCTTCGACCATTGCAGGTGGAATGGCGATATTATTTCATCCCCTTTCATAGAAAAACTGAAACCGTTTGTTGATTTCATAACCGTCTGCCCGGAGTCGGAGATCGGCCTGGGGGTTCCGCGAAAGCCGGTTCGGCTTGCTTATCAGGGCGACGAAATTGTTATGGTCCAACATGAATCCGCAAAGAACTGCACTGCCGAAATTAATGCCTATTCGACAAAACTATTATCGACAATGCAGTCGGTAGAAGCCTTTTTATATAAAGAACGGTCTCCCTCCTGCGGAATGTCCAATGTGAAAATCTACGCCGGCTTACAGGAGGGATCGGCCGTGCGCTTAATGGGAAGCGGTCTGTTTGCCGCTGCCTTTCAACGCTCATTCCCGCTGCTGCCGGTTTGCAGCGAAGGGCACCTGTATAATTTTATGCTGCGGGAGCACTTTTATACACAGATTTACACCCTTGCACGATTTCGGTCTTTGCGTGATGTTCCTGCAATTTCAAAACTTGTTGATTTCCATGCACGGCACAAACTCATACTGATGAGCTATCACCAGACCATCATGCGTCAACTCGGGAAACTGGTCGCCAATCACGAGCATCGTGATCCGAAAGGGGTATTTGATGATTATCAGACCCTGCTTTGCAAAGCGATTGCCCGGCCCCCGAGGGTCATGTCTCCGATCAATGTACTTATGCACTCCATGGGATATTTCAAAGAAAAGGTAACCGGCGGCGAAAAAAAGTTCTTTCTTGATCTGCTTGAACAGTATCGGCAGAAAAAGACGCCGCTCAGCGTGTGTAATGCGGTCATCAGATCCTGGATAGTGCGTTTTGATGAAAAATACCTGGCTCAACAATATTTCTTTTCGCCCTATCCCGAATCCCTTGCGGAGCTCTCGAATTCGGGAAAATAACATGATCCATCCGGCGCGCATCACGGTATTAAACAATGCCCCGGCGGCGACGGGCAACTGCGTTGTCTATTGGATGCAGCAATCACAACGGGTCGAATACAACCATGCATTGGCCTGTGCGATTGAACTTGCCAATGAGCGAAGGATTCCGCTCCTGGTGTTCTTCGCGCTCACCGACAACTTTCCCGGCGCCAATCTGCGGCATTATCATTTTATGCTCGGAGGCCTCGCGGAAACCTCCCGCGCACTCGAAAAGCGTGGCATACGAATGGTCGTGCGGAAAACTGATCCGGCCGCGGGTATTACCGATTTCGCGGTAAATGCCGCCATCGTGGTCACGGATTGCGGGTATCTCCGCATACAGAAAGAGTGGCGCCGGCGAGCTGCACAGCTCCTGCATTGTCCGCTCATACAGGTGGAAAGTGATGTAATCGTGCCGGTAACCGAAGCCTCTCCCGGAGAGGAGTACGCCGCGGCGACAATCCGTTCCAAGCTTCACCGGCACCTGAATGAGTTCTTTACCGACTTCAAAACGCCGCATATTAAAAAAGATTCGGCAACTTACAAAAATGACGGCATCGATCTGTGCGATACGGAAAAGCTGTGCCGAAGCCTCGCAATTGACATGTCGGTTGCCCCGGTGCACTGGATGCAACCGGGCGAAGCGGCAGCGGGAAAGATGCTCGATGCGTTCATCGCGACACGCCTCGATCATTTCAGGGATCTGCGCAACGATCCATCCCGCAATTGCCTTTCAAACATGAGTCCGTACCTCCATTTCGGACAGATCTCGCCGCAGAAAATCGCTCACAGGGTTGTTGAATCACTGTCTCCTTCCACCGAAGCTTTTCTCGAAGAGTTATTTGTGCGAAGGGAGCTTGCCATGAATTTTGTGCATTATAATCAAGGTTATGATTCCTATGGAGCCCTGCCGTCATGGTGCAGAAAAACGCTCGATGAGCATCGTGCCGACAGGCGGGAGTACCTCTATACGAAAAAACAGCTCGAACAGGCTACAACACACGATCCCTGCTGGAATGCGGCCCAGAATGAGATGGTTATTACCGGCAAAATGCACGGTTATATGAGAATGTATTGGGGCAAGAAAATCCTTGAGTGGAGCAGCACCCCGGAAAAGGCCCACTCCATAGCGCTTGAACTTAACAACAAATACAATCTTGACGGAAGGGACCCGGGCGGTTTTACCGGGGTTGCCTGGTGCTTCGGCAAGCACGACCGGGCCTGGGGCGAACGCCCGGTTTTCGGAAAAATCCGCTACATGAACGAAAAGGGATTGCGGCGTAAGTTTGATATCGATGAATATATCCGCAGGATTGGGAAAGAAGAAAAAAAATGAATGCATCCCGGTCGAACGAAGAGCTGATTTCCATGCTTCACGAGCATGATTTCGGAGTTTTGGCGACAAGCGGTACGGAATACCCTTACACATCACTCGTAACTCTTGCTGTTTCAAAAGATCATCGGTATCTTGTATTTCCGACGCTTCGTGAAACGCGGAAATATGCAAACCTGGTCCGCGACACACATGTCTCGCTCCTTTTTGACAACCGATCATATTATGGGAAAGATATCGACAGACTGTATGCGCTGTCCGTACTCGGGACGGCACATGAAGTTGGCAGTTCCATGCTTGCCGCCTGCAAAGAGCTGTTTCTGCTTCGTCATCCGCATTTGCTTGGTTTTGTATCGGAGCCGCAAACGGCACTGATTCAAGTGACATTCACAAAATTGATTTTGGTTGAAGAATTCGGGAAAATACAGGAATTCGATTGCCCGATTCTTTAGCGTTAAATGTGTGTCTTTACACCTATCCCGCAAAAACGTAAGGCCCCCCAGGAGGGGTTGTTTCAGTGGAAGGGAGGAAGTTCCTTCCTGTTAAGTATCGGCGGATGACGGACCAGCTCCCATTATTTCCAAAGAATAATAGTCCTGCCTTTGATGCCGTTAAATCCATACAAGGATCCTGTATCACTTTATACGCTGTTCTGATTCGCCCTGTAATGCGGCTTTCATAGCTCCCTGTCGCGTTAGCGTCCGGATACGGCTTCACCTGAATGGGGATATAAGGGGCGCTGAAGCGGGATATGAGCAAAAGGCACCTCCTCCTCCCCATGGCCCTCTCAATTCGCCTGATCAACCCGCGGGTTAAATGATTGACAGAAGATTTCGTATGGTGTTTAATTTACCGGTAATTAACAAATAGTATAGAGAAGCAATCGCGTTTATTCATTGCCGGGAGTTCCGTAGTTTACTCTAAATAATGAGACGGGTAGAGGGTTCTATGAAAAAATGGCATTATCGTGTCACCATGCTTGTTATTGCCCTGGCGTTCGTTTCGGGCCAGGGGCGCTCGGAATATCTCTTCAAAAAAGACGGTTCAATCATCGATGGAAAGATTACCGCGGAGACGGCGAAGAACGTGACCATCCGTAAGACGGATGGAAAGGCGGAGCAGGTCAACCGCGCCGACATCATGCGCATACTCTACACCCGGCTCTATATGGGCAAGGTGTTTATCCGTCTGACTACCGGAAAGGTCCTCGACGGATACATGGTCGAAGAGGACCAGGATACCTACACCTTCCGGAAGGAGCTGTACCGCCCGGAGGAGTTCACGCTCCCGCGCAGCAAGGTGATGTTCCTGGTGCGATCGAATCCCACCGACCTCGAAGCAAGGGCCGACCGGCGCTATATCGCCCTGAAATGGAGCGCGCCGTTTGTGGCGCCGAAATCCTACAATATTTACGCCCGTGCCGCGTCTGAGAAGGCATTCAAAGTGGTGGGCACATCGCGCAGCACGAACTACAGGATCACCGGGCTCCGGAGCAATACGCCGTTCCAGCTATACGTGACGGCAGTCGACCGGGAGGATAAGGAAACGCTGCCGAGCGACGAGATCAGCATCACCACGCTGAACGCGCCGCCGACCGCGCCTGAAGGCATCATGCTAAAAAGCCAGATAGATAAAGTAAGCGGGAAGCTGAACGCCGAGATCTCTTGGCAGGCCGCGACCGACATCGACGGCACGGTGACGGGCTACCGGATCTATCGTGAAAATGAATCGGGCTTCGGACGGTTGACCGATACGAAAGCCACGAGTCACGCGCTGACCGGCCTCGATCCGAAGGCGAGCCAGCGCTTCCTCGTCCGCGCCGTGGACGACCGGGGAGATGAATCCAGCGACAGCGGCGTTGTTTCCACGAGGACCCGGGGGCTCGAAGTATCGGCGTCGGCGGCGTTTTTCGCGCCGCTGGGAAACCTTGCCGATCTCGCCGATCCCGGCTTCGGCATCGCGCTACGGGCAGGCATGAACGACTTTTTTCTCGAAAACCTTACCGCTTTTTTTGAAACGGGTTATTACCGGTGTCCCGGATCCAGCGACCGCGTGGATTATTTCGCCATGGTCCCCCTCATGATCGGGGCCCGCTATGACCTGCGCATGTTCAGCATGCTGACGGTGTCGCCCGCGGTCTCATTCGGGTACACATACAACACCATAAGCTACCAGAAGACGCTCTTCGCGGACGTGGAACCGGAAAGCGCCTTTGAGCCCGTCGCGTCGGGCGGCGTCGACGTGACCTTCCACCTGGGGCAGAGCTTCCTCCTGCGACTGGGTGGCCGGTTCGGGGCGATATTTGAAAGCGATGGGCTTATGTATTTCTCGACCGTCAACCTCGGGGCCGGGTATGTGTTCGGGCTGTGACGGACCCCATCCCCGGCCCTTCACAAGGGGAGGGGTGCAATAAGGCCGGGAAGAAGCTGCACGCGGCCGTTCCTGCCGAGCGCCGGGCCTGTTATCTGAAGCGGAATATAAAGCAAGGGGGAGCCACAATGAAAAATGCAATCATCGCTGTTCTTGTAATAATCTGCGCAGCCTTCGGCTGTAGCAACCTGCTCAACGACGCGCGCGACGCGGTCAACACGGACGTGTATATCTCGGGGTATACGACGAACAGTTCAGGCAAACTGGTTCCCTGCTATTGGAAAAATGGCATACGCACCGACCTTCCGGTCATCGACAGCACCAGGAACGGCGCGGCGAATTCGATATTCGTAGCCGATGGCGATGTGTATGTCTCGGGGTATTCGTTGAACGGAACGGGAATCAGTATACCCTGTTATTGGAAGAACGGCGTCAGGGTCGATATTGATGCGGCGAATTTGCTGGATTCGACAAAAAGTTCGGGCGCAACCTCGATTTTTATAGATAATGGCGATGTGTATCTTTCGGGATACAGTATTAACAGTTCCAGTAAGCAGGTTCCCTGTTACTGGAAGAATGGTACGCTGGCAACATTGACCATGGCAGATTCGGGCCAGGCGTCCTCAATAACCGTATCGGAGGGGATGGTGTATCTTTCGGGAATCTCAACTGACAGCTCGAATACTTCAAGCGCATGTTACTGGAAAGATGGATTGCGGACAACGCTCTACACTCCCGCAACCGCGGGGTGGACAAGCAATGCATTCTCGATACATGTGGCAGGCGGGTTCGTTTATGTGGCAGGCTATTATCCCGATCCTGGTGATGCCACCAGCATTCCCTGTTATTGGAAAGATGGGTTAAAAACTGACCTTGTGATAGACATTCTCGGATATGAAGGCAGCAACGCGAGGAATATGGCTTTTACCGATGACGGTATTATTGTGGCGGGGAATGTCATTAATGCAAACGGGAAATTAATACCCTGTTACTGGGTAAATGGAGTCAGAACAAATATTACCGATATAATTGATGCAACGAAGGATTCATTTGCGAATAAAATTGGAGTAATTGACGGCACAATCTATATAACAGGTTCAACCATGAACGGTTCGGTGAACGTGCCCTGCGTGTGGATAAACGGCAAACGCGTTGACCTGCC
Source organism: uncultured Leptospiraceae bacterium (assembly GCA_964591055.1). Taxonomy (GTDB): domain Bacteria; phylum Spirochaetota; class UBA4802; order UBA4802; family JAGODF01; genus CAZPZJ01. The sequence continues at coordinate 8,244 of CAZPZJ010000089.1, forward strand.
GGTCCTTGACTCAGCGAAAAACGGAAACGCGTCCGGGATATTCATCTACCGCAGGGAGTAGGGCGCAGGGATTACATACGGAAAATATTTAATTGAGGGTTTTTAACATGAAAAAGCTCATCATCGCCATTTTCGCAACGTTGTGCGCAGCCTTCGGCTGTAGCAACCTGCTCAACGACGCGCGCGACGCGGTCAACACGGACGTGTATATCTCGGGGTATACTACGAATAGTTCAGGCATACTGGTTCCCTGCTATTGGAAAAATGGCACACGCACCGACCTTCCGGTCATCGACAGCACCAGGAACGGCGAGGCGAAGTCGATATTCGTGGCCGATGGCGATGTGTATGTCTCGGGGTATTCGAAGAACGGAACGGGAATCAGAATACCCTGCTACTGGAAGAACGGTGTGCGCACCGATCTTTCGATGGTGGACAGTTCGGTTGACTCGAGCAATGCCTTTTCGATTGTTGTCGCGCGAGGCGATGTGTATATCTCGGGAGAAACCTACAAGGCGGGCCCAACGCGGGTTCCGTGTTACTGGAAAAACGGCGTTCGCCAGGATCTTGCCGACCCGCCTGAAGTTTCACAAATTTATGTTGATGGGGAGGACCTCTACATGGCTGGCACCTCCTCCACAGGCAAGCCCTGCTACTGGAAAAACGGCAGCGTGTACGAACTTCCAATCAATAATGATATGGGCGCAGCCATAACCATAAGCGTGTCAGAGGGCGCCCTATTCGTCGGAGGTAGTGATATAAAGACATTAGCACCGATAACATTGTTTCCCTGTGTTTGGATAAACGGTGTTCGTGCTGAGCTGTCTATACCGGAAGGCACCGGGCCTCGGGGAAATATTTATTCAATTTTTGTTGATGGCGGGATCAGGTATGTTTGCGGCAATACGCAGATAAACGGTTCGGCTCCCTCTGTTGCCTGTTACTGGAAAAACGACAGTAGAATTGAACTGCCGGTAATCACTACCGCAAAAGCATCTTCGGCAAGATCGATCGTCGTCACGAACGATACGGTCTGTATTGCCGGATATTCGGTTAATGATTCGGACGTCGTTGTTCCCTCCTACTGGGAAAATGACAAACGGGTGAACCTGCCGGTGCTTGATTCGACAAAATCCGGCTATGCTAATGGTCTATTTCTTCACCGCGGGAAGTAGGGCGGGCCATCTTATTTATTCAACATCTTCTCTTCGGTGAACGGACTGGCGGCGATCTCTTTCCGGTGAATGGAGGCGCAAAAACGTAAGGCCCCCCGGGAGGTGTTTTTTGCAGGGAGGAAACCGTGTTGACGGCATAGTTCCGGTAGCGGCGTTCGTCCCGGGAGGAGTTGTTTCAGGGGGGGCTGCATATTCATGAATGCTACAAGGAAGCGCCTGAACCCAACTCACTCCCTCAGGGAAACCTGAATGAAACTGAGGGAGTGAACCTTCATGAGCAGAACAAATACTCACCGCTAAGGTTCGACTCCCGATGGGAAAGTAAAGAGGCCGTGTCAGCCTGCGCAGTCATAAATGATATCCCTTAAATCGGCGACCATCTGAAACGCTGATCGGTTTTTCCCGTGGGAGTATCAAACAGCTTTTGTTCTCCCGTCCCGTCGGGATTGATTGTATAGACCGCGCTGTTGTACACGAATACTATCCGGCTCCCGTCCGGTGACCATGCGGGGTAGGTCCCACCGGCGCGCAGCAGGTATTGGCTCGGGCTCGCAGTGGTCAATATTTCAGTGCCGTCGGTTTTCATAACATGGAGCCCAACGGATGTCTGGACAACAATCCGCGAATCATCGGGAGACCAGGAGTAATTTTGTGAAGTTATGCCAACAACAAGGTTGACTGCGCCGGTTGAATCTGCATTCATTATCCATAGACAGACTCCCGGGCCATACGATATCGCATGCGCAATCCGTGTTCCGTCGTGCGACCATACCGGTATCGATCCTGTACTGGAAATAAGACTGTCATTCGTTCCATCGATATTTATCGACCGTATTGAACCGCCACCTCCAAGCGAGTATGCTATTTTCGAACCGTCGGGATGCCATGAGAGATTCTGTTGTGAACTTGCATCGTCAGTTAACCGCACCCGATTGGTGCCGTCGGCGTTCATAATATAGATTTCAGGATCAGATCCTCCGTCCCGATTGCTGCAAAATGCGATTTTTGTCCCGTCCGGCGACCAGGTCGCGTATTGCTCATAACCGGTTGCTATATCGCTGAGCCGTGTTATCGCGGTCCCGTCCCCCTTCATTACATATAAATTGTAATAGGAGGCATTAACACGATTGCTTTCAAAAACAACCCGAAGGCCGTATGCTTTCACTTCGTCGTGAATGCCGTTGATATAATCGTCACAACCGGATACAGCGGTTATGAGGGCAAGAAGCGCGCATGCGCACAGCAGTTTTCCCGGTTTTGTGATCACGTGAAGGGATAGTTTCATTTCTTTCCTCCCGGATGAAGTCCTATAGTTTCATTCCCGCGCCGATCTTCGCCCCGAAGAACATGGGCATTTCGCCTGTTTCGACGATACAGGTATAGTCGCCGCCGGCCTGGACGAATACAGATCGTGTGATCGCGTATTCCAGCGCCAGCGACCCGCCGAACATGGCTTCCGTGGCTTTTGTATCGCGCGTTTCGAACACCTCAATCCCCGATTCGCCGCACGACCTGTACCGGGTGAGCATGCCGACCGCGCCGCCCTTAATGGAAGGCAGCACCGACAGGTTCGAGGTCACCCTGATCCGGTACCCCATCCACGCGCTCAGGGTCATCATGTGCATGTGTTCCACCAGCCAGGGGTCGCCGGTCCAATAGGCGTAGCCAAGGTCAATGCCAACGATGAAGTTATTGAAAAACAGGTCGTCCATGAATACCCCCGCGGTACACCCGTACCCGAATTGGAACAGGTCGTCCATCTGCCCGATGGGTATATACATCGCCGGTGATACTTTCACGCCCAGTATCCATGTTTCATATTCAAGGCCCTCCGACTCGTCGCCGTTGTCGTCCACGGCACGAACAAGCAGGTCGGCCGGTTCAACGCCTGCCGGCACTTCGAATTCCGTACCGGCGGATTTTCCTATCCGGACCGGCCCGTCGCCGGTTTCCCTGTACACGCGGTATTCCCGTATCGAGCCGTCGGGGTCCGTTGCAGGACTCCAGCGGAGAATTCCCGCCCCGGCTTTCCTGTCTTTCGGAAGGCCCTTGCTCAGGGTAAGCTTGTCCGGGGGCCCGGGACGAATGTTTTTCGTGGTTATGGTAATCTCGTTCGAGGGGAGGGACTCGTCATTCTTTTCGTCCACGGCCGTTGCCTTGAGCGTGTAGGTAGTGTTGCTCTTCAGTTCCTCCAGGGTAAAGGAGGTGCGCCTGCTTACTACCGGCAGCCGGAAGTCCTTCTCGCCCTTTTCCTTGCGATAGACCAGGTAGTGCTTCACCGGGTTATACGGCGGATACCACGAAAGCTCGATTTTATTGGTGCCGGCGGTGCCTTTCAGGCCCGAGGGGTTCCGCTCGGCAATGAAGAGCACCTCGGTGCGGTTGATCGTCAGTTCCTGTGGATCGTTCAGCACCTTTCTGAAGGTATAGGTCTTCTGATCCTCGTCCACCATGTAAGCTTCGAAGTTCTTGCCGTTGCGCATCTGCACATGGATCTTTCCCATATTCAGTTCAGTGTACAGGATGCGCATAATGTTCTCGCGGGGTATTGTTTCCTGCTTGCCGCCCTTATCCCTGACAGTGATGGATTTGGCCGAGTCCCTGACGATTGTAGCATTTACGATTGACCCGTCCTTTAAAAACACATTCTCCGACCTGAGGTCTTTCAGGCCAGCGGACGTTATCGCCAGTAAGGAAAAAATACAGGATAGCCAATAGAATCTTTTTCTCATCAGGTTTCTCCTGGTTGCGCAACTTTGAACCAACAATTAAAAAGCGGCGTGTTAGAACGTCGCTTCTTTACATAGTATCGGAACGACGGCAATTGCCCCGCTTCCGCACTCTTTACCTTAGACAGTCAGCAAGAAACTGGAAATGATAATTAAGCAACTCTTTTTTATAAAACTTATACACCATTCATTACCAGGAGTTGTTTTGATGACCACAACTCCGCTCACGCCCGGGATGCTCGCATATTACACCGTGGAGCGGACAGCATCCCCCCGAAAAAATCATTGACGTAAACGTAAGGCCCCCTGAGAGGGGTTTTTTACAGCGGAGGATGCCGTGTTCACGGAAGCAGTTCCGGGAACGACGCTCGTCCCGGGAGGAAGTTCCTGCATGTTTAAAATCGTGACGGACCTGTCGGTCGTGGCGGATGGCGGGGCGATTGACTGGTCGGTACCGGGCACCATCGATGTGCCCGTGAGCATCCGCGACATCGAAGGCGCGGAGGTCTTCTCCGCCATGATCACGATGAGCGTCTCCGACAAAAAGGAGAAAACGCATTAAAAGGCCGGCTTGACTGTTCTCCATGTGCTCCCGCTCCGATGCGGGAAGCACATGGAGAATTGCTTACCTCATTTATGCAGGTTCCAGTTGCCGCCGCCCGTCTCGCTGTCACCGTTGCCCCAGGGGCCGGTGAGATGGTTGCAGTCGGGCGATATCTGCCAGAAGCCGCGCCCGCCCGGCACAACGCCCTGGTACCATGTGTAGTGAATGACATTGCCGCTCCTGACGCCGCTGACCGTGCCGTTTTGCCATGTCCCGCTCACGTTGGAGCCCTGCTGCTCAAGGGTAACCGGGCCCCAGTCGCTCTGGTAGGCGCCGTCAATGGGGCAGTCGTACTGGGCGTTGACGGGCGTGATGCCCGTGATATACAGAAATCCCGCAAAAGCGATAAGTGTGGCGATAAGTCTGACTTGCATAGTGTCCTCCTTGTTCTGGTGAACGCCGTGAAGGTCGATCCATCCATCCGACAGCCGGGATGCTACACCCGGCAGCGCTCAGTTGTCAACGCAATAATGTAATCAAAGGACCCGGGGCGGATGCGTGTGTGCCGCGCGAAAAGATTTTTGTTGCGGAGCGGGGCGGCGGCGTTGTATGATGTGTGTGCGCATGACAGGAATGCGTGCTGTCGGCCATTGCGCGTGGCCGCGAACGGATGCGCGCCTGCGGAATCTGAAGGTGGAGGTCATGGATGAAAGTGAGAAGTGCGGTGTTTCATGCGTTCGTATGCCTTGCGCTGTGCGTGCCCGGGTACGCGGCGGCGGAACTCATCGCCTCGTTCCAGGCCGGGGCGGTCTATTCGGCCAGAAACGATGTCGCCCTTCCCGGCGACACGGGCAGCGAATTGTCCCTGTGCGATGACCTCGATTCCGGCGTCGTGTTCTCACCGCGCATCGAGGCGGGATACCTTTTCGCCGACAGGCACTACGCAGGCGTGATGGCGTCGCTGCTCCGCCTGGATGCGGACGGCACGCTCGACAGAAACA
>CAZPZJ010000090.1:0-8663 GCA_964591055.1 uncultured Leptospiraceae bacterium
CGGTCGCCTACGCCAGGAACAGAAAGCAGATGCCTCACGTGATGCAGCTGCAGAACCCGGAGGCGCCGTCGGTCGCCATCATCGAGCACCCTGACGTGAAGAGAATGCTTTTGTGGATGAAGGCGCAGGTCGAGGCGATGCGCATGGTCACGCAGTTCACCGCCTACAATATCGACCTTTCGGAGGTCGCCGAAGGCGCGGTCGCCAAGGAAGCCGACGCGCTGGTGAACTTCCTGATCCCGATCTGCAAGGCTGGCAATACCGACACGGCGTGGCAGGTGACTTCTGAGGCCATTCAGGTCCATGGCGGATACGGATACATCAACGACTACAAGGTGGAGCAGTTCGCACGCGACTGTAAAATCCTTTCACTGTACGAAGGCACCAACGGAATCCAGTCCATAGATCTCACGACCCGCAAGCTCATTATGAACCGGGACCAGTTTTACTTCAACGTGTTCAAAAAGCGGATCATGGAAACTGTGGAAAAAGCGAAGGGCGTGGTTGATTACAAGTACATCTCGCCGCTCGTCCGCGGTGTTGACAAGATGGATGAGGTGATCGACTTCCTGATGAAGCACCTGGCGTCGGGAAGGCTGATGCAGATATTCATCAACGCCACGCCGCTGCGCCAGGCGATGACGATGCTTGCGCACGCGTGGATGCACCTGTGGTCGCTCACGATCAGCACCAGAAAGATGCATGAGATCGTCGGCGGGCTCAAGGGGGAAGAGCGCGAAAAGTTCATGAGCGAGCATCCCGAAGCGGCGTTCTACTCCGGGCTCGTGCTCTCAAGCCAGTTCTACATCGGCTCTGAATTCAAGAACTACTTCGGGAAAGTCGAGTCGATTCTGGCCGAGGAAACCGCCGTCATAAAATCCTCTGACTCCATTTACACCGGCGCTCTCAGCGAATAACATGTCTTGCAAAACAATACCGTCCCGGCGTCGTTCCAGCCGGGACTGGTTTTATCCTTCATTCGTGCACGGCCGCCGCGCCGTGTGATCCTTCGGCAGATCAGAAGTTGGTCTTCTCCCGCCTTCCGGGATTGCTTTTCCTGAATCCCTCATAATCGCTGATGAAATCCTGCAAAGTTACGGTGCTGAATTCGGCGGGGTCCCACGGGCTGTTTTCCACCAGGTGCCGCCATTCCTCCCTGAACACGTACACGTACGCGTTGATCGTGCTTCCTTCGATGGTGCGGCACTGCTCGATGATGCGTTTGTAACTGTCCCCTTCGTAGGTGTCGATGAGGCGAACGTCCCTGCACTCGACATCAAGGTACAGCTTTCCGTAGACCATGTTGTCCGCGGCGGATTCGATGACGCAGGGGTATGGCTGGCCGGTCACCTTTCTTCTTGAAAAGCCGGACAGCACTGCCGGTATATGCAGATACTCCTTCCCCACCACAGCGTCCCACACCTCCCGGAACATCATTGAACCATAGCAGAACACGTTCATATCTTCTTCTCCGGTTATGCTTTTTGTGTATGTGCAAATTAACCTGAAATGTCAATTCCTCATTGAATGTACAGCGGCTTTTCAGGATCGTCAAGACGCGGTGGCAAAATATTGCGGTGTGCAGATCAGGATTATTTATGTGACATAAATACATAAATGGTGGTTGCGGGCGATTGCTCCTGCGGGAATAAATGCTTCTTGACAAAATCGGCCTTTACGTTAAGAAGAACATCCTTTCAGGCCGTGTGCCGCGCTGACGGCCGTTGCGAATCTGGAGACGAAGATGGCATTGAATCCCCTTGTTGACTCGCGCGACGTGCGATTTGTTCTGTTTGAGATGTTCAACCTGGACCGGCTGTCCGGGTTTGAGACCTTTTCCGATGTCGACCGGCACACCATGGAGGCGACGATTTCGCTGGCCGAGCAGATCGCTGTGAAGAAAATTTTTCCGGCCAATCTCGCCGGGGAGAAGGAAGGAGGGGTGAAGTACGACCCTGCCACAAAAGAGGTCCACGTACCCGCCGCGTACCGGGAGGCGCTGGCGAGCTATTACGAGGCGGGATTTCTCGCGCTGGCCAAGGAGCGTGAAATCGGAGGCATGGGGCTTCCTGAGACGCTTTTCCAGGTGGCGACCGAATACTTCTGCGCCGCGAGCATTCCCTTTACGATGTATGTGCATCTCGCCTTCGGGACCGTGAATTTGATCAAGAATTACGGAACAAAAGCGCAAAAGGACCTCTACCTGGAAAAGCTCATCAGCGGGGAATGGGGAAGCACCATGTGCCTTACCGAGCCGGGAGCGGGCTCCGATGTCGGCGCGCTGAAAACGCGTGCGGTGAAACAGCCGGACGGGACCTACCTCATCACGGGGCAGAAGATATTCATCACCAACGGCGACAGCGACCTGTACGAGAACATCATTCACCCGGTGCTGGCCCGCATCGACGGCGACCCGGCCGGGACGAAGGGAATATCCATCTTCCTGGTGCCAAAGTTCATTGTCAATCCCGACGGTTCGATCGGCGGGAGAAACGACGTGGTCTGCACCGGCGTCGAGCACAAGATGGGGCTCAAGGGATCGGCCACCTGCTCGTTGAGCTTCGGCGATGAGGGGCGCTGTGTGGGGACGATCCTGGGCGAAGAGCGCAAGGGCATGAGCATCATGTTCCAGATGATCAACGAGTCACGCCTCTACGTTGCGATCCAGGCGCTGGGCGTATCGAGCGCCGCGTACCTTCACGCGCTGATGTATTCGCGGGTCCGCGTGCAGGGAAGCGACATTGTCTACCGCACGGCCCCCGAGCCGAAATCGGTCACCATCATCCGCCATCCCGATGTGCGCAGGATGCTCCTGTGGATGAGATCGCATGTAGACGCGATGCGGATGATCTGTTACTTCATCGCCATCTGCCGCGACCTCCACCTGCATTCCACGGGTGAGGAGGCGAAGGAGGCGGGTGCGCTGATTGATTTTCTGATCCCGATCGCCAAGGGTGGGAATTCAGACCTTTCATGGCTCATCACCGCGGAGGCGATCCAGGTGCTCGGCGGCTACGGATTCTGCGCGGACTATCCCGTGGAGCAGTTCGCGCGCGACAGCAAAATCCAGTCAATTTATGAAGGGACCAACGCCATTCAGGCGGTTGACCTGATGATGCGCAAACTGCTGCAGGACGCTGGCCAGTACCGCTATTCGGTGTACAGGAAGAGGATCACTCAAACACTTGAAACCGCGCGCCCTCTCGTCGAGCGGCGCTATGTCGACGCGGTTGAAAGGGCCCTGGCGCAGATGGACGAGTATATCGGCATGATGAAGCATGCGATGAACGAGGGGAAAATCCCCCTGCTGTTCGCGAATGCGACGCCGCTGCTGACGGCTTTCAGAATGCTCACGCACGCATGGCTGCACCTGTGGAGCCTCTCGATTGCGCTGCCCAGACTGTATGAGCTTGCAGGCGAAATGGGCAGCGAGAAGTTCGATGCGGCGGTCCGGGACAGCGCGGAAGCGGCGTTTTACGCGGGGAGGGTGCTGTCGGCGCGCTTTTTCCTCGGCGCGGAGTTTTGCAAGTTTGAAGGGCAGATGGCATATCTGCGGTCTGGAGAGCAGGCGGTGCTCTATTCCCGGAGCGACATCTTTACCGGGGCCCCGGAAGCGTGAGGACGCGTAGCGGCACCCGCCGGTCTACGTGAATTCAGTGATTCTGGACGCCTCTTCGTCGGGGAGGTGGTAATCCCTGACACCGGCTTTCACCAGTCCCCCATACAGGTAATTCAGAAACCGGACTTGAAAGCTTTTTCTGATTTTAAGCCCCTTGAGAAACTCCACATGCCGGGGTTCATGGTGTTCGAAGGGCAGGCGAATGGTAAAACTCCAGCCGGCGATTTCATACACCACGGATATTACAGTTATGTTTTCCTCGTTCAGCGGCGCGATAAAAACCCCGCAGCGTCCCTGAAGCAGCGCCTCGTTCAGGTCATCGGTTTCCAGCAGGTAGATGCCGTATCTCTCCCCGTCCATGAGGAACACGCTGTAGCCGGTATCCGACAGTACCTTGTAGAAGAAATCAAACGGTGCTTCCCTTGGAAACACCTCGTCGTCTGCGACGCTTTCGAACGCGTCCATGATCTCTGCGTCACTCGCCATAGTCCGGCTCCCTTGGTGTCCGTAATCGCGTCCGGCATGATTTCATATGCCGGAACCGCCTTCAAATCGCATCTCCATGCCTTCGGCCTGGGTGATGTTGGCGAACGGTGGAATGTCATGCGTCAGCCACACGTTTCCTCCCACCACCGAGCCTCTGCCGATTGTGATCCTGCCCAGTATCGTCGCGCCCGAATATATGATCACGTCGTCCTCGACGATGGGGTGGCGGGGAATTCCCTTGATCGGATTGCCGAGCCCGTCAAGCGGAAAGCTCTTCGCTCCCAGCGTTACTCCCTGGTAGATCCTGACATTGCTGCCGATCACGCAGGTCTCGCCGATCACCACGCCGGTTCCGTGGTCGATGAAAAAGTATTCCCCGATTTCAGCGCCGGGATGGATGTCGATGCCCGTCTGTGAGTGCGCCATTTCCGTGATGATCCTGGGAATGAGAGGCACTCCGAGGTCGAACAGCTCGTGCGCGATCCGGTAGTTGGTGACCGCCCTGATGCTGGGATAGCAGAAGATCGTTTCGCCGGGATTTTTAGCGGCCGGGTCGCCCTCGTAGGCCGAGCGGACATCGGTGGCGAGCAGGCCGCGGATTTTCGGAAGCCTCCCGATGTAGTGTTCGGTTATTATACGCGAGCGCTCATCGCACTCCCGGCATTTGTCGCGCTCGTTTTCCGCGCAGACGAAACAGTATCCTCTCTTGATCTGCTCCATGAGTATTTTTGAGGCGCGGTCTATCGTCGAGCCGATGTAGTACGCCATGGTGGATGAGTGCAGGTCGGAATTTCCGAAGTAACCGGGGAAGAGCACGGTCCTCAACATCTCGACCGCAAGCTGGAGGTGGTCGGTAGACGGCATGGATACGTCGTACATCGAGCGGTGATAGACCGCCTCATACGAATCGGGTGCGCACAGGCTGTCTGTTACCGAGTTTATGATCGCCTGCAGGCGGTTGTTGCTGTTGTCGGTCATTGTCATCCACTGCCGGGAAGGCGGAGTCGCCGGTCGGGCGCATGCGCCGTTTCAGCTCTCCTCCTGGACGCTCTTTTTGAGATGGGTCTGCTGCAGGGTCCGGTAGTGGACCGGGCAGTTGAGAACCATTGTCGAAAAGATGAACTCGTCCTTTCCCTTCAGCATAGAATTTACGTTCGACACCAGGTCCCGTATCTCGAAATCGGCCCTGGTGAGATTCCTGTTGATGTCGTTTTCGACTATCTCATCGAGGAATTCGGCGTAAGACCGGACGAACTCGAGGGCGATTTCCTTTTCGGGGGTGTCCGTTTTCGCGGTTTTAATGGCCTTTGCGATGTTTTCACCGCTCAGAATTCCATACGCGATCTCGCCGACAAGCGCCTTGTCGGGGCCCGTTTTCTTCGATGTTCCTTCCGCCATGATCGGTAGCTCCGGGTTCCTCTGGGATGGCCGGCTGCGGCGCTTTCGGGGTAGAGCGCAGCCTTTTACATTTATTAAGTATGGATAATGCGTGAAATAATGTCCACAAAAAAAAGGAGGATATCAGGTATCCCCCTTTATTGCAATGCCTTGGAATCGGCGCTATTTCTTTTTAGGAGCTTCCGGTGCGGGCGCGGGAGGCGCTTCGGCCGCCGGCGGCTGTTCTACTGCCGGTGCGGGAGGCGCGGGCTGCTCGGCCGGCTTGCAGCCGATGAATGCGGAGGATACCGCAACCGCGAAGACCATCGTGAATACTGCAGCAAGGATGTTCCTTTTCATACCGTATCTACCCCTTAATCATTCAATAATTTTAGTGTCAGTGGAAAACTATTAAAATATCAATAAAAATCAAGTATATTTTACAAATTTAGTATTCTTATATAATATGCAAAAATAATCACATTTAGTGCGCAAATGAGCAGTTCTTTGCAGCGCCCGGTGATAATAAAAAACAGAAACGGGAGTTAAATGAAGCGGTAGGTGCAGCGGGAGGTTTCGGATTCCCAGACGGTCACCGAATCAAGGGTAATCTTGCCGCCGTGCGCCGCCTGAAGGCGGGATGAGCATTCCTCGGCTATAAAGCGGGCGATGTTTTCCGAGCTCGGATTGTGTATGGAGAAGTAACGGTGCTCATTGAGGTTGCAGTGGTCGAGGTCCGAGACGATGTCCCGGAGAATTGCTTTGAGCTCGCCGAAGTCGATCAGGAGGCCTATCCCGTCAAGCTCTGTTCCCTGCACGCTGAGCACGACCCTCCAGTTATGGCCGTGCAGATTTTCGCACTTTCCCCTGTAGCCCCGGAGCTGGTGCGCTGATGCGAATCGTTCCTCAACCGTCAGGACGTACATTTCGGGCCTCCTATATGAAGTTCGCGAGCGAGCGCGATATCTTTTCTATCTCTTTTTTCGACAGAGCGGGATAAAGGGGAAGAGTGTAAAGCTTTTTGCACAACCGCTCGCTGTTCGGGTAGTCCATCGGCTTGAGCTCAAGCGAGGTGTGGAGCGGCGTTTTCACCGGGCGGGTGAGCTCAATTCCGGTTTTCTTCCAGTACCTGTCGATGCGGTCTTCCGTCGCGTCAAAAATAACGGGGAAGGACTGGTACACGAACCCCTCGCCGTACGCGTAGAAGGTCTTATGCGTGGTCATCTTGAGGGCGTCATAGTACATGCGTGCGATTTCCCGCCTGCGCTTCACAAACTGTGCGAGCCGGAGCAGCTGGGACACGCCCATGGCCGCCTGAAAATCCGTCATGGTGTACTCGTATCCGGGGGTGTTTCTGTCATCGCCGTTTCGAAGGTCCTTCATCGCCGAGTACAGCCGCGAATTGGACGTCATTACGAGGCCGCCATTGCCGGTAGTGATCATCATCGAAGGGGCGAAAGACGCGACCATAATCGATCCGGCGAGATCGTACGGGGGTTCCCCGGGCTCGAAGCCTATGGCGTGGGAGATGTCTTCTATGACGGGAATCTTGATGTCCTTGAGATAACTCGATTCCGAAAAGAATCCGAACATCTGCGAGAAGAGAACAGCCCGTGTCCGGTCGTTGATCCTTTCCCGTATCATGGCCTCCGACGGGCAGTAGGATCCTTCATCGCAGTCGACGAGGATAGCCCTGCCTCCCACCAGGCCAAGTGCGGCCAGGGGCGCCCGTGAGAAAAATGAAGGGATGATGACCTCGTCTCCCGGGGCGATTTCAAGGGCCCTGAACGCGAGGTGATAAGCGGCGGTCAGGGAGTTGAGCGCCAGGGAGAATTTGAGGGAGTACATGTCGGCGAGCCGGGCCTCGAAGTTCTTTACCGTGGTGCCGCGGTCGAGCTCGTCGTGTATCAGGCAGTCGAGAACGCCTTCAAGCTCCTTTCGCGTGATTGTGGGGCGAGATGAAACAATTCCCATCTTTTTATGTACCTCTGGTCGGATTGTGCGTCGCGTGTGCGCGGACGAAAGAGCGTATCGATCTGCCGCGAAGACATTTACCAAACGCCCGGATGCGCATTATGTCAATAATATTTCGGGTGTTCGCTGTTGTTCGGCCCGGAAGTGAGAGAATATCTTCTTGATTTTTCATGCAAAACTGCAATGATGATTGAGGTTCAGGCGTGATCGCTCCGGACTGTGCGCATACCGGGGAAGGATGCAGGAGCGAGGAATACATGGAAACGCGGATGGAATCATGGAAGAGATCGGGAACATAGAACAGCGGATAGTGGCCCTTGCGCTCAGGGAGCGCGCCCTCATTCAGGAGAGGTCAAGGATCAGAGTTGGGCTTTTCGAGCGCGCGGAGCGGCATCCGCTCGTCCGCGGCGCGATCAGTGATATTTTCACAGGGCATTACGGCGCACACGGGAAAAACATCGCCGTGTATTCTCAGGAGGCGAAATCCTCGGGCCGCGGGGATGAGGAGTTTCTGTCCGAAATATTCGTGTTCATACACGCTGAACTGAACGGGCATGACCGCGACTGCAGCGAGATCGTGCTGAAGCTGAAAATCACCGGCGGTTTCGAGGACGGGAAGGCGCGCAACGCCGAAAAATTCGTAATGGACGAGATTGCCGGCATCAGGGATGAAATCGCCGGATTGAAAACCCGGAAAAAAAGCATAAAAGTCCAGCCTTAAACGGACCGGATTGAACGTCGGCACGGAAAAAAAATGAAATGCCCTCAATTTTTCAGCCATAAAATTTTAATTATCGCGCCGATCAACCGAAAAATAAGAGACGGGACCGGCGAACCAGCACCCTGCGTGCATACGGCTTTACTTGCTGTGTGCGCCGGTTCCGCGAAGGATGGAGCGGGAGTCGGCGAAATGTGCTACAAGTGTGACGGATTCTGTGAAACGATCCGTTTCAGAGACACGGGGACATATTGCAACCTGGCAAGGCAGCTGATGCAGGTCATTGAACAGGAGACGATGATCCTTGTCAGGGGGAGCTGTCGCCTCGATGAAGTACGCAGGGAAAACATGCTTCCGAAAGAGTTTTACGAGCACGTCTTTCAGTGCACTACCTGCGGCAGGAAATTCATCCTGATGGCGGAAACCGTGTCAGGGTGCGGCGGTTCCTGGCAGAGGTTGAGCGAGGACGATTAGTGGGGAGCGCATTCC
>CAZPZJ010000090.1:8763-13485 GCA_964591055.1 uncultured Leptospiraceae bacterium
GCTCATCACCATAGAGCTTGAGGAGAAATGGACGCTCCTGCCGATTCCCGTGGCCGTCCGCACCAGGGACACGCAGTCATATGGCCTTTTTCTCTACGAATCAAACGCCCTGGGATACAACAAGCGCGTGTTTGCCGGCGCAATGTATACTAATTTCGGATGGAACGGCATGGCGGGCTTCTTCAGCCCCGGGATGCGCGACAACGGCTTTGTCATGAGCGCGATGGCGCGGTTTGGCGATAAAACCTTCGAGAGCATGGACATGCCCGGGAATCTCCACCAGCGTTACCGCGCCAGGTATCAGGACTACACGCTGTGGGCCGGTTACCAGTTTTTTCACCGGCTGACCGTGTCAGCGCAGGGGCGCTATCGAGACTATGAGGTCCGTGAGCGGGGAGATGACATGAACCCGCCATCATCCAGCCGAAGCGCCACGCCGGGTTTTCGATTCCAGTATCGTGACCTGCACTACATCGGTTTCAGCAATGAAGGAATTGACGTAATCGCGGATGTCATGCGCGGTTACTCGCTGGATGGCGAGCGGTGGTTTCACGAGTCCAGGGTCAGGGGAAAGATGGCGCTTGCAGTGACGCCGGAGCATTTTCTGGTGCTCATGCTCAACGGCGGCGCCGGCGGGATTCCCGAGGCGATTTATGAGCGCATCGGCGGCAAGCCCGGCTTTAAAACGCTCAGGCCGGAGGAGATCGCCTCTGACCGGTACTGGAGCGCGTCCCCGCAGTACGAGTTTGCGCTCTGTCCCTGTTCGTGGGGGACGGTGACCGGGATCATGTTTTATGAGGCGGGTCAGTGCCGCATCCTCAATTCCATGGAATTTTTTCATGGTCCGGGCGGCGGTGTGCGAATTTACCTTCGAAACATCGCCTTCCCGGCGTTCGGTTTCGATTATGCCTGGAATGTCGTGACAGGGAATTCGGAGTTCAGCGCCAGCATCGGTTACAGCATGTAAAGGGTAACTCCCATGGTGCGAAAAATTTTTATATCTTTCCCGCCCGGGCTTGAATTTCAGCCCGCAATCAATTATATTGTTATGCGGTGATTTTATCGACCGGAAAACCAGGCGTAACGGGAGAGCTTCATGGCAGAAAGTGAAAGAATACCGGAAGGAAACGGGAACGAGAAGGTTGAAAAAATAATACTTTCGCATGTCGTTTACAGCATGACCGCGGGGGCGATCCCGCTTCCGCTGGCGGATATCGCCGCGGTGACCGCTATTCAGCTCGACATGATCAGGCAGGTCGCCGCACACCATGGCGCCGCCTACGATAACGATGCGGGCAAGTCGCTTATCACATCGCTTGCGGGCGCCACGCTGGCTCGCCTCGGGGCAAGCGCGATCAAGGCGATTCCGGGCGTTGGCACGGTGATGGGCATCGGTGCGCAGGTGATCCTTTCGGGGGCGTCCACCTACGCGCTCGGCAGGGTGTTCGACTCTCACTTCTCGGGGCGGGGATCGATCTTCGACGTGAATGTCGAGTCCATGAAGAAGGCGTACCAGGACATGCTCGAGAAGGGCAGGGAGGTGGCCTCCGGGCTGAGGAAGAGCTCCGGCAACGGCGATATCCCCGGCACCATAGAAAAACTCAAGGCGCTCAGGGACAGCGGCGCCATCACGGAAGAGGAATTCGAACAGACCAAGAAGAAGCTGCTGGAAAAGCTGGGCGCCTGACCGCGCCGCGCTCGCGGCTTATTCAGGCCGGAGCAGCGGAAAGAGTATGGTGTCCTTGATGGACGCCGAGTCGATGAAGAGCATCACCAGACGGTCGATGCCAATCCCCATGCCGCCCGCGGGCGGCATGCCGTATTCAAGGGCCTGCACGTAATCCATGTCCATCATCTGCGCCTCGTCGTCCCCTGCCTCGCGCATCCGCACCTGCTCCTCGAATCGCTCGCGCTGGTCGAAGGGGTCGTTGAGCTCGGTGAATGCGTTGCTGATCTCCCGGCCGGAAATGTATATCTCGAAGCGCTCCACGAACTCGGGATTGTCCTCGCGCGACTTGGCGAGCGGCGAGAGCTCCTTGGGATAATCGGTCACGAAGGTGGGCTGGATCAGGTTCTTCTCCACGCGCTCCTCGAACACGAACTCGGCGACCTTCCATTTCGACAGGTCGTTTTCGATCGCGATGCCGATCTCCGCCGCGGCCTTCTTCGCCTCCGCGGCGGAATCGATCGCGGTGAAATCGATTCCCGTATATTTTTTGATCGCGTCGAGATAGGTGATCCGCTGCCAGGACGGCGCAAGCTCGATCAGATTGCCCTGGTAGTCGATTTGCGTGCTGCCCAGCAGGTCGCGCGCGAGCGTGGAGACCATGTCCTCGGCGATGTTCATCATGTCCTGGTAATCGGCGTACGCCTGGTAGAGCTCCAGCATGGTGAACTCCGGGTTGTGCCGGGTGGAGATGCCCTCGTTGCGGAAGTTGCGGTTGAGCTCGAAGACCTTCTCAAGCCCGCCCACGATGAGCCGCTTCAGGTAGAGCTCGGGCGCGATGCGAAGGTAGAGCTTGATGTCGAGCGCGTTGTGGTGCGTCACGAAGGGCCGCGCCGCCGCCCCGCCGGGGATTGTCTGCATCATGGGCGTTTCCACCTCGAGGAATCCCCGCGCGGTGAGATAGGCGCGGATGCCGTTGATCATGCGGCTCCGCAGGATGAAGTCCTGCCGGGTTTTCGGCGTGACGATCAGGTCAACGTAGCGCTGGCGGTAGCGCTGTTCGCGGTCGGCGAACTCGTCAAAGAGCACGCCGTCCTTCTCCTTCACGACGGGCAGGGGACGGATGCTCTTGGCGAGAAGCGTGATAGTGTGCGCCTCGATGGATATCTCGCCCCTCTTGGTCCGGAACGTTACGCCCTCCACCCCGACGATGTCGCCGAGGTCGAGCATTTTAAAAAGCTCGTAGGCCTCCCCGCCCAGGTGGTCGGGCGTGGCGTAGATCTGCACGGAGCCTGAAAGGTCCTCTATGTGGCCGAACGAAGCCTTGCCCATCACGCGCTTGGAGCGGAGGCGGCCGGCGGTGATCACCTGCCGGGGATTGGCCTCGTCGAACTGCTCCCTTATTCCGCCCGCGGTGATGTTGCGTTTAAAGCGTACGGGATACGGATTGATATTTCTGCTTTTCAGGACGCTGATCTTCTCAAGGCGCTGCTGAAAAAGGTCGGATGTTTCCTCGCTCATGGGTCGTGCTCCTCTGGTGCGCTGGATGTCAGTGCCGGCTTTCTCTGGATCGCTGCTGAAATTCCGTCGTGGGGGTTATCCGCCAACCGGCCGCTATGAAGGTTTCATTACATAAGTGTAGCGCGCCTGTGATGTCAAATACAATTTCCCGGCGAAAATAACATTGACACTGCCTGCCGGCGCGCGTGAAATGAGGATGCATGAACGGCGGGCCATTACATACCATGAGCTCTTCGGCCAGAAAAATCACGGCGGTATCGCTGAGCGCGTGGATTTTTATCCTCGCAGCCGGTGTCCATCTCTTTCACAACCACGGGATAGGGCGTGAGACGGGGCGCGGTCATGAAGAGAGGATTCATGCGTGCTGCTGCGACGCGCTGAATCGCCACGAAACCGCCATTTCATGCGCGAATGGCGGCACGGGTGGAAGCGACCTGTGCGCCGTCTGCCCGATCTGCTCGTTTCTTCACCAGTATGTTGTATCTCACCTTGACGTTACCCCTTACTCGATATCGCCGCTCCCCGGCGTTGGGCCCTGCATTGTGTATGGGCTCCTCAATGCGTGCGGCGGCGATGTCCGTCCCGGCATTCCCCGCGCTCCTCCATCCGTGAAGATTTAACCCACGGTTGAATCACACGACATCCAGCGGGACCAACGCGGCGCAGCGCCGCGCCCGTATCGCACCAGGAGGAAAAGGAATGAAACAATATCTTTACCGCGCATTGGTCGCGGCAGTCGTGATATGCGCCGTCACACAGGCGGCCGAATCCTCGCCCGGAGATCAGCCCGCCGGGGAAGCGCGGGAAAACGGCACCACGCACGCCCTTGAGGAGATTATCATTACCGCATCGAGGCAGGAATCAAAGGCCTTCAACAGCTCACTGCCGGTAAACGTGGTGACGCGGGAGGCGATTGAAAAAATCGCACCCACGGGCATGGGGGATCTGTTTGAGCACCTGCCGGGACTGAACGTGTCCCATACCAGCATGGGAAGCGTCCGGCCGATGATCAGGGGGCTGTATGACGAGAGGGTGCTTGTCATGGTGGACGGCATTCGGCTTTCGGAACAACGGGGTGGCGGCGATCATGCGCTGTCGATCAATCCCGGCCAGATAGAGCGCATCGAAGTGGTCCGTGGCCCGGGCTCGGTGCTCTACGGTTCTGACGCCATCGGGGGGGTGATCAACATCATCACCCGCAACAGCCGGCACGAGCGACGGGACGCGTCCGGGGTCCGCGCGGAGCTGGGGGCGCAGTACGACAGCGCCGCGAACGCGAGAACCGGCGACGCGTACGTCGAGGGCGGAGCGGGCAACATCAATTTTTTCGCCGGCGGAATTTATCAGAATACCGACAATGTCAGCACTCCCGACGGGGAGCTGAGGCACAGCTTCTACGACGTCTGCAATTACAGCGGCGGGGTGAACTACAGCGACGAAAATACTTTTCTGGGCGTCTGGGGCTATGCGAGCGAATCGGACATCGGGAACCCCCTGAAGTACTCGTTCAAGGAGAGCTATTTTGACGGGGAGAA
>CAZPZJ010000091.1:0-13416 GCA_964591055.1 uncultured Leptospiraceae bacterium
AAATCATATCCGCGCTTCATCCCGATTCCAACGGGCTTGTCGGGCTCAGGCTTGACGGGAGGGCCATTCCCGATGACATGCTTGCCGAGCACCAGTTGATTTCGCCGCACTGCGTCAACGCTTATCACCAGCACTGCCGCCTCACCGCGCATCGCGATATGAGCTCATATCTGTATGGGATTGTAAGGAACGGGTCGGGCTGCGCGTTTGCGCTCTGCGACCGCGCGTTCAGAACAATCGTGGCGGACAGTGATTTCCATGCAAGGCTCAACGCCCGCGACCTTCGCTGGAGCGATCTGGCCTGCGCGCTTCTGAAAGAGTTCGCCCCGGAACTCCGTTTCGCGGGCATCATTGCGGATAAGGTATTCAGCATTACAATTCACGATCTGACCGTGCGGGCGGAATCCGTGGTCGTGGAAGGCCGCGTGTACTTCAGGGTGGATGTCCACAGCGGCACTGACCGTGTTTTGCTGACGACGCGCGAGCGCGAGATATACGGGCTTGTCAGGGCGGGGTGCTCCAACCACGACATCGCCGGCCGGCTTTCCATTTCTTCCGAAACGGTGAAGCGGCACATCGCCAACCTCTTCCGGAAGACGGGCGCGAAGAACAGGACACAGCTTTCCCGCATGGCGCTGTGAAAATTGTTTCAACTACAACTTTCGGGGGATTGACGGGGTTGTGAAGCCTTCAAATAATCGATTGGAGCAAACGAACAATTATGTGCGCTTTGGCGTTGCTGTCGCAATGGCTGTACAGTGGCGCACGGTGCGTATCACGACACATGTTTATATTTAGAGAGGGTTTATGCGAATCATTGCGGCGATGTGTGTTCCGGTTATGTGCATTTGCCTGTCCTGCGGGAGCCTTAACAATCCAGTCAGGTCAGCTGGTACGACTGGGTGTTGAACACGGCCTGTTATAATTACGATACCGTTGTACGGCTGTTGCGGGAAAAGGGGCTGGGGGAAACAGCGAGCATCATTAATAAAAGAATCCAACTAAAAACCGATAATGGAGGACACGCTGATGAATAACAGGATTAAATTGTATGTGGCGCTGGGGTCCGTGGCTATAATTATCCTGGGAATTGTATTGATTGCATATTATTCCATGCGCAGCGGGGGCGGTTCGGCAATTCGGGACAGTGTCCTTGCATATGATTATATTGTTAACGCGCGTGATGGTCTTCGAATGAGAGTTTCCCCGGGTGTTGATTCAGAAAGAATTTTAACAATTCCCGACAGATCAGCGGTGGAAATATTGGAAGAAACCGGAGATGTGGTATCAATATCCGGGACAAGCGGAAAATGGCTGCGCGTTAAGTGGAATAACACGAACGGATGGGTTTTCGGTGGATTTATTGATAAAATTGAAAAAAAGAAAATCGAATCAGGCGAGGCGACTTCCAGCCGGGTAAGGACGCTCAATTCGTTCGACGATCTGGACTCGTATATACGAAGCCTTGAAACGTCTGTCAGTCCCTCCCGTGAATACACATCGGATGTGATTCTCGTGAAGGATATCAGGATAAACGGCGTTTCAAGGTCTTCCCAGGGGAAAGGGGAATACCTGAAAAAATTCTTTCTTGATTCAACTGACACTAAGTCTTTATGCAATTACTCGCTGTTTATGACAGATAAGAACGGATCCCGGAGCTGGCATCATGACGCCAATGTGACAAATTTTTCCGAATTGCGGCCATTTTTCATTACCACTGCGGGCATTGTCGAAAAGGGATATGGGAAAAAGCTGAATGATATACAGTTTACCCTTCGCATTTTATATACTAATATCGGCTACAGGAGAGGATGGATGTGTTACGGCCTGGTCAGCGATATTGTAAACAAAGACTGAATGCCTTTTCCCGAAGATTGTGTTAAAACTGCCTGAGCTTTTCATGGGGAAGGGGGCAGCGCGAGCCCTTCCTCTCCCGGTACCATCGAAGGTAGTTGAGGTCGGCTGCGGGCACCATGATGCAGCGCGGGTGATCGTAGTAGTCCCTGAAGTGGTTGAGGAAGTGCCCCATCTCGTGCGTGGAGTACAGCGCGATGACGTCGGTGAGGAGATGCTCCGGTATGCGCTCTTTGCGCTCCCGCGCAAAGAAGGCGTCGCGCGAAAGGAACGGGTAGAGGAACATCACCCCGGCGGCGCGGAAGGCGTTGGATGCGTTGCCGGTCACCATGCCGGTGGTGACGCCGTAGCGCAGCGCCACGTAGATGGGGATGTTGACCTCGGCGTCGGCCATGATGGTGTTGGTGAACACAAAGTGCCCTTTCGGCAGGCGGCGCAGCGCCATCTCCCAGAAGGGGTAGGTGAGCGTGTCGGCGTACTCCCCGCCTGCAAGCGCGGTGCCGTCGCCGGTGCGGATCGACTGGATTGAGGCAAGCCTGGTGACGTAGTCGGCGTAGAGGCGCTCAGCGAAAGCGGCGCGGTCGGGCCGTGCGCGGTACGACGGCACATACGAGCGCAGGATGTCCTCGCCGGTTTTTTCAACAAGAGTGTTGATGAACGAGCGCAGGCGCGCGCGGTCGGATTCACTGCCGATATCGAGCAAATCCCCCCTGAGCTCCCGCATTTCGGCGGCGCCGTCGAGGTGACGGTTGGCCTTTTTGAATTCCAGGATGTCAATCTGCGGCAGCATGGTGAATTCTACGCGGTAGCCAAGGTACTCCCGGACATGGCCCCGGAGCCGCTCGAGCATGTCGGCGAACTGGGAGTCGGTCAGGTCGGGAAGCCTGGGGTCTCGTACGCGCAGCACGTCAATGCGGTACACCCGGTCGGCCGGGTTGTCCCTGAGCGCCATCCGGTCGTGCGCGCACTGCGAGGCGAGCGCCATGATCAATGCGAGAACCGTCAATACGCGTTTCATTCAACACCCCTCTCCGGCCGTATCTCATGACAATATATCGCCCCCGGAAAGGGAAGGGCAAGAGCAAATTCGAAAGAAATCCCGTTCCTTCCGCATTAATTGCTTGCCGTAAACGGGCCGCGGCCCTTCAATTCAGCTAATCCTCGATATATCCGGACATGCTCTATCATGAAACAGCACGCCATCCTGCTTGCCCTCACCGTCATGCTCTGTTCATGTGCGTCCATGGGACGAAACCAGTGCCTCGAGCTCAACAACCAGCTGATTTCCGAAAACAGGCTCATGCGCGGCAATTTGAAAATGGCGCGGAGGGAAAGCGCGGTGTTGCGCATGGAGGCGATCATGCTGCGGCGCGATCTCCAGAACGCCGCAGCGCAGGCGGAGAAGCTCAGGTCGGAAATTGAATCGATGAAGCAGAAGCACGAGCGGGACGCGGCGATCTGGCACGGCAAGCACACCACCCTGCAGAACGAGAACGCCATTCTCCGCAGGGAGAGCTCTGAAAAGATCAAGGAGCTTTCTGACCTGAACCGCGAGCTTGAAAACCGCCTCTCGCGCGACATTGCCCGCCTCAACGAGAAGCTGCGCTCGATGGAGCAGGATTTCGCGAAGGAAAGGGAAAAGGCGCAGAAGGAGTTTGCGCAGCGGGAGTTCACCCTTGCGCGCCAGATCGAGGAATTGAAGAAAGGCCTCGAGGCCAGGGACGGGGAGATACAGGCCCTCAGGGAAAGGGAAACGCAGATGAAGGTCCAGTCGCTCGATGACCGCAAGCGCATCGAGGACATGGGGAAGGCGTCGGCCGCAAACGAGTCGGAGCTCAGGGCGGCGCGCGAGCAGGCGGCCGATCTGGAGCGAAAGCGGCAGGATGCGCAGGCGAAAGCCCTGGAGATGGAAAAGACAATCCGGGCGCGGGACGAAAGGATCAGGGAGCTTGAAGCGAAAGTCAGCGGTTCTTCCGAAAGGAGCGAAACGAATGAGCGTGGGGAAGGAAAAAACAATTAAGCTGGCGGCCGTGGTGCTGGCCGCGCTGCTGTGCCTGACGCCCGCCTGGACGCGCGGCGCCTTCGCGGAAGGCATTTCAATCCTGATCACCTCCAATCTTGAGGGGCGGACCAACCTCAGGGACAGCGATACGCCGCGCATGGATCCGCTGGACGCGCTGGGCAGGTGCGTCATCCGCGAAAAGCAGAGAAAAAACGCGGACATCTACATCGACATGGGCAACGCGTTTTATCCCGGCGTGCTGTCCAAGTACAGCTTCGGCTCGTTGATGATGGACTTCTTCGACGCGTTCGGGTGCGCGGCGACCTTGGTCTCGTCGCGCGACCTCAGGATAGGGGTGGACAACCTGTCCACGCTGCAGTCCGACCGCAGCACCGCGATCCTCTCCTCCAACATCGTCAGGAAGGGCAAGGCGATCTACTCCCCCGTGTTTTACCACCAGGCGAAAAGCGCGAAGATCGCATTCATAGGGCTTTCATCGCGGAGGATTCAATTCGACATCGCTGAGAAGAACGTGTACGGGACGGGCATCGAGGAGTATTCCAGATCGCTGGCGGAGGCCATCGGGAAGGCGAAGAAGGAAGGGGCCGGCCGGATTGTGCTGCTCACGGGAGCGGACACGGCCGACGTCGCGGCGCTCATGCGCTCGTTTGGCGAGATCAACCTCGCCATCTGCGGGGGGGACAACCGCGGCGCGCTGTTCGGCGCAGCAGGATCGCGCCTGGATTTCGACGACGGCCGCTCCATCGTGTTCGCCCGGGACAGGGAGGGCTACTCCCTGCTCGACATCGAGGTCGACACGGGCATTTCCGTGAGGAGGGTGGTGTCCCGGCCGCTGGAACGCCTCGCCATTAAAAATGACCGGCACCGTGACTTCACCCAGCGTCTGGAGCTCTGGAGAAAGAAGTACCAGGAGGAGGGCGGAAAAACCATCGCCCCGGCAGGGGACCGCGAGTACAGCATCGACGACGCGCGGGTTGCGGCGCTTCTCATGGACCTCTTCAACGCCGAGATCGCGCTTGTCGACTCCGGCACCATCAACCCGACATCCCTGCGGGGAGACATCACCGAATACCACCTGGACAATATATCCAACGATGAATACCCCGTCTTCGTGTTCAGGATGAAGGGCGAGGACGTGATGCGTCTCCCGTCGGTGAAAAGGGGGCTTTTGACGGCGGGCCTGAAGGACGGGGCCGTGCAGGGGTATCCCGTTGATCCGGCGCGCTCGTATCGGGTTGCGGCGACACAGTCCGTGTTCGAGATGGTGTCGGAAGCGCTCGGCGTGCGGCCCTCCTTCGACAACCGGTGGAAGAGCATCCCCGAGGTGTTCCTGGAGGACCTCAAGGCGGAGAAGATCGTCCTCAGGGACGACCATTCGTACCTGGAGAGGCGTTTCCGGGCCACCGTGGATTTTATGCTCTCAAACTATCTTGACCACATGAACGTGGAGGCCGGCGAGGAGATGAGCGCGCCCGCGGGCATGTCGTCGTCGTCATACCGCCAGTGGGGGCTTGAGAACAAGATCGTGCTCACGCTGTACAACCGGTATCACCAGTTCATCCTCACCCCTTACATGAACTACGCCGAGTTGCGCCAGGAGGAGACTGATTACGAAACCGGCGAGACGTACATGAAAAAATTCCTGACCAGCAACCTGCTGCGCGGCACGCTTGAGTACAACCTGAACATCAGCAGGTACGTCAATCCGTATCACAAATCGCAGATCGAAACCGTGGTCAAGCGTGACGAGGAGGACAAAAGGCCCACGATAATCAGGGAGACCCTTGGCGCACGCTTCAAAATAGCTTCCGATGACAACAGGATATCCTTTGAGGGCAGGCTGGGCGCCGGTTTCGAGCGCCAGGTGCATGATCCGAAGGACAATCCCCTCTATGGTTTTGAGACGATACTCTCATTCAAGTGGGAGTTCATCAAAAACGTGAGCTACATGCTCGCACTCGACTCGTTTCTCTCGAAAACCGACAAGCAGTACTCCACTGAGCGCGGCAACAGGAGGACGGAGCTTGTCAACGGGCTGAGTGTTGCGCTCAACAGCTACCTGGGAGTGTCGGCGAAGTACAAGTACTTCTATTACCGCTCGGACGAATACGACGAAAGCTATACTTCGAAGCAGTTCATCACATCGCTCGACCTCAAGACCGATTTCAAGATATTCTGACAGCGTTGCGGGAGCTCCATAAAAACTTTGACAACAGGCGCTGTTTCGCAGTACTATAAAGATGTGCCGGGCTTTTTTCCGATGATGAAAACAGATAAATGAAAGCGTCTGCAATGAATTCCTTCTTGTTGAAAATCTACGCGGTTCTGGCGCTCGTGCTTGTGGCGTGGGGGGGCGAGGTTATCCTGTCACAGGATGCGAACACCCTCGACCGGCAGGCGCAGGAACACTATGAAAAGCGTGAGTTCACGCGGGCGCTTGAGACGTGGATGCAGATGCTCGAGCAACAGCCCGACAACGAGCGCGTCCAGAAGAAGATTGAGCTGGTGTACGAGGAGAAGTACAAGAGGGACGTCGCCTACCAGAAGGCGCGCATCAACTACGGCAAGGCGCGCAACAAGGTCAAGATCGATTTCACCACCGACGATATCGAGGGGGCCATCGCGAAGTTCCGCGAGGGCAAGCGCGAGGCCCAGGAGGCGCTCAAAAACTATTTTATCGCCTACCGCATCGACCCCAACGATCAGGAGATACAGGACCTGCGCGTTATCATGAAGGAGCTGGACAAGGACCTGCGGGTCGCAGAGGAGAAGATCGAGCTCGACCTGGCGAAACGGAGGCGTTTCCGTGAATTCATCGTCTGCGGCCGCGAGCGCATGAGAAAGGAGAATTACGAAGGTGCAATCGAGTGCTGGGACGGCGCGCTCGGCATCATCTCCGACGATCGTGACGCCACCGAGGGCAAGAGACGGGCCCTGCTCGCGATCGGCAACAGGCTTAAATTCGAAAAGGTGATGAGCCTGCTCAACGAAGGGAACAACCTTTTCGCGGCGCAGAAGTTTTTTGACGCACGGTCCGTGTACAAGCAGGTGCTCAATATCGACCCCGGCAACGGAGAAGCCGAGGACAAGCTCGCCGAAATCGTTCAAAAGCTGCGGGATGCCCGCATGCTGGAGCAGCGGATGCAGCAGGCGGAGGGCGCGTACGTTTCGGCGCTCAAGAACATCGAGGAGCACAAGTACGACAATGCGGAGGACGACTTCCGCAACATTCTGGACCTCATGGACAACAAGGACTACAAGGACGTCAAGCAGCGGCTTGCGGGCCTTGCGGGCCTGAGGGCGGCCTACCAGGAGCGACTTCGCCGGGAGCGCATCAGAATGATAGAAACCGAGCTTGACAAGGGAATGATCGCGTACGCTGAGGGGCGCTATAACAACGCGATTTCATCGTTCGAGGAGGTGCTCCGGCTGGACCCTAAAAACGAGCTTGCGCAGACGCAGCTTTCGATCGCCAAGGATGCACAGAAGATCGACGCCGAGGAGATTATTGACGACAACTCCCCGTACTTCCAGATCGTGTCCCTGATGGCGGAATCGGGCCGGCAGCTGTACAACAGGGGCGATTACCACGCCTCCCGGCAGAAATGGGAGGAGATACTCAGGCTCTTCCCGCGCAACAAAATTGCGTCAACCTACATGCTTAAAGTGACGAGAAGCAATAAAGAGGATTTCTTCAATTTTTCCAAGCGTATCGTCGATGACGGCAAGGACTACCTCAAGCTCAAGCGCTACAAGCAGGCCGCCGAGAAGTTTGAGCTTGTGAAAACGCTCAACCCGGAGTATCCCAACATCGACCAGATACTGGCGTCGGCCAGGGAGCCGGCGGCCGGAAGGGGGATTACGGGCGGGGCGAGTCCCGAGGAGATTGCGCAGAAGTACGCCATGGGAATTACGTACTATCGGAGGGGAGGAAAGGAAAACCTCGCCAAGGCGCTTGAAGAATTCAAATGGATCACGGCCAGGGACCCCGGCAACACGAAAGCGCTCATCAACCTCAACAAGATCGGGTCCATTCTGCGTCTCAGCGAGGGCGGTATCGAGGAAAAGCGCGTCAGGCTGACGGAAGAGCAGTCCAAGCTGGTGCGGCAGTACTACTACAAGGGAATCAGTTATTACTCCAACAACGATTTCGCGCGCGCCATCCAGGAATGGCGCAAGGTGCTGGAAATCGACAAATACCATGACCGGGCCCGCAACAACATCAAAAAGTGCCTGGTGCTGTTAAGGAAATAATATGGCGAAACAATTGGAAGGCAGGGCAATGGCGAATGCGGGCGCCGCAACCGCGAAGGGCCCCGGCGGGAAGGCGGCGGGCGCGCCGTCGGCCGGCGGGGGGCCCCGCGTCAAGTTCAGCATCAGGATCAAAATAGCTCTGGCGATCACCGCGCTCGTCGTTGCAGTCATCATCACCATGGCCATGTACATGAGGGCGGGCTCCAGCAGCCTCCTGAGGGGCGAAATCATCAGCTCTGCCGAGCGGGAAACGGAGCACCTGGCCATGGTGGCCGAGGACGCGGCTAAGAGCAACGACGACCTTTCCCTTCTCGCGTCGGTTGAAAACCTGAAAAAGATTTCGTCGATCGACTACGCGTACGTTATCGACGGAAGCGATATGGTCAGAAAGGCGATCGACCCCAAAAAGGACGGAGCCGACCTGAGCAAGGACGTTGCGACCATAGAGGCGAAAAAGAACACCGACCCTAAAAAGATCATCATCAGGGAATACCCCGCCACCGACGGCTCCAGGGGCGTCGTGTATGACTTCTCCAGGTCGCTCGTCAATCCCCTTACAGGCAACAGAATAGGAATGGTAAGGCTCGGGTTCTCGGACCGCGTCATCAGACAAAGGATCCGCGAAATCACGCTCAACATCCTCTACATCGCGCTCGGTTTTATCGGGGTTGCGGTGCTGGGATCGTTCATCCTCGCGGCCATTATCATCAAGCCCATACGAAGGCTCTCGGAGGGAGCGGCCATCATCGGCAACGGCAACCTGGACCACCGCATCGACCTCGATTCTTCGGACGAGCTCGGGCGGCTCGCCTACGAGTTCAACGTGATGACGGAGCAGATCAAGAAGGGCAAGGAGCTTGAAATTGAAAAGCGCCTGATGGACGAGCAGGTGGACATCGCCAAGGAGATACAGGAAGGCCTGAACCCCATGGGATTTTATAATAAGCGCGGAATCCAGATTAACGGATTTACCAGGGCGGCCAAGGGCGTCGGGGGCGATTACTTCGACTACATCGATATAAATGAAAACATGGTGGGAGCGCTGATCAGCGACGTGTCGGGAAAGGGCATTCCGGCCTCGCTCGTCATGGTGATGATCAGGACGGTGTTCCTTTCCCAGACCAGGCAGGCGAAGGACGTACAGTGCGCCAAGGTGGTCCGCGCTATCAACGATTCGCTCAGCGCGGATTTCGCCATAGACAAGTTCGCGACGCTCTTTTTTATGGTGTACAACCGCGTGACCGGCGAGCTTGCCTTTTCAAACGCGGGCCACGGCCCTCTCAAGGCGTACCGCCAGTCGCTGGACGCCTTTACCATCGCCAAGCTTGACGGCGTTCCAATCGGCATTATGGAGGACGTGGATTACAAGCAGGGCAAGGTGAAGCTTGAAGTGGGCGACATCATTGTTCTGAACACCGACGGCATCACGGAGATGAGAAACGAGCGGAAGGAAGAGTACGGCGCTCAACGCATGCAGATCCTTTTAAAGGAAAACCACGAAAAGAACGCCAAGGAGATCGTGGATATCCTGGTTGCCGACGTTGACGCTTTCAGAGGCAACGCAAGCCCGCATGATGATATGACGGTCCTGATTCTGAAGAGGGTGGAGTAGGCGGGAATACCGCGATGGTTTCCCGCATTCGACCGTGAAAGGGTGGGGAAAAAGCGCTCCGTGCCTTACATCACACTACAGCAGATCGTCCTCGCTGTCGTATATCTGAAAAAACTTGTCCAGTGTCGCAAGCTTGAGTATGTTGAGCACGTCTTCATGTATATTCATGAGGCTGAATTTGCCGGTGTGCGCCTTCATCTTCTTCTGCCCGGCAACCAGGGCGCCGATGCCCGATGAATCCATGTAATTGACGTTTTTCATGTCAACCACCACGCTCTTATGGCTGCCGTCAGTCACCGAGAACAGCACTTTCTTGAGTTCGCTGACATTGTAAAGGTCAATTTCACCGCTTACCGCGACCACTTTGTGTTCGCCGAGGTCTCTTACCTCAATATCCATTGAAGCCTCCAGCATGAGAGAGAATAGCATTTCGAACAAAACCCGAAAACACGGGCCGCTTCACGCGCTGCCTGCGTGATTGGAACTCAGATAATCCGATTATAAGTGCACGTGCGGCATACATAGGCAACTGAGAATGATATTAATTCCCACCATCTTTCTATTGGATTCGGCCTTTTATGTCAAGTGATTTTATTAAAATCGAAAACGGGCCGCTTTTTTTATCAGCGCGCCCGGGAAGGGGGCCTTTTCACCTGATAAAGAGCTTGTCGATAAAATCCGAGAGGTCATGGAAGTTTTTCACCTCCCGCATTTCCCGGCAGTAGGGAAGGTACATCCCGGCGATGCTGTCGCTCCAGTTCCACAGGTGCTTCCTGTCGGGATTCAGCCAGAACAGGTTGCGGCACCTCTCCCCGATGGTGATAAAGGCCTCGATGCCGGGGTCCTGGTTGTTGTTGCGCGCGTCACCCAGCACAAGCACAGTGGTTTTGCCGGTGAGCGAGTCGCTGTACTCCTTCACGAACTGAGTAAACGACCTGCCGTAGTTGCTGCCCCAGCCGTAGGTGAAGTTGGTGTCCGTAAAAATCGAGTTGAGCGCGCGTTCCGGATTCATGTCCATGAAAAGGTGCGTGATCTCAACCATGTTGCTGATGAACGCGAAGGTGCGGACCTTGGAAAAGAGGCCCTGCAGCGTGTAAGTGAGAAGCAGCATGAACCGGGAATACTGGCTCACCGAGCCGGAAATGTCGCAGAGCACCACCAGCTGCGGCCGGTCGATGCGGCGGTCCCTGTGGTAGATGGTGAAGGGCATGCCGCCGTACTGAAGGCTCTTGCGCAGCGTGCGCTTGAGGTCGATGCCGCCGTGCTTGACGCGCTTTTTCCGCAGGGATATCCTGCTCTTCAGCTTCTGGCCGAGGCGCTTGATGAGCTCCCTCATCTCTTTCACCTCGCCCTGGGCGATCTTGTAAATCGGCTTTTCGAGCAGGTACTCCTCGCGCCTGCGGATGGTCGATCCGGTGTTGCGCTCGAACACTCGCCTTCGCACCCGCTGTTCGATGAGATCGCGGAGGAATTCGGCGTCATCGTCGTCATCGACGGCGTTCGCCCCCTCGCGCTGGTTGTCGTAGCCGGCGAGGCGGGATCGCACGTTGAAGATGAGCATGCCGATCGCGCCGCCTGATGATTCGGAAAGCTGCGGATTGTCCAGGATGATCTTCACCATGTCGCGCGAGGCCAGTCCCTCGTTGTCCGCCATCGAATCGCCGATGATGCGGTCGATCTCCTGCTGGAGCGTGGCGATGTCCCTTTCGGTGAGGTTGTATTTGTCCCTGAGGCTCTGCGTGCCGAGCGTGTCGCGGATAAAGGTGTCGGGATCGAATCCCTTTTCCCGGATTTTCTTCTCGAAGAACTCCTCGAAGCATTTATCGAAGAGCGGCAGGTCGGTGTAGTCCTTGATGAGCGTGCTGGAGAGGGTCTGCTTGAACAGGACGCGGTCTGAAAAATCCACGAATCTGAGCGCCTCGAACATGTCGAGTATTTCGATAGTGGACAGGTTGATCCCGGCGTCGCTCAGGATGCCGGTGAAGTCGAAAAACTTGCGCTTTATCCTGTATTGCTCGTCCTGCAGATGCATGGGGTCGTTATCCTGAATCCTGGCGCCGTGCGAGCGGGGGCAACCGGTTTTGTCAGTGCACGAAAAGCTCGTCGGCGTGCTTTTTCGCGAGCTCGATGTCCTTCTCGTACTTGAGCAGGAAGTTCAGCGTGTCGATCGCCACGGAGCGCTGGAGCACCTCGCAGCCGAGCAGCGCGAACGCCTTGGCCCAGTCAAGCGTCTCGCTGATGCTGGGGTCCTTCTTCAGGGGCATCTTGCGGAGCCGGTGCACTGTCTCGACGACCTCCCTCGCCAGGTAGCTGCCGCATTCCGGCACCTTGAGCGCGACGATCTTCTCCTCGAGCTCAAGCGTGGGGTAGTCGATGTACAGGTGCAGGCAGCGGCGCTTGAGCGCGTCGGACATCTCGCGCGCGTTGTTGGATGTCAGTATCACGAAGGGTTTGATCTTCGCCTCGATCGTGCCGATCTCGGGGATGGTCACCTGGTGGTCGGAAAGCACCTCGAGCAGGAAGGCCTCGAACTCGGAGTCGGACTTGTCGATTTCGTCGATCAGAAGCAGCGCGGGCTTCTCCGAGGTGATCGCCTGGAGGATGGGGCGGGCGATGAGGAAGCGCTCCGAGAAGAACACGTTCTCCTCCTGCGCGAGGCGGTCGACCGCGGCTGAGAGTGACGATTCGCTTTCCAGGATGCAGGAAAGCTTGTCCTTGAGTATTTGGGTGTAGAGGAGCTGCTTGGCGTACTCCCACTCGTAGAGCGCCTTGGCCTCGTCGAGCCCCTCGTAGCACTGGAGGCGTATCAGCTTCATGTCAAGCGACGCCGCGACGCACTTGCCGAGGTCGGTTTTTCCCACTCCCGCCGGGCCTTCGATCAGGACGGGCTTGTCCATCTTCATGGCGAGATAAATGGTGGTGGCTATTTCGCGGGAGCAGATGTAGCGCTCCTTTTCGAGTGCATGTATGGTGGTATCGACATCGGGATACATTTCGTTTATACCTAATCCGGATTTCTTCCACTCTTGCGGCGGACGGGGTAAAAGCAAGTAATTATTGCCCGCACACAGGAAAATTTAGCGCATGCGCCGCCGATCTCCATATTTTATGGCGCACAGCGGGATTGCTGTGCGCTACAGCTTCATTGACCTGAAAAGGAGCAGGTCGGGAAGTCTTGATGACGGCGCAGCGTCGTTTTGAAGGGCCTGGATCAGCGGCCTGGCGGAAGCGAGAAGCGGGGAGAGGAGGGAGCTGCCCTCGGGGATGCGTTCCCCGCCGCGGGCCGATGCGAGTTGCGCGGCGATCAGGCGGTTGTGGTCATCGAGCGCGGTTTCGATCGCGCCGGCCGCGTCCCGGACCTCCAGCTTCTCCGCAGCGTAGAGCACGAGCCCCGCGTACGCCTGCATGATCAGCGAGCGCTCGATAATGCTCCAGCGTTTGATTGCCTTCCTGAGCGCGGCCGGGTCGGCGCCGATGACGGAGGTTTTGGGCGCGGCGAAAGCGTCAAGGCGCAGCGAAGCGTGCGAGGTGGTCTTCAGAGAATCCATGGCCAGGGGGCAAAGCGCTCCCGGCGGGAACGACGCGGAGGGAACGGCCGTGATCGACGATATTTTATCGTCGCCGGGCTTTCTCGCCGTGACCATCACGAAATCCGCGTGGATGCCGCCCGTGA
>CAZPZJ010000092.1:0-4392 GCA_964591055.1 uncultured Leptospiraceae bacterium
CCGCTTCTGCTCGTCGGGAGTGACGGGAAAGCATGGACGCTCGTCACGATGGCAATGTCGGCACAGCTTCTCCCGCGCCTTGATGCCGTCCACGCCGCGGATCGGGTACATGCCGCGGCTGACCGCCTTCCTGTACGCGCCCTCCCTGTCCAGGAAGGAGGCGTGGTTGCTGAACTCGTAGTATTCAGACGCCGGGCCGTGGCAGGCCTCGCATCCAACCCCTTCGCTTTGCGTTTCTTCAACGCGGCCGCCGCCCGTGGTGTGACACTTCAGGCATTTCACGTCAGTGTGGGGAGAGGACACGCCGGCCTTTTCGGCGACCGGCTTCGCTTTCGCGCCCCGCAGGATCGCCCACGCACCCGAATGTGGTGACGACGCCCATACGCGGTACTGGTTGCCGATTGCATCGGTTCCGTGGCATTTTTTGCAGGTATCCGAGCCGACGAAACGCGCCCGCACCCTGCCTGAAGAGGGAACGCCGGCGGCCATCACGGCAAGCACCACAAGCAGCGCCGGGACCACTGTACGCGCATGTTTTCTGCCGCTGTCCATTGGATCAATAAACAGGAAGGGCCTTTTTTTATCAAGATATTTACCACCACGTTTGAGCAATGAGCATCAATGTGCTTTCGATTTCAAGCTCATTGCATCAGGCACCCATTTGTCTCTTTTTATCTTGACACCCCCGCCGCGCCATTTTATTTTATATATAAGACAGCCTGAAATACTCGGAAAAGGAGCCTAAAAACACTCCATGGACAGGCACCAGAAAGAACTGAAAGTCGGTGAATTTCTCGTGGAAAACGGGATAATCACCCGTGAGCAGCTTGAAGACGCGCTGCTCATGCAGCACGACAATCCCGAAAGGCTTGTCGGAGAGATACTTGTAACGCAGGGAGTTCTCACCAAGGAGGAGCTCATCATGGCGGTGGAGATGTTCCTGATGGTGTCCGACTCCGACGCGATCAAGGTTGACGAGTGGCTTGACCAGGAAGAAGTGGACATGCTGCTGGAAAAGATGAAAAGCCAGCCCTGAGCCGCATTGCGCGCCCATTCTCCCCGCGGCCATTGTGATCACCCATATAAAATACTCTGACTATACAAAAAGTGATTGACAAAACGGTTTCGCTGATTTTTCATTGAGCGTATGATCGAGTTCGAGGATAAAACCTGTTTCGGCTGCGGCTCCGAGAATGAGCACGGACTCAGGCTTCATTTGAAATTTGACGAAGACACCAAGACCGCGTATGGCGAGTTCGTGGCGCACCAGAAGCTCGAGGGCCCCCCGAACATCATCCACGCGGGCATTGTCGCCGCGCTTCTTGACGAGACGATGATTACCGTCAACAAACACCTTGAATTCATGACCGTTACGGGTGAGATAACCATCCGCTATCTCCAGCCGGCGTTTATCAACGAGAACCTTTACATAAGGGGCTGGTACGTCAAGAAAAACAAGAAAATCATCGAGAACCGGGCGGAAATCGAAAACGAAATGGGCAAGATAGTCGCGCGGGCCAAGGGGAAATACCTTGAGGTGGACGAGATACCTCAGCCGGAGTAATCGTCCCGTCTCTCCGACGCACGGAACACGCCAACACCTCCGTCACCCGGGGGTCGATTTTTATAATGCCGAAGTGGTGGAACTGGTAGACGCAGCGGACTCAAAATCCGCCGGGGGCAACTCCATGAGGGTTCGATTCCCTCCTTCGGCACATTATCTTCACCGGTCGGCGCCAGGATTCGTCCCATGTTAAATACGCCATTCGCGTCCAATCCCTCAGCCGATTCAACGGAGCGCCTGCGCGCGCTTCACGCATTTCCCGTCCCTCATATCCGGCGGTGAAGACGCCGTGAAGGTCACTGCGAAAGTCCGCAGCGCGTTTCGAGCATATTTCCGCATGCTGAACATGTCGCCGCTGTACATGCGCCAGGTTCCTGAAAAGGAGGATTCCGGCAGGGAAGTCCCTGTCTGGGTGAACGCGGCGCTGCTGCTTGCGACCATCGCAACCACGACGCTGGCGGGGGCAAGCTCATACGGCTCCCTCAGGGAAATCCTCATTAGCGGCCTCCCCTTTTCCATGGCCATCATTACGATTCTCGCCGCGCATGAAATGGGCCACTACCTGACCGCCCGGCGCTTCAACCTCAGGGTAACGCTGCCTTTTTTTATTCCCTTTCCTTCAATGATCGGAACGATGGGCGCCGTCATCAAGATCCGCTCCCCCATCCGGGAAAAGCGGGCCCTTCTGCTGGTGGGTGCGATGGGACCGCTCACAGGGTTTGTGCTGAGTTTGATCGCCGCCCTTGCCGGCATTTGGCTTTCCGAGGTGAAACCGCTGCCGATCGTTGCGGGCGATGCGGCCATTCCAATCTTTGGCGATTCGCTTCTTTTCAGCCTTCTGACCTTTGCAGTGCACGGCCCGGTCCCGCCCGGAAGCGATATTCACCTCTCGCCCCTCGCCTGGGCGGGGTGGATCGGTTTTCTGGTGACAAGCCTCAATCTGATGCCGCTTGGCCAGCTTGATGGAGGCCACATCCTCTACGCGCTGATCGGAAGGAAGCAGCGATACGCGGGCTGGGCGGTGTTCATCGCGTTGTGCGCCATGTCGTTTATCTGGCCCGGATGGCTGATCTGGGTGTTCCTCACCCTCGCCTTCCTGATGGTCGCCCATCCATACGTGCCCGACAAAAAGCCGCTTTCCCCCATTGAGCGCGCGCTGGGATGGAGCTGCATGGCGATCTTTGTGCTGACCTTCATTCCGGTTCCGGTGACGGTTCTTGAAAACAACGCCGCCTCGCCCGTGCTCTGTCCCGCCTGCGTTCGCGCGCTGGAGCCGTCCGGGATTACAGGCGCATCCGGCACCCTCTACATCGTGAGCGACGACGAGGCGCACCGGTTCATATTCAGGATCATGAAAACCGTGAAGGGATATGCAATCACGGAGAGGATACCACTGCGTCCGGACGCCGACGGCGTCATCGCGGAAGCGCCTGACCTTGAGGATCTTGCGTTCAGCAACGGCTTTTTCTACGCGGTGGATGAGCGAAGGCGCTCCGTGCTGAAGATATCCCCGGACGGGAAAACATCGCTCATCCCTCATGACGTCGGACGATACATGGCCCGCGCGCGGTTGACGTTCTCCCCCAACTCAAACGCCGGATTTGAAGGCATCGCCCGCGACGGCGCAACCGGGAGAGTGTTCATCGCCAACGAGCGCTCACCTGCGATGATTTTCATGCTCTCGGAGCGGGGCGGAACGCTTGTCACAGAGTCGCACATCGATTTCTCCATGATAACGGGGGACAGGAACGCTGACTGTTCCGGGCTCTTCTTCGAGAGGGGGAGCCTTTACGCGCTGTACCGGCAGAAGGCGCAGATCGTCAAGCTGGACGTGCGCCGGCGCGCCATCACCCACATCCTTCCGTTCGGTGAAATCACCGCCGGTCTGTATTATTCACCGAAAGGGTATGGCCACGCGGAAGGGCTCTTCATGGATGATGAGTTTATCTACATCGCGCTTGACAGCAACGGCCACGCCTTCAGCGGGAAAAAGGACGGACGCAACGGGGCAATTGTGGCTTTTCCAAGGCCCCCCGGCTTTTAAAAATTGGGCCGGCGCCCGCAAATTCTCTTGACACGCACCTTCAGCCGCGATCATTTATCCGGTATGGACCTCTCAAATCCATACGGTTTCTCAAAGCCGCCGGCAAGGATACTGCTGTGCGTTCCCCTGCTGATTTTTTTCATGTGGCTACTGCACCGCTACAGCGGATTTTACTTTGCCTACCAGTACGCCCTCGCCGTGGTGCTGACGCTCCTTGCGGGCATGTATTTCGACAAGAACGTTATTTCGCGCAACAGGCTCTCCGGGCCACGGTCGATTCCCGTCGACAGGATATCCATCTTCATTTCACCGATCGCGGTCACGCTGATCCTGCTGGTCGGCATTTCGTATATCTGGAAAACGTCCGTGTTTTATCCGCTTTACAGCTCGCAGGGCGGGCTGGCCAGGCTGGAGCTGTTTCCGCTGCTCGTGATTGTTGTCGTTCCCATGACGGAGATACTGTTCAGGGGATTTTTCCAGTTCAACATAACCTATATGATGGGGAAAAACGCGGGACTTGTCATCACCACGGCCCTCAACGCCGCGGTGTTCTACTTTGCCGTGATGAACTTCGTTGGTTTTGTGGCCATCATCGCGCTCTCCGGATACCTGAGCTACCTGTATTTTAAATACGAATCGGTGATGCTCACCATCCTGAGCCACGAAGTGCTGATCATGTCTGTGCTCATCTTCCGTTTTTAAGGCGGTCTCTCCAGATATCGGACCAGTCGGCGTGGATTTCCTCCTTCTTCATTTTTTCAGCCCTCGATACGCGCATGAAAAA
>CAZPZJ010000092.1:4492-7566 GCA_964591055.1 uncultured Leptospiraceae bacterium
AGCGTTTCGCTCGCGTAGCCGATAAAACAGGTTCCAAGCCCCAGCGACGGCGCCATCATCGCGATATTGTACGCCGCGTACTGCCCGTCTTCGGCCGGGAGGCTTCCTTCCATCGGCCCGTGCACAATAATCACGCAGGGCGCGCCCCAGAACAGCATGTCACGACCTCCGGCCGCTTCCCTGAGGGCCTTTTCCACCGAATCATACCGCTCCCTATAATAGCGTATGAGCGTCATTCCTGCAAAAAAGAATGAAAGCATCCGAAACACCCTGTTGCCTGCGAGCCTGTTCAGCGTCCTGAAAAAGCCGGCGAAGTGCGCCCCGATTTGCTCAACCCTGTCGCGGCCGTTTATCACCAGAAACTCCCACTTCTGGCAATTGCTGCCCGACGGGGCCGTCGCGGCGAACTCCACAAGGTCCCGCACCACGCTGTCGCTCACCGGGCGCTCGTTGTAACGCCTCACGCTGCGACGCGAACGGACATAATTCACGAGATCGCCGGGCTTGATATCACCCGTTTTCAGCACCTTCTCGCGGTAGGGAAACGATTTGAATGAAAGAGCGCGAATCGGCGGCCCGAATGTAAAGACGCCGGCCGGACATACGCAGTAACACTGCGTACACAGGATGCACTCCTGGCCTGTGAGCTCTACGCCGTCCCGCCCGAGCGCAAGCGTCCCCTTGGGGCAGACTTCGACGCAGCGGCGGCATTTCGTGCAACGGCTGTTATCGATTTGCGGATAATCCATTTTTCCGTCCTGCCACTGAAGTGTCTGAAAGACAAAGGAAGTGACATAAAAAGTCAATCCCTTTATGTCAAGGCATTTCTGAAAAGCGCTCACGTCCTCAAAAAATCCTCGACAGGAAAAGATTATCGTTTTTTAATCACCTTGATCCAGCGATGTGCAAATTCATCCGCCCGGGACCGGGCAAATAGACAGCGGCCCCGGGGAAGACGCTCTCATTTTTTATTACAGCACATACAGACAGGCTGCGGCGCGGTCGGCCGTTTCACGGTATCCGCGTCCTATTTTATTTTGGGAGGATGTACCATGAAAGAAGTCGTTATTGTGAGCGCGACAAGAACCGCCATCGGATCGTTCGGCGGAGGGCTCAAAAGCGTCTCGGCGATCGAGCTCGGATCGCTGGTGATGAAATCAGTTCTGAAAAAAGCCGGGCTGCGGCCGGCCGTCTCCGACGCGATGATAAAGGCCGCCCCCGACAAGCTGAAAGACCAGGGCCCGGTTGAAATCGAGAAAAAGGGCTTCGATTATGACGGCGGCCTCGCCCCCGTTGTTATCGATGAGTGCCTCATGGGATGCGTGCTCCAGGCCGGCCAGGGACAGAACCCCG
Source organism: uncultured Leptospiraceae bacterium (assembly GCA_964591055.1). Classification (GTDB taxonomy): domain Bacteria; phylum Spirochaetota; class UBA4802; order UBA4802; family JAGODF01; genus CAZPZJ01. The sequence continues at coordinate 5,846 of CAZPZJ010000092.1, forward strand.
CACGCCAGGCGCAGATTCACGCCGGCATCCCCAAGGAAACACCGGCAACGACGGTCAACAAGATCTGCGGGTCGGGGCTGAAATCCATCATCGTCGGGGCGCAATCCATAGCGCTGGGCCAGGCGGACGTGATCATCGCGGGCGGCCTCGAAAGCATGAGCAACGCACCGCTGGCCCTCAAGAAGGCGAGGTGGGGCCACAGGATGGAGATAACCGGAGTCGGGGAGGTCCACGATCTCATGGTATTCGACGGGCTGTACGAGATATTCTACGGCTACCACATGGGACTGACCGCCGAAAACATCACAAAGCTCTACGGCATCGACCGGCGGGAACAGGACGAGCTGGGGCTGATGAGCCATCAGCGAGCCCGGGCCGCCATCAAAAGCGGCCTCTTCAAAGAGGAAATCACCCCGGTGGTCATGAAGTCCAGGGGCGACGAGAGCGTGTTTGACACGGACGAGCGTCCCATGGACACCACGATTGAGAAGATGGCCGGAATGAAGCCGGCTTTTGCAAAAGACGGGACCGTGACCGCCGGCAATGCTTCAGGGATCAACGACGGCGCCGCGGCGGTGCTGCTCATGTCGGCCGAAAAGGCCCGTGAAATGAAGCTTGAGCCCCTCGCAAAAATTAAAACCTACGCCTCCGGCGGCGTTGATCCGGCGTACATGGGAGTGGGGCCGGTGCCTGCCATCAGGAAGACGCTCGACCTCGCGAAAATGAGCATCAGCGACCTTGAGATGATCGAGCTCAACGAGGCCTTCGCCGCACAGGCCATCGGCTGCTTCAGGGAGCTCGGGATCAACAACGATTTTCCCAACCAGCTCGGCAGCGGAATCTCCCTGGGACACCCCATCGGGTGCACCGGGGCCCGCATGGTCGTCACCGCCGTTCACCAGATGAAGAGGAAGGGCGTCGGCAACTCGCTCATCTCCATGTGCATCGGGGGAGGCATGGGCATCGCCATGATACTGGAAAGATAAACCAGTCGTACTGATCGACGAACGTCGCATTCAGCGCGGGGCCGGAAAAGACCGGCCCCTACTTTTTCTTTTTCCGGAACATGTTTTCCCAGAACCCTATTTCATCATCCGAAAGCACCGGGTCAGGGTCTTTCTCCTGAACTCGCGACTCCTCCCACTCCCTGAACACCCTGTTGACGTGCTCGGCGAACTCCTCGCTTTTCATCACCTTCGCCTTGAACTTCGTTACGAAGCCGATGATATCCTTGTCAGAGGTCACGACGGTGGTCATGCGAGGATTGTTGTCCTTTTTGATAAACTGCTTGATCAGGTAATCGGCGGAGTAGTCGAGGGAGTAAAACACGTCAATGGACGAAAAGCGCTCGCGCGTGATTGTCAGCGAAGGCTCCTTCTTGCCGTCAAACACCACGCTCACCGGCTTATTTGCGATTTTCGAGAAGCGCTTCAGGATCGCCAGAAGCCCCGAGCGCGCTTCGTTGAGCCGGTCTTCATACAGCAGCGCTTCAAGATCGGGGAACTTGTACATCAGATTGAATCCGTCGATCAGAAATGCCATCTGCTTTCGCGCGTATCAGATCAGAGCGATGCGCTGAACCGCTCAATGCGGTCCATTGCCTCCCTGATGTTTTCCATCGACGTGGCGTAGGAACAGCGGATGTGCCCTTCGCCGGACGCGCCGAACACGTTGCCGGGAACGACCGCCACCTTCTCGGCGCGCAGCAGCGCCAGCGCGAA
>CAZPZJ010000092.1:7666-10831 GCA_964591055.1 uncultured Leptospiraceae bacterium
AGCCTCCAGCCCGTCATCGCGTAGGTCTTGGAAAAACCGTTCAGGTAAATGGTGCGGTCAAGCACTTCGGGAATCGATGTGATCGAAAAATGCTCCACATCATAGGTGATCGCAGAGTATATCTCGTCCGAGATGATGAAAAAATTGCCCGTTATGGCGAGCGCCGCGATCTCTTCCAGCGTCGCCCTGCTGATGGTCGCCCCGGAAGGATTCGCGGGATAGTTGAGCAGGATGGCCTTGGTCTTTGCGGTAATCAGCGACTTGAGTTTCTCAAGGTCTATTTTAAAATTATCGGCCGCGGAAGTCGAAAGGATCACCGGCACTCCGCCGATCAGCGTCACGTTCGCGGCGTAGGACACATAGCACGGCTCGACAAGGATGACCTCGTCGCCGGGATCGATGATGCTGCGCAGAGCGATATCGAGCCCCTGGCTGACGCCCATGGTGACGATGATGTCAGTATCGGGATTGTAGTCGGCGTCATTTTTACGCTTGATATCTTCAGCGATGAGACGGCAGAGCTGCGGCAGCCCGCGGTTGGGAGTGTAATGCGTGCAGCCGTCCCTGATGGCGTAAATGCCGGAATCGGAAATCCTCCACGGGGTGATAAAATCCGGCTCACCCACGCCGAGCGATATGCAGTCCGGCGTGGAGTACACGATGTCGAAAAATTCCCTGATTCCCGACGGGGGGATTGCCCTTACTTTCTGCGAAAGAAGCGTTTCCGGATTGTTTTTTTTCACGAGTGAGAGTTTCAACGCCTGTACTCCTTCTGAAGCGCGTTCTCCGTATCAGGCGGCCCTGTCATGGATTTTATGCTCACACACCATCACGCGCCGCAGCAATCACTGACCGCCCACACGAGCATAATTGCGGTACATTCAAGAACCGTCATAATATTAATGGCAAGTGTTTTTAGTTTTTTCCAGAGAAATAACGCCTTCAGTCGAGCCCGGCCACCCAGCGCCGGAGAGGTTCGGCAGGCCGCAATCCCGCTTCGAGAAGAGAATCCAGAACAGCCCGGTCCGGAATGGTATCGAGCAGGACGATCCGTCTCGAGCCGCGCTCTCGCATGCGGCATGCGAGAAGATTGTACATGTCGGCCACGGTTTTCTCCGAGCGGTGATGGGGGCGTACTGCGCACCAGAGCAGGTATCCCTGGCCGTCGCCATCGCCCTCCACGCCGATGATGAAACCGAGCAGCCTGTTCTTTCTCTTCGCGACGATGCAGCACCATGGATTTTTGTGGTAGAGCGCCGCGAAAGTCTCCTCGTCCCACGCCATCCCGGGAAAGGGCATGGCGTGGCCGCCCCATGAGTCATTTCCCAGCAGAAACGCTTCCCTCAGATCATCAACTGCCATGGAGCCGATCGCAACCATAGTGTAATCCTTCGGATGGTCAGTAAATCGGCTTGTAATCGAAATGGTGAGTGGCGGTGATGTAGCGGATGGTGTGCGTCTTTGAGCGCATCACCACCGAGTTGGTGGTCGCGCCTCCCGAGAAGTAGCGCACGCCGGGAAGGAACTCCCCGTCGGTCACCCCGGTCGCCGAGAACATGATGTTGGCCCCTTTCGCCAGGTCGTTGATCTGGTAGATGCGGTCAAGTTCCCTCTCACCGGTGTGGGCCACCATCTCGCGGTCCTGGTCGTTCCTGTATACAAAGCGCGCCTGAAGATCGCCCCCCAGGCACTTCAGGGCCGCCGCGGCCAGGATGCCGTGCATGGCGCCCCCCACGCCCATGAGCACGTCGATCGGCTTGTCCTCGATCGCGGCGGCGATCGCACCGGAGATGTCGCCGTCCTGGATCAGCTTGATACGGGCCCCCGTGCTCCTGATCTTCTGGATGAGCTCGGCGTGGCGCTGCCTGTCGAGCACGCAGACGGTCACATCGTCGATGTATTTCCCCTTCGCCCTGGCGATCCTCTTGATGTTGATTTCCGGAGGCTGGGTGATGTCGATAATTCCCCTCAGCTCAGGGCCCACGGCGATTTTTTCCATGTAGATGTTCGGCGCGGGAAAGAAGCTGTCGCGCTCCCCGACGGCAATGGCGGAGATGGCGTTCTGGCCGCCGTTGGCGCAGGTGGTCTTACCCTCGAGCGGATTGAGCGCAATGTCGGCCTCAACTCCGCTCTGGTTTCCCACCTCGGTGCCGTTGCGAAGCACCCCGTCACCCGCGTCGGCGCTGATAACGATCCTGCCTGAAATGGTGACCGACGCAAACACCTTCGCCATGGCGTCAACCGCTGCGGTCGATGCCAGTATCTCATCTCCCTTGCCCATGTGCCTGCTCGCGTACAGGGCCGCCGCTTCCGTCACCCGCACCACTTCAAGCGCAAGATTCCGCTCCATCTCCCCTCCCCCCCCTCGTACCGGGGGAATACACATCCCGATTGTGGTACTGCCGCCGGCGCCTTGCGCACGTACGCCTGCCTGTCCCGGCCCCTAACGGTTTACAAGTTCTGAATACTGCGCGACCTTCCTCGACAGGTATTCCGCGGAAAAATCATTGGCGTGACATTTTCTGTCCGCCCGCGCTTCCCGGTACATGTCGAGCATGGCCGACCACACCCTTTTCATCTCAACCTTCCGGTTCTGGAGCTGAGAATAGTTCACCAGGTACAGATCTTTGCACAGCAGTGCGCTGAACTTCCCGCCGGCCCTGTCGAAATAAACCTCTCCGCCTTCAAGCCCGGTGACGGCCGCTTCCCGGAAGGGGGCGAAAGAAAGGCGTATCATCTGGTCAACGGAATATGCCAGCACGCCCGGAGCTCCGGAAAAGCAGAGGTTCGTATCGAGCGACTTTCCCGGGAGTGCGTGCTCCTCGCCGCTCACGACATTGTAGAGCGCGACCGAAAAGCTGCCGGGGCCTCCCTTCCGAAATGAAAGCATCGAGTTGTCGACCCAGTACAGCTCGCTTGAGGACGTGATTCCCCTTATAGCGGTTTTTCCACCGGCCCTGAAAAGCGAAGCGCGGTACGAGCCCCCCCCGCCGTTGACGATGAGTATGGCGTTGCGGTCGGGAGAAAGGAATGGAACGCACTGAGCGGCACCCGGCGCCGCGCCGGCGTACAGTCCCTTCGGCATCAGGGTGCGCCCGGCCCCGGAAAACAGGAAGTGCTCCTGTATGCCGCCGGCATCCTCGAACAGGATCGATCCACCCTCGC
>CAZPZJ010000092.1:10931-13363 GCA_964591055.1 uncultured Leptospiraceae bacterium
AGGAAGTGCTCCTGTATGCCGCCGGCATCCTCGAACAGGATCGATCCACCCTCGCTGGGAAGTGAAAAGTCCACTGAAACGGAGGGCGAAGGCAGGGAGCGCGAAGTTCCGGTGGGCAGCGTCACCACCACGATCTCCTGCCCCGCAAGCATACCTCTTCCGGTGAGCATAATCCTTTTCAGCACGTAATACACGCCGCCCGCGGACATCCTTGCCGCGCTCACCGTGCCCCGAATTCTCTTCACTTCCCTGGAGCGCCTGCGCGCGACATCATAGACGCACACCGCGTTCACATCGCTCCCTTCGAACTCCCTGATATACGCGATCTCGTCCCGCGAGGCCCAGTCGGCGAATATGACGCCCCGGTCAACCAGCACCGCCCCCGCCGCGTCGTACGCTTCACGTTTCGCTTTCATAAGCCTTAAGGCGTATGGAGCGCCCGGCGCGAGGTAGATACTGTCAAGATTGACGTCCCTCGCGTCGAGCCTGGCGGCGGCGAACGCGCTCAGGAGGGCGCAGCCGGCGAGTATTTGTCTGAGCGCCGACACTCCCCCTTACTTGGCGGGCGCCGTTGTTGGCGCTTCCGTCTTCCTGTCCGTTGCCGCGCCCTCGCCTTTATCGGCGGCCTTTGCCGGTGCGGGGGCGGTTTTGCGCGGTTCGGGAATCTCGGGAATTTTCAGCTTCTGTCCCGGAAAAATAAGGTCGGGGTCCCGGATGATGTCCTTGTTCGCCACATAGATGAGGGGCCACATCCTCGGGTTGCTGTACGCGCGGCCGGCGATTTTCCAGAGGCAGTCACGGTCGCGCGGATTGTACTTGACCACGTATGTCTCGCGGATCCGCTCGGCAAGCCGCTGGCGCTCATCGGCCGGCGTATCGACCTCAACCTTCTCCTGCTCCGCCTGTGATGTCACCTGCGCGCTTTCACGCGCCTTCTTTTCAATTGACGCGTTGACCGAGCTGATCAGGGCGAGGGCCTCATCCGAGGCGAGCATGGACTCCTGGTACGACTTTCCGTCGTACGAGGTCTTTCCCCTGTTCACCAGAGTGTTCGCCATGTCCACCTGCTGCTGAAAAGACTGCCTATCCGGCGACGACTGCAGCGCCGTCAGGCCGCTCTGCGCCTGCTCCAGCTTGACCCTGGCCTTTTCCCGGTAATCGGATTCCTGCCGGTCCATGGAGGACTTGATGCCGGAGAGCAGACCGAGCGCCTGGTCTGACTTCTCGATGGATTCGCGGTACGACGTTCTGGCCGCGAGGTCCCCGCTCTCCTTCACGAGCGACGACGCCCGGTTAATCTCGGTTTCGTTGAGCGACTTCATCGGCGATGACGAGGCGGTCTGGAGCGATGTGCGCGCTGCGGCCAGTTTTTCCTCGGCGATCCCCTTGAGCGTCTTCTTCTCGGCGCCGGCCAGCGAGGCTTTCGCCTCGTCGATCAGCGGCACGGCCGCCTTCAAATTCCGCTCCTGCACCTTCGCCCCGGCGGTCTGCAGCTTCTGGCGCGCCGCTCCGATCTCGGACGAGGCGAACTGCTGACCGCGCTGCGTGCCCAGCTTCTGCGCCTCCCCTTCGACCCTGGCGATCTCCGCCCTCACTTCGGGAATCTTCGCCTCGGCAATCGATTTCGCCTCGGCGGCCTGACGGCCGGCGGCGGCGGATTTCTGGTAGGACTCCCAGAAGCTCTTGTCATTATGCAGTTTGTCAGCCTCCTTCAGGCCGCTGCCCGCGGCGGCAAAGGGGGCGGAAGCGTAGCGCTCGGCGAAGAGGAGCTCCGCCTCATCATATGTTTTTTTGGAGTCGTTATAGGTGTCTCGCGACAACAGCGGGAGGGACTTTGCGATTGCCTTGTCGGATTCTTCTTTTGACTTCACGGCGCTTTCGCGGGCCTGGTCCACTTTTTCCTCACCCACGTCCTGGTGGCTCTTCAGGAGGAGATTGCGCGCGTTCCCCAGTTCTTCCGGGGCGTACTTCTCCGCCTTCACCTCCGTGGCCCTCATGATGCCATGTCTTGCCTGAGTCATCTCCCTGATTGGCACCTCAAGCCTGCACGCGAACAAACCCGCGCTGGCAAGGCAGAGCACGGCAAGCGCGCGCCGTACTGTCAGGCAACTTTTCATGCGATTCATATTAACCTCCCTTCACCGACTGAATGCGGACGACCGCCGGGAGCATCTGGCGCGCTCCGGCAGCGGAACAGAATCGTAATGGTCCGCAGGAAATCTTTCAATAAAAATTTATGTTCTCAGGAACAATATGCATTACGGCCTTACCTGACCGATATGTGCACCTTGCGCGACCTGGGGCCGTCGAATTCGCACAGAAAGACGCCCTGCCATGTGCCAAGCAGCAGGCTCCCCTCGTCGACCAGCAGCGTCATTGAACAGCCGATGATTGAAGCCTTGACGTGCGCCGGGGAATTGCCCTCGACGAAC
>CAZPZJ010000093.1:0-13309 GCA_964591055.1 uncultured Leptospiraceae bacterium
ATGGCGCCCGATTCCCTGAGGTCGGAAAGCTGCGGCTTTTGCTCGGTGCGCGATTCCACCGCGCGCGAGAGCTGCGAGAGCGCGATCACCGGCACGTCAAGGTCGCGCGCGAGCTGCTTGAGCGAGCGCGAAATCTCGGCGATCTGGAGGTGCCGGTCAAGCCGCGAGGGCGTCGTCATGAGCTGGAGGTAATCGACGATGATGGCGCCGAGCTGGTAACGCTGCGCGACGCGGCGCGCCTTGGCCCGCAGCTCGAAGATGTTGATGGCCGGCGTGTCGTCGATGTAGAGCTGGGATTTCGAAAGTCGGTCCGTGGCCGCCTGTATCCGCTTGAGCTCCCCGGCGTCGATGTGGCCGGTGCGGACGCGCTGTGAGTCCACCATCGACTCGATGCACAGGAGGCGCATGGCGAGCTGCGTTGACGGCATTTCGAGCGAGTGGAAGAGCACCGGTTTTTTTTCCCGGAGCACCATGTGGTTGGCGATATTGAGCGCGAGTGCGGTCTTTCCCATCGACGGCCTGGCGGCGATGATGACGAGCTCGGATCCGTGAAACCCGGTGAGCATTTTGTCAAGGTCGGAGAAGCCGCTCGCCACCCCGGTGACCTGCCGCTTGTGCTCGTGCATCATGCGGATGTTCTCGTATGTCTCGGCCAGGATGTCTTCGATGCTCCTGAAATCGGACGTGATGCGCTTTTCGGTCACCTGGAAGATGTCGCGCTCAATCTCGTCCATGAGCTCCTGCGTCTCGATTGAGCGGTCGTAGCACTTGGCGATGGAACGGGTGGCCACGTCGATGAACTTGCGGCGCAGGCTGAGCTCCTTGACCCGCTCGGCGTAGTACTCGGCGTTGGCGGAATGGGCCGTGACCTGGTACATGCCCACGAGCGCGCGGTCGCCGCCGATTTTATCGTAATTGCCGGCGTCAAGGAGCCGCTGCTTGAGCGTGGTCAGGTCGAGCGGCCTGTTCTTCCGGTCCAGGTCGATAATCGCCTCGTAAATGAGCCGGTGGCTTTCAAGATAGAAATCCTCCGGGTGGAGGATTCCGATGATCTTGAGAAGCGCTTCTCTGCTGAGAAGCACCGACGCGAGGCAGGAGGCTTCGGTTTCGATGTCCTGCGGTGGAAGGGCCTCGACGGGCATCCTTTACTCCTTTTCGACGTTGACTTTGATCGTGGCGCTCACGCTTTCCTCGAGCTTGATGGCGACATCGAAGCTGCCGAGCTCCTTGATGGGCGCGTGCAGTAATATCTTGCGCTTGTCGACCTCGTGGCCGAGCTCCTTGAGCTTGCGGGCGATATCGATTGAGGTGACGGAGCCGAACAGCTTGCCTTCCTCGCCCACCTGCACCGCGAACGAAATTTCAAGCCCTGCGATGGCCTCGCGGACCTTTTCGCTCAGCTTCTTGCGCTTTTCCTTTTTGATCTTTATCATCTTCTTCTGGTGATCGATCGCCTTCCTGCTGGATTCGTTGGCGATGACGACCAGTTTCTTGGGGAGGAGGTAGTTGCGCGCGAAGCCCTCCCTGACTTCCCTGATGTCACCTGCTTCGCCGAGGTTCGGGACGTCCTTCTGAAGTATCACTTTCATATCGTATCTCCATGCATCTGATTGTGAAATTTGCTTTCCGGCTCCCCCGGCGTGCGTACGGGGCTTCCGGCAAGTCCGGCCGCCTTTGCGGCCGGCAAGAGACGCTATTGTTCATCGCCGCCCGCGCCGGGGTGTTCGAACCTCCTGAAATCGGCCCAGAAATCGATTGCGCCGACGCTCGCCAGGATAATCACCAGGAAGAGCAGAAACTGGGTGAAGAACGAAAGCACGAACACAATGCCCAGCGGCAAGAGCAGGATGGGCAGATTTTTCCTGAGAAAATAGTATTTAATTATCCCCAGCGCCTGAATGACGTAGAGGAATGAGAAAATCAGCGCGACATTGAAGCCGGCGGTATGGAGTGCGCTGAATTTGCTCTTTTCCACAAGCAAAAAAGCGAGCCACCCGCCGATGAGAATAAAAATCATGTAATCGTTGAGTCGGAAAAACTCAAGCCCCGCGCCGCTGGTGATCGCCCCTCCCGACATTTTACGAAGCGCCATCCGCATGACCAGGAAGAGCAGCATCGAGAAGGTCAGGACGTTGAGGAAGTACGAAAAAGGGACCATGTCCTTGATGAACTCCATCGTCCTGTCGATCTGTGACAGCAGCTCGTCCCTTTTCGCCTGGTCGGTCCCTGTCGGGGCCGCCTGAATGTACTGCACCAGCCTGTCCCTGGACTGCGCGAAGAGATCGGTGCCGCGCGCCGTCTTCAGGAAATAGTAGTTGGCGCTGTACAGCGCGGTCGCTCCCAGCGCGGCGGTAAGGATGAAAAACTGTATGGGCCTTCTCAGCCGGAACGTCAGCCCTGCCGCCGCCCCGACGATGGTCGAGGACGCGAGCATCGCGTAGACCTCCGGGCCTGTCGCCGAAAGGCGGTTGTAGAAGAGCAGCCCTGCGGCGATGGCTGGCAGCAGCGCGTACAGCGCCTTCCATGACCAGCGGTAGCTGGCGTAGGCCGCTGCGCACAGCAGGGAAAGCCCGGCAAGCGATGTGAGCAGGAAGAGTCCCACGGCAATTGCTTACTGGAGCACGAACGGCAGGAGCGCGATGATGCGCGCCCGTTTGATTTCCCTGGAAAGCGCGCGCTGGTGCTTTGCGCAGGTGCCGGTTATTCTGCGGGGAAGGATCTTGCCCCGGTCCGTAATAAATTTTTCCAGCATCTCGTAGCTTTTGTAGTCGATCTTGATGCTCTTGTCGTGGCAGAAACGGCAGCTTTTCCTTCTGAACCTGGCCGTTTTCTGAAATGAAGGCCGGGTTCTTTCATGGCTTTCTCCGGGAGTTTCGTCGCCGCCCCTCTGCCCCTCGTGGGTGCGGGCGGGCCTTTCATGCTCCGTTTTTTCGGGCTGGGATTCCCGGGCCGGAAGCGCTTCCGCTTCGCCTGCTTCAATGTTTGTTATTTCATCTGACATGTCTGTTCTCCATGATTTCTAATGGGATTGTCTTCGGGCGCGCGGCCGGACCGGATTGCTTCCGGCGGGGGCGTGTGCGCCGGTTTCGCTAGAACGGTATCTCGTCGTCGGAAAACGGATTGTCGTTCGAATACGAAATATCTTCGGGCGAGCTGGAGTGCTCGGGCATCTCGCTCTGGGACATCTCCTGCCCCTGGCGCGGGGTGAGAAACTGGAAGTTTTCCACCACCACTTCGACGGTCGAGCGCTTGTTGCCGTTCTGGTCGTCCCATGAACGCTGTTGCAGCCGCCCTTCGATACCGATGCGGTGGCCTTTTTTGCAGTACTGCGCAATCGCCTCGCCGAGCTTTCCCCACGCGATGCAGTTGAAAAACGACGTGTACTCCTTCTTCTCGCCGTTCACGGTGTAAATCCTGTTGTTGGCGACCGAGAAGTTGGCAACCGAAGAACCGTTCTGCGTGTAACGGAGGTCCGGGTCCTTTACCATTCTGCCGATGAGTATTACCCTGTTGATGTCACTTGCCATAAGCGCTCCACCGGCTACTCTGCTGCGCCTTTTTCCGACAGTCTGACGAACATGAAGCGCAGAATGTCGTGAAGCAGCCGGAATTCACTGGTGATCTTCTGGACTGACTGGGCGGGAGCCTGAAGCGTATACAGCGTGTAGAATCCGTCGGTCTCGCCGTCGATGGGGTACGCAAGCTTTCTCGAACCCCACTCGTTCTTTTCCTGCACGGCCACGCTGTGCTTGGCCATCAGCTCCGTAACGGTGTTCTTGAGGGACTCGAGAGATTCGCCGACACGCAGTATCAGCGTCAACTCATAGTTGTTCATATATATCTCCTTCCTTCGGAATTGGTTGCTAAAATACCTGCTAGTTTTTAGCAGAAAGGGACTGGTGCAATGTAGACAACACACTATCCCGGAAGCGTGTTTTTTGTCAATCCTTTCGTGATTTCCGTGTTCCTGCGAGGGGGCGATCCGGGCTCGCCCACGTCCCTGAATGGCGGGAATGGGATTGTGTCCCGCATGCCGGCCGCGTAGTGCGCATGGGACCCTGTAAGGGGCGCCTTACGGTTGAGCGCCGGGCTCCCCCTCCGCCACTGCCTTTTTCCCGAAAAACACCTTCACCACCAGCACGATCGCTCCCAGCGCGAGCGCGAACAGGAGGATGTCCGTGGTCATCAGGATGTAGTTGCGCTCTTTAATGTAGTTCATAAAGAGAATGCCGAGGGATGCGATCGTTGTCGCGATCATGAACACCGCCGGAAGCAGCGTAAACGCGAATTTTCTGCCTTTCAGCAGCAGCCAGCTCGAGATGGCGAATAGCCCGAGCGCGGCAAGGAGCTGGTTGGCGGTCCCGAAAATGGGCCACAGCTTGCTGAACGCGTTGGAGTAGGCGAGCACCCACATGAGCGCCACCGATATGCCGGCGTTCACCCAGTAATTTTTCAGGATTTTCGGGGGATTGTTCTTGAAGATGATGTTCCACAGCTCCTCGAACAGGTAGCGGTTGAGGCGGACCGCCGCGTCAAGCGTGGTGATGACGAAACCCTCGACCATCAGGATTCCGAACACGGTGGCGAGCGCAACGTTGATGCCAAGCCCGTTGTTCATCAGGTGCCCCGCCGCCAGCGAGAACCCCAGGATGGGATTGGACTTCACGCCCTGCACCGCAGGCCACACGATGGAGCGGTAGTCGTCGAAGGCGAGCGACGCCCCCAGCGCGACAAGCACGCAGACCGCCAGCAGCGATTCCAGCAGCATCCCGTTGAAGCCGATGCGTCGCGCGTCGCACTCGCTCATGAGCTGCTTGCCGGTGGTGCCCCCCGCGACCAGCGAGTGAAAGCCCGAAATCGCGCCGCAGGCGATGGTGATGAACATCATGGGCCAGATAAATCCGAGCGACTGCGCTCCCTGCTCCAGGTTGAATGACGGCATGGAAATGGTCGCTCCGCCGAAGCCGATGGAAAGAATCGATATGAGCATCAGGATGATGCCGCCGTAGAGTATCTGCACGTTGATAAAGTCCCGGGGCTGGAGGATCGCCCACACCGGCACTCCCGCGGCGATCAGGACGTAAATGGAGATGATGACCATCCATATCTCGGGCTGGAACGACACCGGAAACCATATCCCCAGGACCACCGACACCACGCAGATCGTCGTAGCGAGCAGGTAGGCCGCGATGGTGTTGATTCCTTTTTTATAGATGAGATAACCCAGGAACGGCGACATGAATGTGATGAAGATCACCGAGGTCGAGGCGATTCCGCCGATGCGGCCCATCACCACACCGTTCTGCGTAACCGTTTTCAGGAAAGTTTCCCCTTCCGCCACTCCGATCTTCGCGAGCGGCCACAGCGAGGTGAGCGAAATCGCGGTGGCGCTCAAAAACGACGAGGTGACGAGCACCATCATCAGGATGGTGAAGGTGATGAACAGGTTGAACCCGGCGTTGCCCATGGATTTGCGCGCCACTTCCGCCATGGAGCGGCCGCCCTCGCGCATGCATATGAACAGGGCTGAAAAGTCGTGGACTGCCCCCATGAAGATGCCGCCCAGGACCACCCAGAGCCAGGCCGGCACGAAGCCGTACAGGATTGCGACGGTGGGGCCCAGAATGGGTCCGGCGCCGGCGATCGCGGAAAAGTGGTGAGCGAACAGCACGTAGGGCCTGGTGGGCACGAAATCCCGCCCGTCGTTGATGCAGCACGCCGGCGTCTGGCGGTCCGGCTCCTCGCCCAGCCAGCGGGCGATTGTGCGTGAATAGAAGCGCGCTGCGATCAGGAATGCGAGTATGGCGATGAAAAGGTAGACTAACACGTTCATGGGGGGCCTCCCGGTCAAGGGGTATGGCAATACAGCGCATATTTAAGGGTTCCTGTCAAGATTAATTGGCCGCTTTCTGGAGGTCACCACATGCCTTCACGGTTTGCACACGCCTGAAAGGAGCTTTCACGGGAAAGCGGGCGGTTTTCACACGGGGCGCTGCCGGGAAGGGAGCGTGCTGCGATCGCAAGAGCGCCCTGGGGCGGAACGCATCAGTGAATGAACATGAAATCGGCGGCGGGATAAAAATTCTCTTTCAAAAAAACAGCGCATTCGTAGTATAGTCGACCTGTTCGATGCCGGGAGATTGTGCGGATGCCACAGAAAACTTACACAGCGGCCTTTTCATCGTGCCCCAACGATACGCTCATCTTCCATGCCCTTCTGCACGGCCTGGTAGATGTCGGGGATCTGCGTTTCGAGTCCTACCTCAGCGACGTCGAGGACCTCAACCTCCGCGCCTTCGATGAGCGCTTTCCCCTGACCAAGCTCTCGTTTCATGCCTGGCTCCTGCTCAGGGAGCGCTACCGCCTGCTCGATGCAGGAGCCGCCCTGGGATACGGTTGCGGCCCCCTCCTGGTCTCCCGCGACGGCATGCCGGACCTCCGGGGCAAGCGGATCGCGATCCCCGGCATCCACACGACCGCTCATCTCCTTCTGCAGCTGTGGCATTCAGGGATCGGCGGGGTCGTCGCCACCACCTTCGATCGGATTCTGGATGGCGTTGCCGCCGGTGAATACGACGCCGGGCTCATCATACACGAGGGCCGTTTCGTCTACCAGCGCTATGGATTGAAAAAGATCGTCGACCTGGGAGAGTGGTGGGAGGAAGAGACCGGCCTGCCGATACCCCTGGGATGCATCGCCGCCTCGCGCGCGCTGCCCGAAGAGGATATCCGCGTCATCGAGGATGCCCTTCGCGCGTCCGTGCGCTACGGGCTCGCGAATCGCGAAGCGTCGCGCGAGTTCATACGCGCCCACGCGCAGGAGATGGAGGACGGGGTGATCGAGGAGCACATCAACCTCTATGTGAACGATTTCTCCGTGACGCTGGGCGAGCGGGGGCGGCGGGCCATCGCGGTCCTCGAGGACCGGGCGCGGAAGCGGGGCATCATCGGATAAACGACTCGGGGCGGGGGGGATCATGCCATACCGGAACATGCGGGAATTCATCGACGGCCTGGAGGCCGCGGGCGAGCTGAAGCGCATCGCGGCGCCCGTCGACGCGCGCCTGGAAATAACCGAGATCGCCGACCGCGTCAGCAAGGCGCACGGGCCGGCGCTCCTGTTTGAAAACGTCCGTGGCAGCGACTATCCCCTGCTGATAAACGCTTTCGGCTCCTACCGGCGCATGCGGATGGCGCTGAACTGCGGTGATTTCAACGAGATCGCCGCGCGCATCGAATCGCTGATGAAGATGCAGCCGCCCGGCCCGGGCATCATCGATAAAATCCGGATGCTCTTCACCCTGAAGGACCTGGCGCACATCCTCCCGCGCGAGATGAAAAAGGCCCCCTGCCAGGAGCGCGTGTTCACCGGCGACGATCTCCTCGACCGCCTGCCGATCATGCAGTGCTGGCCGGCTGACGGCGGTCCCTTCATCACCCTGCCCGTCGTCATCACGAAGGATCCCGAAACGGGGCTGCAGAACGCCGGCATGTACCGGATGCAGAAATTCTCCAACAGCACGACGGGGATGCACTGGCAGTACAACAAGGATGGCGCGCGCCATTATGAAAAGTACCGCGTCCTGAACCGGCGTATGGACGTGGCCGTCGCCCTGGGCGGCGTACCCGCCGTCACCTTCGCCGCGACGGCCCCCCTGCCGCCGGACATCGACGAGATGCTCTTCGCCGGCTTCATCGAATCACGCCCGATCGAACGGGTCCGGGGCCGGACGGTGGACCTCCTGGTGCCGGCTGAATCGGATTTCGTCATCGAGGGCTATGTCGATCCTGGCGACGAGACCATCGAGGGGCCCTTCGGCGATCACACCGGCTTCTATTCGCCCGCCGACACCTACCCGGTCTTTCACGTAACGTGCATCACAGCCCGCACCGACGCGGTGTACCCGTCGACCATCGTGGGGAAGCCCCCCATGGAGGACTGCTACATGGCGAAGGCGACCGAGCGCATATTCCTTCCCTTCATAAAGATGATCGTTCCGGAGATCAGCGACATCGACCTCCCGATGGAGGGGGTCTTCCACAACTGCGCCCTGGTATCCATCCGCAAGCGCTACGCGGGGCAGGCGAAGAAGGTGATCAGCGCCCTCTGGGGCATGGGGCAGATGGCCTCGACGAAGTTCATCGCGGTGTTCGATGACGACATCGACCTGCGGGACTATAGCACCGTAGTCTGGAAACTTTTGAACAACGTGGACCCGCGCCGTGATCTCCTTCCCTTCGAGGGGCCGCTCGACGCGCTGGACCACTCGGCGCCCTATCCCAATTTCGGAGGAAAGCTCGGCATCGACGCTACGCGCAAGACACGGGAGGAGGGCATGGGCCGCGACTGGCCCGCCGAAATACGCATGTCAGCCGACATCATCGAGATGGTCGGGAAGAGGTGGAAAGAATATGGATTTTAAAAAATTTTCAGAACTGGTCATGATCGAGCAGACGCTCTTTGCGCTGCCCTTCGCCTGGATAGGGCTGCTCTTCGCCGGAGGAGGGAGCCTTGCGCAGTGGCTCTGGGTCACCGTCGCGCTCGTCGCGGCGCGCACGGCGGGCATGTCATTCAACCGGGTGATCGACGCGGATATCGACGCCCGCAATCCGCGCACCAGCGCGCGCCACGTTCCCAGTGGAGCCTTGCCGCGCTCTGCGGTGTGGGCGCTGGCGGCCGGTTCATCGGTTCTGCTGGTCGCGGCATCGTACATGCTCAACGCGCTGTGCTTCTCCCTCTCATTCGCGGCGGTGGTGCTTCTTTTCAGCTATTCCTATTTCAAGCGATTCACCGCGTCGTCCCACTTCTACCTGGGCTTCGTCGAGGCGGCGGCCCCCATCGGCGGGTATGTGGCGGTGACGGGCCGTTTTGACACGGTGTCCTTTCTTCTGGGAGGGGCCATCATGATGTGGATCGCGGGCCTCGACATGGTCTACGCCCTTCAGGACCGCGGTTTCGACCGGCGTGAGGGGCTGCACTCCATCCCCGCGCGCTTCGGGGCGCGGACGGCGCTGGCGCTCTCGGCGCTCTCCTACTGCGGCGCCTTCGCCTGCCTTTTTGCGGCCGGGCTCCTGACCGGGCGCGATGCGCCGTACTGGGGCGCGCTCGCCTGCGTGGGAATGGTGTTCGCGCAGCAGCAGGTGATCGCCCGCGGGGCCGACCCGGCACCGGCAATCCTGCGCTTTTTTTCCCTCAACCGCTGGGTGTCGCCGATTCTCCTGGCCGGCGTCGTCTGTGACTCGCTCATTGCGCACCTGGCCGGCCGGCGGCTTCTGGACATGGTGGTCCTGTGATGAATCCCGGCGGAGGAGAAAACAGCTTTGTCGTGGGAATCACCGGCGCGAGCGGGGCCATTCTGGGCGTGCGCCTTGTGGAGGAGCTTTTGCGTTCGGGAGCCGGGGTTGCGGCGATACTCTCCGCCATGGGGCGCGAGATCGTGCGCCACGAGGTGACGGACGGGGCTCCCTTTGAGAAGCTCGCGGATGTTATCCGGCGAAGGGACAGATCACTGCCGCTTGAGAAGCTGCGGGAGTACGGCGACGGCGATCTCTTCGCCCCCGTTGCGAGCGGCACATCGAGCTTCACCGCACTCATCATCATGCCCTGTTCGATGAAGACCCTTGCCGCCGTGGCGTCCGGATATTCCGCATCCCTCATCACCCGCGCCGCGGACGTTGCCCTCAAGGAGGGGCGGCGCTGCGTTCTCGCGCCGAGGGAAACTCCCCTGGGGCTTGTCCACCTTGAAAACATGCTCCGGGCCAGGCGCGCGGGCGCCGACATCCTGGTGCCCGCTCCCGCCTTCTACACCCGGCCGCACAGCGTGGAGGACATGATCGATTTTGTGGTCGGCAAGGCGCTGAACCTGCTCGGCGTCGAACACAGCCTCTTCCGGCCATGGGGGGAGGCATGATCGATATCGCGCGCATCAGCGACCCGCGCCTGCGGACAATCGCGGAGAAGGTGCTGGCAGGCGCGCCCGTCGACGCCGAAGACGCCCGCGCCATGCTCGGCACCGCCGCCGTCATGGATCTGGCCATGATCGCCAACCACGTCAGGGAAGCGCTGCACGGCCGGCGAGCCTACTACGGCGTCAACATGAACCTGAACTACACCAATATCTGCGAGCTGCGATGCCCCCTGTGCGCGTTCTCGTGCGACGAGGGCGACGCCGGCGCCTACCTGATGCCGCTCGAACTGATCGAAGCGCGAGTGCGGGACGCCGTGCGGGGCGGGATAGACGAAGTTCACATCGTCGGCGGACTCAATCCATCGCCGGACTTCGCGTACTACGAGGAGATGATCCGCCGGATCAAGGGCGTGAAGCCCGACCTGTTCGTGGTCGCCTTTACGGCGGTTGAGTACGATTACTTCGCCCGCCGGAGCGGCCTGCCGCTGCGGGAGGTGATGAAGCGGCTGGTCGCGGCCGGGGTGGACGCGCTTCCCGGCGGCGGGGCGGAAATTTTTGCGCATGAAAAGCGCTCGGTGATCGCGCCGAGGAAGATTCCTGCGGAGCGATGGCTGGAGGTGATGGAAACGGCCCATTCAATGGGGCTTCGCACCAACGTCACCATGCTCTACAACCACATTGAGGACCGGGAGGACATCGTTGACCACCTGTCACGCGTCCGCACCCTCCAGGACCGCACCGGCGGATTCAAGACCTTCGTGCCGTTGCCCTACCATGATGAGAACACCGCCGTCCGGGCCCGCCGGGCCGAGCCGACCGGCTTCGACGAGGTCCGGATCTTCGCCACGGCGCGCATTTTTCTGCACAACGTTCCCCACCTCAAGGCGCTCTGGATGTACCTGGGGGACAAGATGGCGCAGGTCCTTCTTGACTGTGGAGTCGATGATTTCGGGGCCACCTACCACCACGAGCGGGTTGTCCATGCGGCGGGAGCCCGGACGCCCGATGCCGGTTCGGAGGAGCACCTGGTGCGCCTGATCCGGGACGCCGGGAGGGCGCCCGTCCGCAGCAACGCCGGATATCGGAACACAACCCTGGAGGAATGACGGTGAGAATCGGTTACATCAATTATCTCAACTGCTATCCGTTCTACTATCACATGTTCGAGAAGGAGCCCGTTTCGGGTATCGAGGTGGTCCCCGGCTATCCCAGCCATCTGAACGCGGGGGTGAGCAACGGGACGCTGGCGATGAGCCCGATCTCGGCCGCGGCGTTTGCAGACTTTCAGGAGCGGACGCTCATGCTCTCGGACTTCTGCCTGAGCTCCATCGGCTACGTGCAGTCGGTGATACTGAAGAGCGCGTGTCCCATCGAGGAGCTGGCCGGGAAGCGGGTGGGAGTCTCCATGGCGTCGAAGACATCGGAAAATCTTTTAAAGATACTCCTGAAAAAGTTCTACGGCATCGAGCCGCAGTACGTGCAAGTCCCCCCGCAGCCCGACCTCGCGAGCGTCGACGCCGCGCTGATCATCGGCAACGAGGCGATGGTGGAAACGGGCGTGCCCGTGGCCTACCAGTACGACCTTGGCGATCTGTGGCTGCGCAAAACCGGGCACCCCGTGGTCTTTGCGGTGTTCGTCCTGCAGCGCGACGCGGTGGGGAAAAGCCGCCCAATCCTCCGATCGGTGCTGGCTTCGTACCGGCGCTCGCTGGCCTGCCTCGCGAACGGGCGCGGCGAGCTCATCGACGCCGCGCGGCGCCGCTATCCCGACGTCCCCTACGATATCAACGCCTACTACGACTGCCTGAGGTTCGAGTTCACGGTGGAGATGAAGCACGCGCTGGAGTACTATTTTGAGCAGGCGGCCGCGCTGGGGCTGCTGCGTCCGGTCAAAGACATCGAGTTCATATCATTTTAAGGCGATGGGAATGGAGAGAAAAGCGCTCACCGAAAAAGTGTACCGGGGCGACCGCATCGACCGCAACGACGCCCTGGAGCTCTTCGACTGGGACCTGCCCGCGCTGGCCATGGCCGCCGACGCCCGCAGGCGCATGGTTTATCCCGATGACACCGTGGCTTTTATCATCGACCGGATTGTCAACTACACCAATGTCTGTGAGGCCTCGTGCCGTTTCTGCGCCTACCACGTGCGCCCCGGCGGCAGGAACTCCTACGTCATGACACATGATGAAATCCTGCGAAGGGTGGAGGAGCTCGCGGCCCTGGGGGGATCGCAGGTGATGCTGCAGGGAGGGCTGCATCCCGGCCTCACCATCGATGATCTCTGCGGGATGCTTGGTCTGATCAGGGGCCGCTACCCCGGCATCGCCCTCCACTGCTTCTCGCCCGCCGAAACGGCCCACATCGCCCGGAAAAGCGGCATCACCATCGACGATGCGATCGGCCGCATGGCCGCAGCCGGCCTCGATTCCATGCCCGGCGCCTCGGACCTCCTGGTCGACCGGGTCCGGAGCGCCGTGAGCCCGCGCAAGCTCTCGCGCGATGAATGGCGCGAAGTGATGCGCGCCCTGGCCGGGCGCGGGCTGCCGTCGTCGGCCACCATGACCTACGGCATGGGGGAGAGCCTTGCGGAGCGGGTGGAGCACCTCGAGTTCGTCCGCTCGGTGCAGGACGAGACGGGGATCATACGCGTCTTCATCCCCTGGTCGTTTTCCCCGCCGCGCACCGCCATGGATTACATCGCGCCCGCGACGGGCATGGAATACCTGAAGATCGTGGCCATCTCCCGCATATACCTCGACAACGTGCGGTACATGCAGACGGGCTGGCTTACGGAGGGGATGAAGCTGGCCCAGCTGGCGCTCGCGGCCGGGGCCAATGACATGGGCGGGATTGTGATGGAGGAGCTGGTGGTGCGCTCAACAGGCGCGGGCAACGAGACCAGCGCCCCCCAGATGATCGACGTCATCAGGAACGCCGGCAGGATTCCCGCCCGGCGCGATTCATCCTACCGTATCATTGAAACCTTCGCGTGAGCCCGCAACATCGGCATGAGCGAATCGCCGGGGGGACGCGGCCTGATGAGAACCCGGCCGGAAAAAAGTTATTGTCTGAATCGGCCCCGGCTGGTATGTGGTTTTCAGTTGACGAGTGATTGAATGCGGGGAGGTCCCATGTTCGCGCTGCATGTAACGCTGTTTGCGGCGACGGTTGCGCTCTCGTGCGCCGCCGCGTGTGTGAGCATCCTCTCTCTGCACTCCGACAGGGATGCGCACGAGAGGGCGGCGAAACGGCTGTTTTACGCCGTGCTGGCGCTGTTCTGCGCCACGGGGCTTTCCCGTGTGCTGTGCATGCCCGGCGGGCTTGTCGGGATGATCACGGGGATTTGGGGCTATTTCTACCTGCTCGCGGCGGCGCTCCTCGCCATGCTGCTCTACCTG